>JAUXPP010000024.1 GCA_030683705.1 Polaromonas sp. | reverse complement strand
TGGCGACGCTTTCGCCATTGATGGTGGCAAAGCGGTAGTCGGCATACATGGTCGGCGAGTGGTTGCCCCAGACCGTGAGTTTTTCGATGTCGGCCACGGCCTTGCCGGTTTTGGCGGCGAGCTGGCTGGCGGCGCGGTTGTGGTCCAGGCGCAGCATGGCGGTGAAGTTCTTGCGTGGCAGGTCCGGCGCGCTTTTCATCGCGATGTAGGCATTGGTGTTGGCCGGGTTGCCGACGACCAGCACCTTGACGTTGCGGCTGGCCACAGCGTTCAGTGCCTTGCCCTGGGCCGTGAAGATGGCGCCGTTGACGGCCAGCAGCTCGGCACGCTCCATGCCGGGGCCGCGCGGGCGCGAACCGACCAGCAGCGCGTAGTCGGCGTCCTTGAAGGCCTTCATCGGATCATCGTAAGCTTCCATGCCCACCAGCAGAGGGAAGGCGCAGTCGTCGAGTTCCATCATCACGCCCCTGAGCGCCTTTTGCGGGCCTTCGACCGGGACTTCCAGCAATTGCAGGATCACCGGCTGGTCCTTGCCCAGCATTTCGCCGGAGGCAATACGGAACAGCAGCGCGTAGCCGATCTGGCCGGCGGCCCCTGTAACGGCGACGCGGACGGGTTTTTTGCTCATGATGGAAAACTCCAGGAAAGTTGTGAATCGATGGATTGCGCCGCTGGAGGCCCCGGGAAAGCGTGTGAACTGCGTCACTGCGGGGCCGGCTTTGCGTTAACTCAACCCATGATTTTACGCTCGAAAACCCTAGGGCGTCAATTTGTCTTATGTCTTATATAAGATATGATTGGAACCAATCAACTCCCACCGCCCATGGCCGCCCTTCCCACTTTGCCCGCCGACGATTTTGCAGGTGCCACGCCGGCATTCAGCCCGCTGTACCAGCAGATCAAGGGCCTGATCCTGCAAAGCCTGCAGTCGGGCGAATGGAAGCCCGGCGAAGCGATCCCGTCCGAGATGGACCTGGCCGCGCGTTACCGCGTGAGCCAGGGCACGGTGCGCAAGGCCATCGACGAACTGGCGGCCGACAACCTGGTGGTGCGCCGCCAGGGCAAGGGCACCTTCGTGGCCACCCATGCCGAGCAGCATGTGCAGTTCCGCTTCCTCAAGCTGGTGCCCGACAGCGGCACGCCGGGCAGCGAAGGTCCGGCCCAGCGCGACATCATCGACTGCAAGCGGGCGCGCGCCAGTGCCGAGATCGCGCGCATCCTGGCCTTGCGCACCGGCGACGCGGTGTTACATGCACGCCGCGTGCTCAGCTTTGCGGGCATCCCGACCATCCTGGAAGACATCTGGCTGCCGGCCGCGCCCTTCAAGGGCCTGACCGCCGAACGGCTGGCCGATTACCACGGCCCGATGTACGCACTGTTCGAAACCGAATTCAACGTGCGCATGGTCCGCGCTGACGAGAAAATACGCGCTGAACCCGCGTCTGACGGGCGTGAGCTGCTCCTGAAAGTAGAGCGCGGCACACCCCTGCTGAGCGTCGAGCGGATCGCCTACACCTACAACGACGTGCCCATGGAACTGCGCCGCGGCTACTACCGCACCGACACGCACCACTACCACAACACCCTCAGTTGAACATGGGATTCAGGGGCAACAAGGCAGAGCTGCCGCGCAAGCCCTGCAGCGCTTGTGGGCGCGAGATGGTGTGGCGCAAAAGCTGGGCCAAAAACTGGGAAGCCGTCAAATATTGCTCGGAGGCTTGCCGTTCGGGCAAACACAGCGCCGCACAAGCGGGCAACGCATCCCCTCCCCAAAACCGCAATCCGGACCGGGTCAAACGCTGACACCACGAAATACCAAGCAGTCACAATTTAGAATGACTGGTATGACAAAGCACCTGTGCCGTCACCTCGTTCTGATTCTGGGCGACCAGCTCGACGAGTCTTCCGCAGCCTTTGATGGCTTCGACGCCAGCCAGGACCGGGTGCTGATGATCGAGGCCAGCGAGGAATCCACCCACGTCTGGTCGCACAAGGCGCGCACGGTGCTGTTTCTCTCCGCCATGCGGCACTTTGCGCAGGCCCTGAGGCAACGCGGCTGGCGGCTTTGTTACCGGGCGCTGGATCAGGAAGCGGATGTCACGCTGGCCGACGGCTTGCTGGCCGCCATTGCGGAGCACCAGCCGCTGAAAGTGATCGGCGTCGAGCCGGGTGACCTGCGGGTGCGCCAGGGCCTGGATACTGCCCTCAAGACCGGCGGGCACCCCGCGATGGAATGGCGCGAGGACAGGCACTTTTTATGCAGCCCGGCGCGCTTTCGCCACTGGGCCGGGCAATCGACCAGCCTGCGCATGGAGTTTTTCTACCGCACCATGCGCCAGCACTACCAGGTCTTGATGAGTGGCGGCAAGCCCGAAGGCGGGCAGTGGAACTACGACGCCGACAACCGCAAGGGTTTCGGCCGGGCCGGCCCGCAGAACGTGCCCCGGCCCCTCGTCTTTGCGCAGGACTCCATCACCCGGGAGGTGATCGCGCTGGTCGAGCGACGGTTTGCCGGCCATCCGGGCGACCTGCAGCGCTTCAACTGGCCGGTCACGCGTGCGCAGGCGCTGGACGCGCTGGCCGACTTCGTGGAACACCGCCTGCCCCACTTCGGTGCCCACCAGGATGCGATGTGGACGCATCTCGACTTCGGCTGGCATGCGTTGCTGTCCAGCTCGCTGAACCTCAAGCTGCTGAACCCGCTGGAGGTGATCCACGCGGCCGAACAGGCCTGGCGCGATCGTGGCCTGGAGCTGGCCAGTGTCGAGGGTTTTATCCGCCAGGTGCTCGGCTGGCGGGAATTCATGCGCGGCGTCTACTTCCTGGACATGCCGGACCTCAAGACGGCCAACCACTTCGGCCACCAGCAGCCCCTGCCGGCCTGGTACTGGACCGGCGAGACTGGCATGAACTGCATGCGCCAGTGCATCAGCCAGACGCTGGCCAACGGCTACTCGCACCATATCCAGCGCCTGATGGTCACCGGCATGTTCGGCATCACGGCACAGATCCAGCCGCAAGCCTTGTGTGACTGGTACCTCGCGGTGTATGTCGACGCCGTCGAATGGGTGGAGCTGCCCAATACCGCCGGCATGGCGCTGTTTGCCAACGGCGGGCGCTTCACCTCCAAGCCCTATGTGGCCAGCGGCGCCTATGTCAAACGCATGAGCAACTACTGCAGCGGCTGCCGTTACGAACCTGAAACACGCACCGGTGCGACAGCCTGCCCCATGACCACGCTGTACTGGAATTTCCTGGACCGGCACGAGGCCGCCTTCGCCGGCAACCCGCGCACGGCGCTGATGGTGAAAAACCTGCAGCGCATGAGCGCCGCAGACAGGGACGCCGTGAAGGCGCGGGCGGCACAGATGCTGGCCAGCCTGGATGAGTTGTAAACATCGTGTCAGCTTCGCGCTTCATTTCACGCCAATCGCCCATATTCAGGGGGCAAACCGGCTTTTTCCGACAAAAAGATTCCGGACAAGCGGGGGCCGGCACAGGATCGATGCTGCGTTGCAATAGAATTCCCATGTTTTTACTTGTAATTGCAAGGTAGTTACCAGGCAGTTACCGGACAGTTACCAGACCTCCCACGAAAGCCAAACAATGACAGAGCTGGCATCCAAACAGCGTCCCAAGCGGCCTGAGTTCCGCAACATCAACGCCTTCAAGGACCTGACCACCTACCGCATGACGCCGGCAGCCTGGGTCTCCATCCTGCACCGGGCAAGTGGCGCCATCATGTTTGTGCTGATGCCCTTCATCATCTGGATGTTCGACACCTCGATTTCCTCGGAGTTGTCCTTCGAGCGCTTCAAGGCAGCCTTCAACATCGGCATGCTGGGCCTGCCGGGTTTTATCTGGAAACTGGTCGCGCTGGCGCTGATCTGGGCCTACCTGCACCATTTCATTGCCGGCCTGCGCCATCTCTATATGGACGCCACCCACTCCCTGAGCAACGAGTTCGGCAAAAGCACCGCGCTGGTCACGCTGGCCCTGAGCATCCTGCTGACGCGGGTGCTGGGCGCCAAGCTGTTCGGCCTCTACTGATTCCCAAGGAGCAAGACATGTCTGTGAACTACGGCTCCAAGCGCCTCGTTGTCGGCGCACACTACGGCACCCGTGACTGGCTGGCCCAGCGCGTGACCGCCGTCCTGATGGCGCTTTTTACCTTCCTGCTGCTGGCCCGCGTGCTGTTCAGCAAGGGCCCTATCGGCTACGACCAGTGGGCCGGCATTTTCTCGGCGCAGTGGATGAAGGTGCTGACCTTCACGGTCATCCTCGCCCTGCTGTACCACGTCTGGGTCGGCATGCGCGACATCTGGATGGACTACATCAAGCCTGTCTGGCTGCGCCTGTCGCTGG
>JAUXPP010000021.1 GCA_030683705.1 Polaromonas sp. | reverse complement strand
CACGTTTTTCGCGTTGTTCAGCGCCAGGTTCCATTTGGCCGGGTCGTTGTCGCTGACCTGGATCACGAGTTTATGGCGTTTTTGGCCTGCAGCGCCCGTCCCCTGTGCGTGGGCAGCTATCAAAAAAGGAGCGGCCAGGGTGGCGGCGCCGGCGAGGCCGGCCTGGAGAAGCAGTCTGCGGTTCATCATTTCTGAATGTCTCCCAGGCACAGGTATTTCATTTCCAGGTACTCGTCCATGCCGTGGCTGGAGCCTTCGCGGCCCAGGCCCGACTGCTTGACGCCGCCAAAGGGGACATGCTCGGTGGCAATCACGCCGGCGTTGATGCCGACCATGCCGTACTCCAGCGCCTCGGCGACGCGGTAGATGCGGCCGATGTCGCGGCTGTAGAAGTAGCTGGCCAGACCAAACTCGGTGTTGTTGGCGGCGGCTATCGCCTCCTGCTCGTGCTTGAAGCGGAACACCGGCGCAAACGGGCCGAAGGTTTCCTCTTTGGCGCAGAGCATGTCGCCGGTGGCCTCCGCCACCACGGTGGGCTCGAAGAACTGGCCTTTCATGCGTTTGCCGCCGGCCAGCAGCTTGCCGCCTTTGGCGATTGCGTCGTCCACATGGCGCTGCACCTTGTCGACCGCCGAATCCTCGATCAGTGGGCCCTGCACCACGCCATCCTCGAAACCGTTGCCGACTTTCAGCAGCTTGACCTTGGCCGCGAATTTTTCCACGAACTGTTCGTACACGCCGTCCTGTACATAAATGCGGTTGGCGCAAACGCAGGTCTGGCCGGCGTTGCGGTACTTGCTGGCCATGGCGCCTTCGACGGCCGAGTCGATGTCGGCATCGTCGAACACGATGAAGGGGGCGTTGCCGCCCAGCTCCAGCGCCAGCTTCTTGATCGAAGGCGCGCTTTGCGCCATCAGGATGCGGCCGACCTCGGTGGAGCCGGTGAAGCTGATGTGGCGCACGGTGTCGCTGGCGCAGAAGACCTTGCCGGCGGCAATCGAGTTGTCGCTGTCGGCGGTCAGCACGTTCAGTACCCCGGCGGGGACGCCGGCACGCATGGCCAGCTCGGCCGCGGCCAGCGCCGTCAGCGGCGTCAGCTCGGCCGGCTTGATGACCACCGGGCAGCCGGCGGCCAGCGCTGGTGCGACCTTGCGCGTGATCATGGCCAGCGGGAAGTTCCAGGGCGTGATGGCGGCGCAGACGCCGATCGGCTGCTTGAGCACCATCAGGCGGCGGTTGTTGTCGAACTGCGGCAGGGTTTCGCCGTTGACGCGTTTGGCTTCCTCGGCATACCACTCGACGAAACTCGCGCCGTAGGTCACTTCGCCCTTGGCCTCGGCAAACGGTTTGCCCTGCTCGGCGGTCATGATGCGGCCCAGGTCCTCGACATTGGCCATCAGCAACTGGTACCACTTGAGCAAAATGGCGTGGCGCTCCTTGCCGGTCTTGCTGCGCCAGGCCGGCCAGGCGGCGTTGGCGGCGGCAATCGCGTCTTCGGTGTCTTTGGCGCCCAGGTTCGCCACGTCGGCGAGTTTCAGGCCGGTGGAGGGGTCGTTGACGTCGAAGCGGGAAGCGCCCTTGAGCCACTGGCCATTGATCAGGGCGTCGGTCTTGAGCAGGCTGGGGTCTTTGAGCAGCGAAAGGGGGGAGGTCTTCATGTCCATGGGGGTCTCTTTCGGAAGCGCCGCCTTGCTGACAATGCCGGGCGGCCGGTGGGCACAGCCTGCAAGCATAGCGCCTCCCACGGCTTTGCGCAGGGCCCGGGTCGCCGGGAGGCCGTCCAAACTTATAATCGAACGTTAGGCAAATCGCGCATCCACCGGTGCGGTCGGCCGCTCCGGGCTGCAGGCCCGCCGGCGCCGGCCCACCAGCAACCCACACACCATGAGCACACCCACTTTCACCGTCGCCGATATCCGCAAGAGCTTTCTGGACTTTTTCGCGTCCAAGGGGCACACCGTGGTGGCCTCGAGCTCGCTGGTGCCGGGCAACGACCCGACCCTGATGTTCACCAACTCGGGCATGGTGCAGTTCAAGGACGTGTTCCTCGGCTCCGACAAGCGCCCTTATGTGCGGGCCGCGTCGGTGCAGGCCTGCCTGCGTGCGGGCGGCAAACACAACGACCTGGAAAACGTCGGCTACACCGCGCGCCATCACACTTTTTTCGAGATGCTGGGCAACTGGAGCTTTGGCGACTACTTCAAGCGTGAGTCGCTGA
>JAUXPP010000017.1 GCA_030683705.1 Polaromonas sp. | reverse complement strand
CGGTGCTCGGTCCAGCCGGGGTCGAGCTCGAACTCGCCTTCGGCTCAGACAATCGCTCGCCCTGATCCGTCTGGCCCTGTGCTCCTCGGCGCATACAGAAGGGTGGAGCCGAAAACCACTGCGGGGAAAAGAAACCGGAGTCCTTGAAGCGCGCAGCGCTTCAAGGACGGGACTCCCAACAGACCGTCATGTGTGCACGCGAGAGCAGCGCACGCGGCCAGATGAGGCTCCCTTCTCTCGCCCAGCGGGGCGAGGGAAGGGCGGGGGGTTGGGAGTGGGGAGTTCTAACTACTGCCCACAGCGAGCCAGGGTCGCTGCGTGATGCCGGGTTAACTGGGTCCGGACACCCCGCCAGCCCCAAGGCTGGCAGATAATCCTTCCTCATGTCCGCCGTTTTCGACAAACCCTCAGTTTTCCAGCGCGCCGCCCCGATGTTCCAGGGCTTCGACGGGCTGCTGGCGTTTGCGGTCTTCCTGCTGGCTGGCGCCGGGCTGCTGATCATGTATTCGTCGGGTTATGACCACGGCACGCGGTTTATCGACCATGGCCGCAACATGCTGATTGCCGGCTTCATCATGTTTGTCGTGGCGCAAATACCGCCGCAGCGCCTGATGGCGCTTGCGGTGCCGCTTTACGTGGCCGGTGTCGCCCTGCTGATCGCGGTGGCGATTTTCGGCATCACCAAAAAGGGCGCAAAACGCTGGATCAACCTGGGCATCGTGATCCAGCCCAGCGAAATCCTGAAGATCGCCATGCCGCTGATGTTGGCCTGGTGGTTCCAGAAACGCGAGGGCCAGTTGCGACCGCTCGATTTCCTGGTGGCCGGCGCGCTGCTGATGCTGCCGGTCGGACTGATCATGAAGCAGCCCGACCTGGGCACCTCGCTGCTGGTGCTGGCGGCAGGTCTCGCCGTCATCTTTTTTGCCGGTTTGAGCTGGAAGCTGATCCTGCCGCCGGTGCTGCTGGGTCTGGCAGGCATCCTGCTGCTGGTCTGGTTCGAGCCTGAGCTCTGCGCCAGGGGCATGCGCTGGCCGGTCCTGCATGATTACCAGCAGCAGCGCATCTGCACCCTGCTGGACCCGACGCGTGACCCGCTGGGCAAGGGCTTTCACATCATCCAGGGCATGATCGCCATCGGATCGGGGGGGCTGCTGGGCAAGGGCTTCATGCAGGGCACGCAGACCCACCTGGAATTCATTCCCGAGCGCACCACCGACTTCATCTTCGCGGCCTACTCCGAGGAGTTTGGCCTGGCCGGCAACCTGGCACTGATCGTGGCCTTCATCTTCCTGATTTTCCGCGGCCTGGTGATTGCGCTGGAGGCGCCCACCCTGTTCGCGCGCCTGCTTGCCGGGGCCGTGACCATGATCTTTTTCACCTATGCCTTTGTCAACATGGGCATGGTCAGCGGCATCCTGCCGGTGGTCGGCGTACCGCTTCCCTTCATCAGCTACGGCGGCACGGCCATGGTGACGCTGGGACTGGCGGTCGGGATACTGATGTCGATTTCCAAGGCCAAGCGGCTCGTGCAATCCTAGTGAAGAAAAAAAGCGTTGCGATCATCGGCGCCGGCAACATGGGCGGCGCCATGGCGGCCAACCTGCTGGATCGGGGCTGGGCCGTGCAGGTCTGCGACATCGATGCTGCCAAAGTCGCCGATCTTGAACGAAAAGGGGCTTCAGCCCTTGCCAGACCTGCGCAAGCAGCTATCAATTCCGTAGCATTTGTGGTGTGTGTGGTGGATGCCACGCAGACCGAGGCTGTGTTGTTCGCGGCGGACGGCCTGGCCTGCATGCTGCAGCCGGGGCACACCGTGCTGCTTTGCCCGACGATTGCACCGCAGGTGGTCGAGTCTGTCGCGGCCCGCCTGGCTGAACGGGGCGTGCACACGGTCGATGCCCCCATGTCGGGCGGCCCGGCCCGCGCGCGCGACGGCTCCATGAGCCTCATGGTCGCCTGTGCACCGGCCGTGTACGAGCAGCAGGCGGACTTGCTGCAGGCCCTGTCGGGCAAGGTTTTTCGGATCAGCGAGCGGCCCGGCGACGGCGCCCGCACCAAGCTGGTCAACAACCTGCTGGCCGGCATCAACCTGGTCGGCGCTGCCGAGGTCCTCGTGCTGGCCGAACGGCTGGGCCTGGACGCGGGCCGGACGCTGGACGTGATCGAGCAGTCGAGCGGCCAGAGCTGGATAGGCTCGGACCGGCTGCGCCGTGCGATCGCCGGCGACTACGCGCCGCGGGCGCATGTGACGCTGCTCGAGAAAGACACGCGGCTGGCCGTGGAAGCCGCCCGGGCCGCCGGTTTCGAGGGACCGCTCGGTGCGCGTGCCAGCGAGGTGTTTGCCCAGGCGCATGGCGCCGGGCTGGCTGCGCTCGATGACGCGGCCATCTTCAAATACCTGGCCGAGCGCCGGGCCTGACGCCCGGGCGGCGGCTGGTCGCGCCGCAGCAGGCCCGGGAATAAGTTCTTGCGTCGCGGCCCCGGGTGGGCTACAAAGAAGGGCAAGCATGTGTACTCAATTTTTCTTAAGGACACCGCCATGGCCGGAAAATTCGAACTCAAGAAGTCCAAAAACGACAAGTATTTCTTCTCGCTGCTGGCCGCCAACGGCCAGACCATCCTGGCCAGCGAGATGTACGACGCCAAAGCCAGCGCCCTGGCCGGCATCGAATCCGTGAAGAAGAATGCCGCGGACGACGCCCGGTATATGCGCCTGGACGGCAAGGACGGATCGCCCTATTTCACGCTGCGCGCCGGCAACAACCAGGTGATTGGCCAAAGCCAGATGTACGCCAGCGCCGCTGCGCGCGACGGCGGCATCGAATCGTGCAAAACCAACGGCCCGGGCGCCAGCACCAGCGACCTGAGCTGAGGAAGCGCTGAACAAGCCCCCCCCGGGACTTGTTCGGCGGTTTCGGGCGCGCCGCGGCGCCCGGGACGGGAAAGCCCCGCAGGGCGCAGGCGGGGGCGGACTGCCTACAATGACCGCATGACCTCACTCAAATCCTCGCCGTCTTCTGCCCGCCGTCCGGCTTCCGCCTCCAGCGCCCGGCCCAGCGCCGACGCGACCTCGCAGCGGCTGGAGATTGCGCAGAAGCTGTTGCTGGCACCGTTCGGGTTGACGGAAGCGCACCTGTCGCGGGCGCTGGGTGAAATCACCTCCTGGGGCGTGGACGACGCCGACCTGTATTTCCAGTACACCCGCAGCGAAGGCTGGAGCCTGGAAGAAGGCATCGTCAAGACCGGCTCCTTCAGCATCGACCAGGGCGTGGGCGTGCGTGCGGTCAGCGGCGAAAAAACCGCGTTTGCCTACTCCGACGACATTTCCGAGGCTTCGCTGCTCGACGCGGCGCGCACCGTGCGCACCATCTCGGCGGCGACCCGCGCTGGTCGTATCAAGGTGCCCTCGCGCAAGGTGGCACCGGGCCGCGCGTTGTACCGCGACATGGACCCGATTGCCACGCTGGGCAGCACGGCCAAGGTGCAGTTGCTCGAACGGGTGGAAAAACTCGCGAAGGCCAAAGATCCGCGCATCGTGCAGGTGATGGCCGGCCTGGCCAGCGAATACGACGTGGTGATGGTGGCGCGTGCCGACGGCACGCTGGCCGCCGACGTGCGTCCGCTGGTGCGCCTGTCGGTCACCGTGATCGCCGAGAAAAAAGTCGGCGGCGTGAGCCGCCGCGAAATGGGCTCGGGCGGCGGCGGCGGGCGTTTCGGCCTGGCGTACTTCGACGAGGCGCAGATCAATGAATATGTCACCGACGCAGTGACCGCGGCCCTGTCCAACCTGGAAGCGCGACCGGCGCCGGCCGGCGAGATGACCGTGGTGCTCGGCCCCGGCTGGCCCGGCATCCTGTTGCACGAGGCAATTGGCCACGGTCTGGAGGGCGACTTCAACCGCAAGGGCTCCAGCGCGTTTTCCGGCCGTATCGGCCAGCGTGTGGCCGCAAAGGGCGTGACCGTGCTCGACGACGGCACGATTGCCGACCGGCGCGGCTCGCTCAATGTCGATGACGAGGGCCATGCCAGCCAGCGCAATGTGCTGATCGAGGACGGCATCCTCAAGGGTTACATCCAGGACTCGCTGAATGCGCGCCTGTCCGGCGTCAAGCCCACCGGCAACGGCCGCCGCGAAAGTTATGCGCATGTGCCGATGCCGCGCATGACCAACACCTACATGCTGGGCGGCGACAAGGCGCCGGAAGAAATTGTCGCCAGCATCAAGAAAGGCCTGTATGCCACCAACTTCGGCGGCGGCCAGGTCGACATCACCTCGGGCAAGTTCGTGTTCTCGGCGAGCGAGGCCTTCTGGGTCGAAAACGGCAAGATCCTGTATCCGGTCAAGGGCGCGACGATTGTCGGCAACGGCCCGGATGCGCTGACCCGCGTCACCATGATCGCCAACGACATGGCGCTCGACAGCGGCGTCGGCACCTGCGGCAAGGAAGGCCAGAGCGTGCCGGTGGGCGTGGGCCAGCCTACGCTGCGCATCGACGGCCTGACCGTGGGCGGCACTGCCTGAAGCAAGTTCCATGGGTGCTGCGCCGAATCCCCGGCTGGTCATCGATCCTTCGACCCAGCTTCCCAGCATCCAGAGTTTCGGCGAACTCAGCCAGTTCCTGCGTTCGGCCATGGCCGACGAGGAGTCGCTGCAGCTGGCCGAGGGCATGGGCGTGCTGTCGGTCGGCATCGAGGCGGTGCTGTCGCGCCTGAAGCTGGCGGCCGGACCGGCCGAAGCCGCGCCCCTGCTGATGGACCTGATGACCACCCTGCGGGAGCACCGGGCGCTGGTGATCGGCCTGAGCCCGGCCTGGCGCGGCCTCTACGAATACGCGTCCTACCTGGCCGCGCTGAACAATTTCCGGGTGCTGATTGGCCAGTGGCTGCTGCCGCCTGCCCAGCCGCAGGCGGCCGGGGAGCCGCCCGCGCAGGACATTCCGCTGGAGGATTTCGAGCTGGTCGCCTGGCGCACGCTCGGCGAGGGCATGCTGCTCATCGACATGTACGAGCAGCTGCGCGATCAGGCGCCTGCGGAATCCGTACCCGCCGCGCTGGAAGCCACCCGGCTCAGGCGGGCCCGCAACTGGTGGGTGCGCTTACGGCGTTGACGGAGGCTGCTGCGCTGTGTGGCGTGTTTCCCACGGCCGCGTGGCGCGCCGATTGCAATTTCCGGACGCCGCACGGCGCTGTGCTACATTCCAGCCATGACCTCCGCGAAATTTTATTTTGCCTACTTTTGGTTCTCAAGCGCCTCCGGCGGTAGAGAGATCCTCGCGTAAGCAGAAAAAATACGCCACAGAATCTTGAAAAACCGCCGGACCTCCGGCGGTTTTTTTTTGCCCTGCGGCGCACCGATTGATTGTTCAAAGTCCCAAAAGGAAGCCAGCCATGAATCCCACAGCCCCCCGAACCAGCGACAGCTGGTATGCGAGCGTCGAGAAAACCAGCCAGACCGACGACGAACGCATCAAGGACATCACCGTGCTTCCACCTCCCGAACACCTGATCCGGTTCTTCCCGATCAGCGGCACCCCTGTTGAAACGCTGATCAGCAAGACGCGCCAGGACATCCACAACATCATGGCCGGCACCGACGACCGCCTGCTGGTGGTGATCGGGCCCTGCTCCATCCACGACCCGGCCGCGGCCCTGGACTACGCGCGCCGCCTGGCCGAGCAGCGCAAAAAATACGCCGGCACGCTGGAAATCGTGATGCGCGTCTATTTCGAGAAGCCGCGCACCACCGTCGGCTGGAAGGGCCTGATCAACGACCCCTACCTCGATGAGACTTTCCGTATCGACGAGGGCCTGCGCATCGCGCGCCAGTTGCTGATCGACATCAACCGCCTGGGCCTGCCGGCCGGCAGCGAGTTTCTCGACGTGATCTCGCCGCAATACATCGGCGACCTGATTGCCTGGGGCGCGATCGGCGCGCGCACCACCGAAAGCCAGGTGCACCGCGAACTGGCCTCGGGCCTGTCGGCGCCCATCGGTTTCAAAAACGGCACCGACGGCAATATCCGGATTGCCACCGACGCGATCCAGGCGGCGGCGCGCGGCCACCACTTCCTGTCGGTGCACAAAAACGGCCAGGTCGCGATTGTGCAGACCAACGGCAACAAGGATTGCCACGTGATCCTGCGCGGCGGCAAGGCGCCCAACTACGATGCGGCCAGCGTGGCCGCGGCCTGCAAGGAACTCGAGGCTTCGAAGCTGCCGGCCACCCTGATGGTCGATTGCAGCCATGCCAACAGCTCCAAGCAGCACGAAAAGCAGCGCGATGTGGCGCGCGAAATCGCCAGTCAGGTGGCCGCTGGATCGCACCAGGTGTTCGGCCTGATGGTGGAAAGCCACCTCAAAGCCGGCGCCCAGAAATTCACGCCCGGCAAGGACGATGCGAAGGCCCTCGACTATGGCCAGAGCATCACCGATGCCTGCCTCGGCTGGGACGATTCGCTGACGGTGCTCGACGTGTTGTCGGAAGCGGTCAAGACCCGGCGCGCGCGCTAAGCACACCAGTGTGGCGTTTCTGCCCGTCTCCCCCATTTGGGGGGTGCCGGGCTGGACGGAAGAAGGTACAGTTCGGTTACGTGTTGTTGCATTTTGTCGGCATCACGTCTCCCACCCCCTTGGTCCAAAAAATCCCATGTCTCTTGAGCAGCCTGTTCTGTGGTTGGGCCTGGCCGGTTTCACGCCGGAGCAAAGCAAACACCTGGAAGTGCTGCTGGCGCAGGTGCCCAAGGGCCTGGCCGCGTGGCAGGGCGGGGCTTTTTCAGAGGCCGATGCCTGGCTGGTCAGTGGTGAAAAAAGCCGGCTGCTCAGCGCCGACACCCTGAAGGTGCTGGCCGGCCGGCCGACCGAGCGCGCCATCCAGCTCAACCTGTCGGAAGTCGACCGTCCGATCGCTTTCTCGCTGCCGCTGGCGTCCAGCGACCTCGATCCCATGTATTCCTTCGATCCCGCCTCGGTGCCCAGCCTGCACCGGATGCTGCAGCAGATCGAGGTGCGCCTGCGTTCGCTGTGCTGCCAGTTCGTGCTGGGCGGTCAACTGATTGCGCGTGAGAGCCAGTTGCTGCCGGGTATTTACCAGGTCAGCCACAAGGGGGCGCTGCTGGCCGTGATGGACTTTCACGAATGGCGCATCGGCATTTCGCCGGACGCCGAGCCGCAGGATTTCGAGCTGGCCCGCTGGGACCGGCGTCCGCTGGCGGCGCGCGGGGTGCCGGCGCATTTCCTGCCCAACAGCCTGTCGCAACTGCGCTGGATCTACGCGCAGCGCACCCGGCGCGACGTGTTGCCGCCGCGTTACCGCAGCAAGCCGGTGTATTTCCGGCGCGCGCCCGATGTGCCGCTGCGCTGGTTGCGCGACTCGCAGCTGCTGTTGCTGCGCGCGCTGTCCCAGGAGGTCAGCACCTTCGAGCGCCTGCAGCAGCGTACCGGCTTGAGCCCGGCGCAGCTCACGCGCGATCTGGCCAGCCTGTACTTTGCGGGTTCGATCACCACCACGCCGGACAAGGCCGGCACCGGCAGCTTTGGCCCGCTGGAGGCCGGCACCGGCAGCTCCCCGGATGGAGCGGCGCCCAAGCCGGCCGCGGCGCCCGCCCAGTCACGCGCCCTGACCGTGGATCTGACGGCGCCCGCGCAGCTCGGCCGAAAGTAAATACCGGCCGACGCCCGGGTTTCAGCCGATTGCCAGCCCGCCTGGCCGCGCCCAAGCTGGGGGCTGCCGTCATTTCTCCAGCGAGGACCCCATGCGCAGCGAAGTCACCGTGTCGTTCAAAAACGCCCCGCCCATCCGCGTGGACCTGGAGGAAGTCCAGCCGCTGCCGCATGACCTCGCCAGGATCTGGCTGGACGACCAGTTCACGCAAATGGACTGCGAGCCGCTGCGGCCCACCGGCAAGCTGCTGACAGCCGACAAGGTGCTGGTGGTGGCTCAGGCTGCCGGCCGGGCCCGCTTTGCCGACCCCGCCTGGGCCCAGGCCTTTGCGCGTGCGGTCAGCGCGGCGCTGGCCAAGCCGGTGGTGCACATCGATGTGGCGGCGATGAGCATCAGTTACTGATTTTCAGGCGTTTTCGGCCTCCAGCCCTTTCTGGACGAGCGCAGGCAGCTATCAAAAAAATAGCGAATCAGGGTCCCTGCAACGCCTCCAGCAGCCGCGCATGGATGCCGCCAAAACCGCCATTGCTCATGCACAGCAAATGGTCGCCGGGGCGGGCCGCCGCCTGAACCTGGGCCACCAGCGCATCCATGCTGTCGGCCACCTGCGCGCGCGCGCCCATGGGCGCGAGGGCGGCGCGGGCGTCCCAGTCGAGCCCGCCGGCGTGGCAAAACGCCAGGTCCGCCTGCTCCAGGCTCCAGGGCAGTTGTGCCGTCATGGTGCCCAGCTTCATGGTGTTGCTGCGTGGCTCGAAGATGGCCAAAATGCGCTCGCCCGCCTTGATCTGGCGGCGCAGTCCGTCGATGGTGGTGTGAATGGCGGTCGGGTGGTGTGCAAAGTCGTCGTACACGGTGATGTTGCCGCCGGCACGGGCGACGGTGCCGCGCACTTCCATGCGGCGCCTCACGTTCTCGAAGCTGCGCAAGGCTTCAGCGGCGGCTTGCGGCGTCACGCCCACATGTTCTGCCGCGGCGATGGCGGCCAGCGCATTGAGCTGGTTGTGCACGCCGCTGATGGCCCACTCCACCCGTGCAACCTGGCGGCCGTCGCGCAGTACGTCGAAAGCGGCGGGTTCGCCCTGGGCCGAGAAGCCTTCAGCCGCCTCACCGCCGAAAAGTACCCGCTCACTCCAGCAGCCCTGGGCCAGCACCCGGGCCAGGCTGTCTTCGCCGGCATTGACCACCACGCGGCCGGCAGCGGGCACAGTGCGCACTAGGTGGTGGAATTGCCGCTCGATGGCCGCCAGGTTGTCAAAGATGTCGGCGTGGTCGAACTCGAGGTTGTTCAGGATGGCGGTGCGCGGCCGGTAGTGGACGAACTTGCTGCGCTTGTCGAAAAACGCGGTGTCGTATTCGTCGGCTTCAATCACGAAGGTATTGCCCGCTCCCAATCGTGCGGAGACGCCGAAGTTCAGCGGCACGCCGCCGACCAGAAAACCCGGCTGCAGGCCGGCGCACTCCAGGATCCAGGCCAGCATGGCCGTGGTGGTGGTTTTGCCATGGGTGCCGGCCACCGCCATCACATGGCGCGGGCCGGTGGGGTGGTGCGTGGGGTGGTGCAGCACATGGCCGGACAGCCACTGTGGACCGCTGGTGTAGGGCACGCCGGCGTCCAGGATGGCTTCCATCAGGGGAAATTTGGGTTTTCCGCCGACGTCATGCGCACGAGACACCACATTCCCGACCACAAACACATCGGGCGCGAAGGCCATCTGGTCGGCGCCATAACCTTCGACCAGTTCAATGCCGAGGGCGCGCAACTGGTCGCTCATGGGCGGGTAGACGCCGCTGTCGCAGCCGGTGACGGTGTGGCCGGCTTCGCGCGCCAGCGCTGCCAGGCCACCCATGAAGGTGCCGCAGATTCCGAGGATATGTATGTGCATGCGGGTATTCTAGGAGGCTGGCCGCCGGAGCCTGCCGCGGCTGCCCGGCCAGGCGGTGCACCTTCGCTTCAGTATAAAAATGGCCTCCAGACCTTGACTGGCAAGCGTGGACAGCTATTGATTTGATAGCGCGTGCCGCCCCCGCGCAAGCTCCTGCAACTTTCCAGCCAACCGGCGGCTCCATCCCTGTAGAGTCACAGGCTCGCTCTTTCAGCCCTCGCACCGTGAACACCACCCCCCTGAAACTGGAAATTGCCAGCGCCGCCGCCGCCCTCATCGTCGAGGAAGGCCTGGAATACGGCCCGGCGAAACGCCGTGCCGTCAAGCAGATGGGCCTGCCGGCGCGCACCGAACTGCCCGGCAACGACGAGGTCGAGGACGCGGTGATCGAGTACATCTCGATTTTTTGTGCCGATACCCAGCCGCTGGAACTGGCGGCGCTGCGCGAGCTGGCGCTGACCTGGATGCAGCGTCTGGCGGCGTTTCGCCCTTACCTGGGCGGCGCCGTCTGGCACGGCACGGCGACGCGGCTGTCGGACATCTATATCCAGTTGTTCTGCGACGACTCCAAGTCGGCCGAAATCGCGCTGATCGACCACCAGGTGGACTACGAACCGCGCACCGTGACGGGCTTCACCGGCGACAAGGTGGAAGCGCTGAGCCTGAGCAGCTTCTGCCCCGGTCTCAAGGAGCCGGTCGGTGTGCACCTGCTCGTGTACGACCACGACGACCTGCGCGGTGCTTTGCGGCCCGACGGCAAAGGCCGCAAACCGCGTGGGGACCTCGCGGACGTGCAAAAATTGCTGATGTCTTCCCCGGAGTCCTCTTCTTGAAACGCAGACAAATCCTGTATGCCGGCACGGCCGGCGCCGCCGCGCTGGCCGGCGCCGGCGTGGCCTGGTGGCAGATCCGGCCGCATGGCGACCCTGCTTCCCGCGGCGCCGCGGCGCCCGATACCGTGGCGCAGGCCTTCTGGCAGCAGAGTTTCGACACCCCTGAGGGCGCGCCTCTGCCCATGGCAGGGTTTGCCGGCAAACCCTTGCTGGTCAATTTCTGGGCCACCTGGTGCCCGCCCTGTGTGGAAGAGCTGCCGCTGATCGACCGGTTTCATACCGACAACCGGGCCAGGAACTGGCAGGTGCTGGGGTTGGCGGTCGATCAGCCGAGTGCGGTGCGGACCTGGCTGCAGCGCAAACCCCTGGGTTTCCCGGTCGTCATGGCCGGGCTGCAGGGGACGGAACTCAGCAAATCATTGGGCAACCTGGCGGGCGGCCTGCCGTTCACCGTGGTGTTCGGCGCCTCCGGCCAGGTGCTGCACCGCAAAAGCGGCCAGGTGTCTGCGGAAGATCTGGCGCAATGGGCCCAGCTCACGTGACTGGCCTGCCGGCGGCTTGCTTGGGTCATCCGAATTATTCATAGATAAAGACAAATAACGATAACTTCTAAGAAGTTGTTGAATTTTGCTTGACTTTAACTAGATTTTTCCTCCTGCTCTCCGTGGCTTGAGTGCCTGGCGCCGGCGTCCCCGCGGTTTCTCGTCAAAAAGGCATGGGGATAGGGTAGACTTCGCCCTTTCCTGACCCGGCGTGCTGCCGGGTTGATAAAATTTAAGTGATTTTCAGGCACTAAAAGGTGTAAAACGCGGAGCTTAGGTGCAAATCGCCCCGCCCAGCCTTGGCCGTCTACTGTCGTTGGAGCTCCCCATGGATTTAAGAAAACTCAAGACCCTGATCGACCTTGTCTCGGAGTCCAATGTGTCCGAACTCGAAATCACCGAGGCCGAGGGCAAGGTGCGCATCGTCAAGTCCGGCGGCGCGCCCCAGGTGATGATGCAGCAGCCCGCCATGGCCCCGGCACCGGTCGCCGCCGCGCCGGTCGCCGCTGCCGCGCCCGCGCCCGCGGCCGCCGAGGCCCCTGCGGCGCCGGCCGGCCATGCCGTCAAGTCCCCCATGGTCGGCACTTTTTACCGTTCCGCCAGTCCCGGCGCCAAGGCTTTTGTGGAAGTCGGCAGCCAGGTCAAGGAAGGCGAGACCATCTGCATCATCGAGGCCATGAAAATCCTCAACGAGATCGAGGCGGACAAATCCGGCACCATCACACGCATCCTTTGCGAGAACGGCCAGGCGGTGGAATACGGCCAAGCGCTGTTCATGATCGAGTGATCGCCGCATGTTCAAAAAGATACTGATTGCCAACCGCGGTGAGATCGCCCTGCGGATCCAGCGCGCCTGCCGCGAACTCGGCGTCAAGGCGGTGATGGTGTATTCAGAGGCCGACCGCGAGGCCAAATACATCAAGCTGGCCGACGAGTCGGTCTGCATCGGTCCCGCACCCTCGGGGCTCAGCTACCTCAACATGCCGGCCATTATTTCGGCCGCCGAGGTGACCGACGCCGAGGCCATCCATCCCGGCTACGGTTTCCTCAGCGAAAACGCCGACTTTGCCGAACGGGTGGAAAAAAGCGGCTTCAAGTTCATCGGCCCGACGCCGGAGTCCATCCGCATCATGGGCGACAAGGTGTCGGCCAAGCAGACCATGATCAAGGCCGGCGTGCCTTGTGTGCCCGGTTCCGAAGGCGCCTTGCCCGACGACGCGGTGATCATCAAGCGCACGGCCAAGCAGGTCGGCTACCCGGTCATCATCAAGGCCGCCGGCGGCGGCGGCGGGCGTGGCATGCGTGTCGTGCACACCGAGGCGGCGCTGCTGCACGCGGTGCAGACCACCAAGGCCGAAGCCGGCGCGGCCTTCGGCAATCCCGAGGTCTACATGGAGAAATTCCTGCAGAACCCGCGGCACATCGAGATCCAGATCCTGGCCGACCAGCACAAGAATGCGGTCTGGCTGGGCGAACGCGACTGCTCCATGCAGCGCCGCCACCAGAAAGTCATCGAGGAAGGGCCGGCGCCGGGCATCCCGCGCAAGCTGATCGAGCGCATCGGCGATCGCTGTGTCGCGGCCGTGAAAAAAATCGGCTACCGCGGCGCCGGGACCTTCGAGTTTCTCTACGAAAACGGCGAGTTCTATTTCATCGAGATGAACACCCGCGTGCAGGTCGAGCACCCGGTGACCGAGTGGATCACCGGCGTGGACATCGTGAGGACGCAGATCATGGTGGCGGCCAACGAAAAGCTGCCCTTCGTGCAGCGCGACATCCAGATCAGGGGCCATGCGATCGAGTGCCGCATCAACGCCGAAGACCCCTACAAGTTCACCCCTTCACCGGGTCGCATCACGACCTGGCACACACCGGGCGGTCCCGGGGTGCGGGTGGACTCGCACATCTACGCCAATTATTTCGTGCCGCCCAACTACGACTCGATGATCGGCAAGATCATTGTTCACGGCGACACGCGCGAGCAGGCGCTGGCCCGCATGCGCACGGCGCTGGCCGAAACCGTGGTCGAGGGCATCAACACCAACATCCCGCTGCACCGCGAATTGATGGTGGACGCCAAGTTCATGGACGGCGGCACCAACATCCATTACCTGGAAGAGTGGTTGTCAAAACGGGACAGGTAATGCCCCGTTCGCGCACTGCGTGTCGCTCCATGCCTCCCGTGGGGGCGCTGCGCCTGCGGCCCCTGCCTGAATTTTTTCCGGGACATCCATGTTTGAACTGATCCTGTTGGCGCCGGCGGCGCAGGTCGAGGAGCTCAGCGACGCGCTCGATGCGCTGGACGCGCTCAGCGTGTCGGTGGAAGACGCCGATGCGCAGACACCGGCCGAGCAGGCGCTGTTCGGCGAGCCCGGCATGCCGCCGCCCCAGGCCGGCTGGGAGCGCTCGCGCGTGGTCTCCTTGTTCGAGAGCGAATTGCTGGCGCGTGATGCGGCCGCCCTCTTGTCTGCCCAGGATTTTTTCGACGGCTGCCAGGTGGTGGCCATCCAGCCGGTGCCCGAGCAGGACTGGGTGCGTCTGACGCAGTCGCAGTTTGCGCCGGTCGAGATCACGCCCGCCTTCTGGATCGTGCCGACCTGGCACGAGCCGCCGGCTGAGGCCACGCAGGTGATCCGGCTCGATCCGGGCCTGGCCTTTGGCACCGGCACGCACCCGACCACACGCATGTGCCTGCGCTGGATCGCTGAAAATGGCGCCCCCGCGCTCGGCACTGGCCGAGTCGCCTCCGGCGACTCGCTGCCCCTTTCCTCTGAAGAAGGGGCTGAACTTGCTCGGGGCGGCCCTTCGCTGCGTTCGGGCGCTGCCGGCAAATCACTCGGAAGGGTTCTCGACTACGGCTGCGGTTCAGGCATTCTCGCGATTGGAGCTGCAAAATTCGGCGCCGTGGGCATCGACGCGCTGGACATCGATGAAGCCGCGGTCCAGTCCACACTGGCCAATGCCGAGGCCAACCACGTGAGTTTGAACGCCGGCCTGCCCGACAAGGCCGATGGCGTCTACCAGACGGTGCTCGCCAACATCCTCGCGACGCCACTCAAGGTGCTGGCGCCGCTGCTGTGTTCCCGTGTCGCGCCCGGTGGTTCGCTGGTGCTGGCCGGCATCCTGGAGCGCCAGGCCGACGAGCTCAAGGCGGCCTACGCCCCGTATGCGCAGCTTCAGGTCAGTGACCAGGAAGACGGCTGGATACTGATGACCGCCCGGCTTTGAGCCGGTGACGCGCTCGCGCGGGGACTGAGTTCCGGGTGTAGCGCGCCCGTACAATACGAGCCACATGAGCCTGATTACGCGCTGTCCTGCCTGCGGCACGATGTTCAAAGTCGTGGCCGACCAACTCAAGATTTCCCAGGGCTGGGTGCGTTGTGGCCAGTGTTCCGACGTGTTTGATGCTGCGGCATACCTGCAGCCGCGCGAGTTGGGTGTTCCTGCCCCGGCCCCTGTGTCGGGCACAACAGGCGCGCCAGCCGCTTCGGCAGTGGCCGAGCCACCGGCGTATGCGCCGGCAGCAACCCCGGTGGCAGCCTTGTCCACCCTGCTGGTGGCGCCGGACAACACCACAGCCGCCGCACCACCCGAGCCTCCCGCGCCAGCGTTGTCTGTGCCCGAAGTCCAGGTGTCCATGCCGCCCGACCTGGCCGCCGAGGTGTTCGCGTCCTCGGTGAGCCCCGATTCATATGTGCTGCCGGATGCGGCGGCGCGCGAGGCGCAGGAGGACAGCAACTTCGGCGAATCCGCCGCGCCGCCAGTGCCCGTGCAGGACGTGTCGTTCGTGCGTGATGCCAGGCGGCAGGCCTTCTGGCGCCGGCCGGTCATGCGCTGGTCGCTGGGCGGCGTGGGGCTGCTGCTGCTGATCGGCCTGCTGTTGCAGGTGGCGCTGTTCCAGAGGGACGCCCTGGCCGTGCGTCAGCCCGGCCTGCATGGCGGTTTGCAGGCGCTGTGCGGCTACCTCGGCTGCGAGATCGGGCCGCTGCGGCAAATCGAATCCATCGTGATCGACAGTTCGTCCTTCAGCAAGCTCGCCCCCGATGCCTATCGCCTCAAGGTGGTGATCAAGAACACCGGCAGCGTGGCCCTGGCGATGCCAGCGCTGGAACTGACGCTGACCGACAGCCAGGATCAGGCGCTGGTGCGCCGTGTGCTGGCGCCGGCCGAACTTGGCGCCGATGTGGCCACCCTGGCCGCCGGCGGCGAATTTTCGGGTGTGCTGGCGATTGCTGTTTCCAACCCTGCGGCGGCCCCCGTGGCCGCTGCCAGCGCTCCTGCGGCTTTGCCCAGGCCATCCGTGCCGCTGCGGATTGCCGGCTACCGCGTCCTTGCTTTTTATCCCTGAAACGAGATCCCATGCCTGCTGTGATTTGTGGTTCCCTGGCCTTTGACACCATCATGACCTTCGAGGGCCGCTTTGCCGAGCAGATCCTGCCCGACCAGCTGCACATCCTCAATGTGTCCTTCCTGGTACCGGCGCTGCGCCGCGAATTCGGCGGCTGCGCCGGCAACATCGCCTACAGCCTCAAGCAGCTGGGCGGCACGCCGCTGCCGATGGCGACGGTCGGCAGCGATGGTGCCGAGTATGTGGCGCGGCTGGACACGCTGGGCATCAGCACCGAGTTTGTCAGGGAGGTGGGCGACACCTACACCGCCCAGGCCATGATCATGACGGACCGCGACAACAACCAGATCACCGCTTTCCATCCGGGGGCGATGGGCCAGGCGCACACGACAAAAATCGTGCCGCGCGCCGACATCAACATCGGCATCATCTCGCCGGATGGACGCGACGCCATGCTGCAGCATGCCGAGCAGTTCAAGGCCGCCGGCATTCCTTTTGTGTTCGATCCGGGCCAGGGCCTGCCGATGTTTGATGGCAAGGACCTGGCGCACTTCGTCGAGCTGGCGACCTGGGTCACCGTCAACGACTACGAAGCCAGGCTGCTGTGTGACCGCACCGGCCTGTCGATTGCGGAGTTGTCGCAACGTGTCGAAGGCCTGATCGTCACCCTCGGAGCGCAGGGCTGCGAGGTCTGGGTCGCGGGCGAAAAAACGCTGGTGCCGCCGGTCAAGGCCGCGCAGGTGGTGGACCCCACGGGCTGCGGCGATGCGTTTCGTGGCGCACTGCTGTTTGGCCTCGAAAAAGGCTGGCCGCTGGCGCGTTGCGCAGAACTGGGCAACCGGGTCGGCGCCCACAAGATCGCCTTCCGGGGCGGCCAGAACTACACCCTGGGCACTGAACAAACCGGCCTGTAACGCGCAACTGGCGACCGCCGGCAGCTATTGATTCGATAGCAAGCTGGCGCGCCTGCCGAGGCCTGCGGTTTCCCCCCAAAGAAAAAGCCCGGCATCTTGCGATGCCGGGCTTCAAGCAAAACGACCTTGTCGCTTACGGCTTGCTGGCTGTCGGAAACGGCCAGGCAGCCTGCGGGTTCAGAGTTGTCTGAGCCGCAGGGGCAGCCGGGGCAGCGGGTGCTTTGGCAGCGGGTTTTTTCGCGGCTTTCTTCGCAGCGGGCTTTTTCGCTGCTTTCTTGGCTGCAGGCTTCTTGGCAGCAGCTTTCTTCGCTGGGGCCTTCTTCGCTACTTTTTTCGCTGCAGGCTTTTTAGCTGCTGCTTTTTTCGCAGCTGGCTTTTTGGCCGCTACTTTCTTGGCCGGGGCTTTTTTCGCTGGCGCTTTTTTCGCAGGAGCTTTTTTAGCTGCTACTTTTTTCGCTGGCGCTTTTTTGGCCGGGGCTTTTTTCGCTGCTACTTTTTTAGCAGGCGCTTTTTTAGCCGCTACTTTTTTCGCAGGGGCTTTCTTCGGAGCAGCTTTTTTAGCCGCAGATTTTTTCGCAGTTGCCATAGTTTTCTCCTTGATCACATTGCAAAGAGCACTTCACGGTTGGAGTACGCGAAGCGATTCACGGCGTTGGGCGGACGGATAAACCGTGCCCAGCGCCGCGAACACAGGAGCAAAGCCCAACGCGCACTCTTCGGTAGCGTCACTGGTCATTGCAATTCTTGAAATCATTGTGCGTAGCAGCCTTCAATCCCAGGAAAGGGCACCACCGGACTGGTACTCGATCACACGGGTTTCAAAAAAGTTGCGTTCCTTTTTCAGGTCGATCATCTCGCTCATCCAGGGGAACGGGTTTTCCTCGTTCGGGAACAGCGTCTCCAGGCCGATCTGCGTGGCCCGGCGGTTGGCGATGTAGCGCAGGTAGCCCTTGAACATGGAAGCATTCAGGCCCAGCACGCCGCGCGGCATGGTGTCTTCGGCGTAGCGATATTCGAGTTCGACCGCCTTGAGGAACAGGGCCTTGATCTCGGCCTTGAACTCGGCAGTCCACAGCAGCGGGTTTTCCAGCTTGAGCTGGTTGATC
>JAUXPP010000003.1 GCA_030683705.1 Polaromonas sp. | reverse complement strand
GGCGACCGACGATCGCAACGACGGCGGCGACATCGTGAAGACCACCGTCTGGCTGCTGCTGGTGCGCGGCGATCACGAGCTCAACGAAGTCAAGGCCGGCAAGCTGCCGGGCCTGAAGGCGGGCTTCCGCTTCGCGACCGTCGGCGAGATCGACGCGCTCTTCGGCTGCAAGCCGGGCTACCTGGGACCGATCGGCCTGAAGCAGCCGGTGCGCGTGATCGCCGACCGGACGGTGGCGCACATGGGCGACTTCGTCTGCGGCGCCAACGACGCCGACTTCCACTACACCGGCGTCAACTGGGGCCGCGACCTGCCCGAGCCCGACCTCGTGGCCGACATCCGTAATGCCGTCGAGGGCGATCCCTCGCCGGACGGCAAGGGCGTGCTGGCGATCCAGCGCGGCATCGAGGTCGGCCACGTGTTCTACCTCGGTACCAAGTACAGCGCCGCGATGAACGCGACCTACCTCGACGAGACCGGCAAGCCGCGGCTGATGGAGATGGGCTGCTACGGCATCGGCGTCACGCGCATCCTCGGCGCGGCAATCGAGCAGCGCCACGACGCGCGCGGCATCGTGTGGCCCGATGCGATCGCGCCGTTCGAGGTGGTCATCTGTCCGATCGGCTACGACCGCTCGGCCGAGGTCCGGCAGGCCGCCGATGCACTGCACGACGAACTGCAGGCGCTCGGCCTGGACGTGATGCTCGACGACCGGGGCGAGCGCCCAGGTGCGATGTTCGCCGACTGGGAACTGATCGGTATTCCGCAACGCGTGGTGATCTCGGACCGCGGGCTGAAGGAAGGGCAGGTCGAGTTGCAGGGCCGGCAGGAGGCCGAGGCCGGCAAGCTGGCACTGGCCGAGGTGGTCGCGCAGTTGCGTGCGCGCTTGCGCGACTGATGCAGGGCAACCGCCGGCTCGTCCTGTTCGCCGGCCTGGGCCTGGCCGCAGGCCTGCCGCCTGCGCCGGCCCTTGCCGGATCGCAGATCGAGGAGCCGCTGGCCGACGCGGTGCGGACCGCGCTGTCCGCGGCGGTTTCGCGTGGTGCACCACCGCGCCCGAGCTTCGCCAGCACCGAAGAACGTCTCGCCTACCTGCGTTGGCTCGGAGCGATGAGCCAGCGCCTGCAGAAGCGCAAGGCCGAGCACCTGACACGCGTCGAGTTCCTTGAAACCCTTTGGTACGAGAGCCGGCGAGCCGGCCTGGACCCCGGGCTGGTGATGGGGCTGGTGGAAGTGGAGAGCGGCTTTCGCAAGTACGCGGTGTCGGTGGCCGGCGCGCGCGGCTACATGCAGGTGATGCCGTTCTGGATGCGGACTATCGGCGACGGCGACGTCGGCCGTCTGTTCCATCTGCAGACCAACCTGCGCTTCGGCTGCGTGATCCTGCGGCACTACCTCGACCGCGAGCGCGGTGACCTGTACCTCGCCCTGGGCCGCTACAACGGCAGTCGCGGCCGACCCGAGTATCCGAACGCGGTGTTCGCTGCGCGCAGGCGCTGGGAATACAAGCTCGGCTGAGCGGCTCTGAACCTCAGAGACCCGACCAGGCCTTGGGTGCTGCGGCGTCCAATCCCAGCAGACCGAGAACGCGCTCCACCGTGTCGTCGACCATCTCGTCGATGCTCGCCGGCCGGTGATAGAAGGCCGGCAACGGTGGAAACACGATGCCACCCATCTCGGTCACCGCAGTCATGTTGCGCAGGTGCGCCAGGTTGAACGGCGTCTCGCGCACCAGCAACAGCAGACGGCGGCGCTCCTTCAGCGTCACATCGGCGGCGCGCGTCAGCAGGTTGTCGCCGAAGCCATGCGCAATGGCGGCCAGGGACTTCATCGAACACGGCGCGATGACCATGGCCGCGGTCGCGAAGCTGCCGCTGGCGATGCAGGCGCCGATGTCGCCGGGTGCGTGAGCGTGATCGGCCAGCGCTTCCAGCGCTTGCCGGTCCAGGCCGAGTTCGTGATGAACGTTCAGCACGCCGGCCGGCGTCACGACGAGGTGCGTTTCGGCGCCCAGCGCGCGAGCGCGTGCCAACAAGCGCGTGCCGTAGACCGCGCCGGTCGCTCCGGTGATGCCGACCACGAGGCGTCGGGTCATGTGCTGTGCCTTCAAGTGAAGGGTCGCCCCGCGAGGCAGGACGACGGCGGCCAGGACGGCAGCCGTGCGGAGCGAGGCCTCAGGCCGGAGTGCTCAACAGCGGCTGCAGTTCACCGGACTGAAACATCTCGGCCATGATGTCCGAGCCGCCGACGAACTCGCCGTTCACATACAGCTGCGGGATCGTGGGCCAGTTGGCGTAGTCCTTGATGCCCTGGCGGATGCCGTCGTCCTCGAGCACGTTCACCGTGGCCAGATCGGTCACGCCGCAGGCCTTGAGGATCTGCACGGCGCGACCCGAGAAGCCGCACATCGGGAACTGCGCGCTGCCCTTCATGAACAGCACCACACGGTGGGACTTGACCAGTTGGTCGATGCGCTGCTGAACGTCGGAGGTGGTGATCTGGGTCATGGTGGCTCGCGGCAAGAATTCGGGAACAGCCGCGGTTATACGGCAAAGCCGGCCAGCGTCGGCCGCCGCGGTGGCAAATCCCCACCCGAGGTCAGAACGAGTACGAGACACCCAACTGCAGCAACGGACTCAGTTGCAGGTCGCGCAGGCTGTCGCTCAGGCCCTGCTGACCGAAACGCACGGCCGAGCGCGGTTGCAGCGCCACCAGGCCGACGTCGGCGCTGAAGCCCCAACCACCGCCGGTGGCACGCAGGGACTGCAGCCCGGTGTAACCCACGCCTACATAAGGCACCGAGCTGTTGCCGTCGTCCGCGCCCAGCGCCGGGTTGGCCAGGCTGAAATTGCGCTGCAGCGTGCTGAAGCTGCCGCCCAGTGCCGACAGACCCGCCGGTAGCGCGGACCAGGCGGCCCCGCGCGGCCCGTAGATCAGCCCACCGGTCGCCCGCAGTCCGCCGCTGTAGCCGGCGCCGGCGATGCCCTGCTGAAGAAAGTAATAGTCGCCGAACAGGCTCAGACTCTGCTGCGGACGATCCGCACCATAGGCGTTGATGGTGTCCAGACCGGGGTCGTAGCGCCCACCGGCGAGTGCCGCCGGGCTGCCGCGGGTCAGGCCCAGCCGGCCCTGCCAGCGGGGCCATGCGGTGTCGCTGCTGCGCAGACCCAGGCCGTTGGCGTTGGAAGTGGAGGCGGTTTGGGCGCTGCCCGAGGCGGGCGCGAGGCTGGCAGCCATCGCGAAGACCAGCGGCAGCGTCGGGCGGAACAAGGTGCGGCACACATTCATGGCGAGCTCCTCGGGCAGACCGGGAGGGCCTCGCGCGTTGCGTTCGGGCCTTCCGGAAATCGATCCTACGCCGCAGCGACGCTTTGTGGGACAGCGGTCGCCGGATCGCAACAGGGCGCGTTGCGACGGTGCGATGTTTCGCACGAACCGCTGAACAGGAGCCCCGGGCTGGCCTCGGGAGCGTCAGCTGAGGCGTCCGCCCGTGCAGCGTGGCTGGCCGCCGAGATCGCGGCGGGTGGCGATGCGCTCGTACCCCGCCGCTTCCATCAAGCGCTGGACCTCGCCGGCCTGATCGAAACCGTGCTCGATCAGCAGCCAGGCGCCCGCCGTCAGGAAGCCCGTGGCGCATGCGACGATGTGACGGATCGCTGCGAGGCCGTCTGGACCGGATGTGAGCGCACGCTGCGGTTCATGGCTCAGCGCAGAGAGATGCGCATCGCCTTCGGCCACATAGGGCGGATTGCTGACGATCAGCGGGAACCGTCGTCCTTCAAGGGCCGAGAACCAGTCGCTGAGCCGCCATTCGACCGCCAGGCCGAGCTGGCGAGCGTTTCGCTCCGCAACGGCCAGGGCGGCCGGGCTCGCATCCACGGCGGTCACCCGGGCCGCGGGGCGCTGGGCGGCCAGTGCCAGCGCGATCGCGCCGCTGCCCGTGCCGAGGTCGGCCACGGCGGTCTCGACGTCGCCGGGCAGCAGCTCGAGCGCCCATTCCACCAGGGTCTCGGTGTCGGCGCGGGGGATCAGGACATCGGGCGTCACCTCCAACCTCAGGCCGAAGAACTCCTTCTCGCCCAGCACATAGGCCAGGGGTTCGCCGGCAGCGCGGCGCGCCAGCAAAGTGGTGTAGCGGCGGGCCGTCGCGGGATCGAGAGCCTCGTCCTCGTGCGCCAGCAGCCAGCTGCGCGGGCGGGCGAGCACGGCACCGAGCAGGCACTGCGCGTCGAGGCGGTCGATGCCGCTCTCGCGGGCCGACTGCAGCGCGGCGGCGACGCTGCCTGGGGGCGGAGCCGGGCGGCTCATCTTCAGCCGATCTCCAGCTCGGCCAGCAACTCGGCCTCGCGCGCCGCCACCAGCGCCTTCACGACCGGTTCGAGGTCGCCGTCCATGATCGCGCCGAGCTGGTAAAGCGTCAGGTTGATGCGGTGGTCGGTGAGCCGCCCTTGCGGGAAGTTGTAGGTGCGGATGCGGTCGCTGCGGTCGCCGCTGCCGATCAGGCTCTTGCGGGTGGCTGCTTCCCTGGCTTGCCGCTCCAGCCGGTCCTTGTCGCGCAGGCGGGCGGCGAGCACCGCCATGGCCTTGGCCTTGTTGCGGTGCTGGGAACGGTCGTCCTGGCATTCGGCCACCAGCCCGGTCGGTAGGTGGGTGATGCGCACGGCCGAGTCGGTCTTGTTGACGTGCTGCCCGCCGGCCCCGCTGGCGCGGTAGGTGTCGATGCGCAGGTCGGCCGGATTCAGTGTCACCTCCTGCGCTTCGTCGGGCTCGGCCAGCACGGCGACGGTGCAGGCGCTGGTGTGGATGCGGCCCTGCGTCTCGGTGGCCGGTACGCGCTGCACGCGGTGGCCGCCGGATTCGTACTTCAGGTGACCGAACACCCCGTCGCCCTCGATGCGCGCGACGACTTCCTTGTAGCCGCCCAGCTCGCTGTCGCTCGCCGACATCACCTCGACACGCCAGCCCTGGCGCTCGGCGTAGCGGGTGTACATGCGCAGCAGGTCGCCGGCGAACAAGGCCGATTCATCGCCGCCGGTGCCGGCGCGGATCTCCAGGAACGCGGGGCGCGCATCGTCCGGGTCGCGCGGCAGCAGCAGGCGCTGCAGCTCGGCTGCCAGGCGATCGAGCTCGGCCTGCGCGCTCGCGGCTTCTTCCGAGGCCATGTCGGCCAGCTCCGGGTCGGAGGCCATCTCGGCAGCGGCGGAGAGGTCGCGCTCGCGCTGGGCGTGGCGCCGATGTCGCTCGACGATGCCCGACACCTCGACGTGCTCGCGGCTCAGCGTCCGGAATCCGCCCGCGTCACGCATCACCACGGGATCGGCGAGCAGCGAATCGAGCTCGGCGAGACGTCGGACGTAACGGTCGAGTTGCTGGCGCAGGGCGGGTTTCATCGGTGGGCAAGGGAACGCCAGGCCGGCAGCCGATGCGGCTACCGGAGGCCGGCAGGAGCCGGCGGGCTAGAGCACCCCGTCGAGATGATCGTCTTCGCGGGGCCCGCCGGGCCGCACCGCGTCGGGCGGGATCGCGCCGCGCAGGAACAGGCGCGAGACCGTCGTGGCGAGCTGGGCACGCTGGGTCGGGTCCGAGGCGTGCAGTTCGGCCAGTGTGCCGTGCAGCATCTTCTGGGTGAGCCCGCGTGACAGCGCTTCGAGCACGGCGTCGACGCTTTCGCCCCGCGCCAGCAGCTTGCGCGCGCGCACCAGCTCGTTCTCGCGCCAGCTGTCGGCCTGCGCGTTCAGCGCCTGGATCAGCGGCACCGTGCCCCGCTGACCCAGCCAGTGCACGAAACTCTGCACGCCGGTCTCGATGATGGCCTCGGCCTGCGCCACCGCGGCCAGGCGCTTCTCGCCGCCGCTCTGGACGATGGCCGACAGGTCGTCGACGGTATAGAGATAGACATCGTCGAGCCGTGCCACCTCGGGCTCGATGTCGCGCGGCACCGCCAGGTCGACCATGAACATCGGGCGGTGGCGGCGCAATTTCAGCGCGCGCTCCACCGCACCCAAGCCGATCAGCGGCAGCGTGCTGGCGGTGCAGCTGATGACGGCGTCGAACTCGTGCAGGCGGCTGGGCAAGTCCGCCAGGCGCATGACCTCGGCGCCGAAACGCGAGGCGAGTTTTTCGCCGCGGTCGAGCGAGCGGTTGGCAATCACCATCGCCTTCGGGTTCTTGGCAGCAAAGTGGGTCGCGGCCAGTTCGATCATCTCGCCGGCACCAACGAACAGCACCCGGATGTCGTTCAGGTCTTCAAACAACTGGCCGGCCAGGCGCACGCTGGCGGCCGCCATGCTGATGGAGTGGGCACCGATTTCGGTCGAGGTGCGCACTTCCTTGGCCACCGCAAAGGAGCGCTGGAACAACTGGTTCAAGGTGGTGCCCAGGGCCCCGGCTTCCTCGGCGGCGCGCACCGCGTCCTTCATCTGGCCCAGGATCTGCGGCTCGCCCAACACCATGGAATCGAGCCCGCTGGCCACGCGGAAGGCATGGCGTGCCACCTGGCCTTCTTCCAGCGCATAGGTGTGCGAGCGCAGCAGCGCGGGTGAGACGCCGCCGCTGTGGGCCAGCCAGTCCAGGGTGGGAACAATTTCCAACTGATCGCCGGCACAGTAGATCTCGGTGCGGTTGCAGGTGGAGATGATGGCGGCCTCGGGCGGACGCGGCAAAGCACCGCGCAGGCCATGCAAAGTGGGGGCGATCTGGTCGAGGGCGAACGCAAAACGGCCGCGCAGATCGAGCGGCGCGGTCGTGTGATTGATGCCTAATGCCCAGACTGCCATGGCCCGATTATAAAATTTGCTGATGCCTCAAGCTTTTGCTCCCCTTTTTGCCCTACCGGGCCGGCTGCCATGAACCCGTTGGATGCCCTGCTGCACCTGTTCAACTTTGTGGCGCCAGCGTTGGTGCTGGCCATGTTGTTGCCTCTGGTTTCCCGTTTTTTCAACAAAAAACAGGCGCCAGCGCTTTCCTGGTGGGCGCAGGCAGCTATCAATTTTGTAGTGGGCGTCGCCGTGCTGTTCGTCGGCCTGTGGCTGTGGAGCCGTGACGGCAAGATGGCCGCTTATGCCCTGCTGGTGCTGGCATCGGCCACCAGCCAGTGGCTGTTGTCACGCGGCTGGCGCAAATAAGTCGACCCGGTCGGTGATGATGCCGTCCACGCCCAGGTCGAGCAGGCGCTCGGCGGCCCATTCATCGTTCACCGTGTAGCTCAGACAGCGCAGGCCCGCGCTTTTGGCCTGGGTCAGACTCGCTGTGTCCCACAAGGCCTGGTTGCAGACCACGGCCACACAGCCCAAGGTGCGGGCGGTTTCCAGCCAGCCGGTCCACAGCGTGTCGAGCAGCAGGCCGCGCGGCAATTGCGGCGCGGCGGCCAGGGCGCCCTGCAGTGCCTCGGGCTGGAAGGAGGTCAGCAGCGGCGGCACGGCCTGGCCCTGCCACAGGCGCGCCGCCGTGGTCGCCACCACCTTGCCGGTCTGGCGCTCGGTGCCGGGCGTCGGCTTGATTTCGATGTTGAGCAGGTAGCCGTTGTGCTGGCAGAAGCGGGCCACCGCCTCCAGCGTGGGCAGCGGTTCGCCAGCGAAAGCGCGCGAGTGCCAGCTGCCGGCGTCGAGTTGCGACAGGGCCTGCCAGCTGTGTGCGCCCGCCGTGCCCTGGCCGCTGGTGGTGCGCTCAAGCAGACTGTCGTGCAGCAGGAAGGGCACGCCGTCGCTGGAGAGTTTCACATCGCATTCGAACATGCGGTAGCCGTGCGCGGCACCGGTGCGAAAGGCCGCCAGCGTGTTTTCGGGCGCCAGTTTGCCGGCGCCGCGGTGGGCGACCCAGCGCGGGTAGGGCCAGGCATCGGTACTGTCAGGCATGTTCACAAACGTTTCCCGGTGGCTTCATCGAACCAGTGCAGGCGTTCGGGCTGTGGCACGACATGCAGGCGGGCACCGATGGCCGGCGCCAAGTCCTGTTCTTCGTTGATGCGCACGATCAGCGGCTCACTGTCCAGCCGCGTGTAGATCAGCCGTTCGGCACCCAGCATTTCCACCGCTTCGACCTGTACCGTCCAGCCCGTGTCGGCGGGTTGCGGCACGATCTGCAGGTGCTCGGGCCGTATGCCCAGGATGGTGCCGGGTTTGACGTGGGGGGCCGTGCTGAGCAGGTTCATGGGTGGCGAGCCGATGAAGCTGGCGACAAAGGTGGAGGCGGGCCGGTGGTACACCTCTTCCGGCGTGCCGAACTGCTCCATCCGGCCGGCGTTCATGACGATCATGCGCTGCGCCAGCGTCATGGCCTCGACCTGGTCGTGCGTGACGAACAGCGAGGTGATGCCCAGTTCGCGGTGCAGTTTCTGGATTTCGAGCCGGGTCTGGGCGCGCAGCTTGGCGTCCAGGTTGGACAGCGGTTCGTCGAACAGGAAAACCTGCGGTTGGCGCACGATGGCGCGACCCATGGCGACACGCTGGCGCTGCCCGCCGGAGAGCTGGCGCGGCTTGCGTTCGAGAAAGGGGCCGAGTTCCAGAATCGCGGCGGCCTTGGCCACGCGGGCGCGGATCTCGTCCTTCGGTACCTTGGCGATCTTCAGGCCGTAGGCCATGTTGTCGAACACGCTCATGTGCGGGTACAGCGCGTAGTTCTGGAACACCATGGCGATGTCGCGTTCGGCCGGCTCCAGCTGGTTGACCACGCGGTCGCCGATCCAGATTTCGCCGCCTGAGATTTCTTCCAGGCCGGCCACCATGCGCAGCAGCGTGGACTTGCCGCAGCCCGAGGGCCCGACGATGACGATGAATTCGCCATGCGCGATATCGGCAGTGACGCCGTGGATCACCTGCAGCTCGGCCTTGCCCTTGCCGTACTTCTTGACGATGTTTTTGAGTTGGATTGCAGCCATTAAGACAACCTACATTGGTTTTAATTCAAGCGGACGCCGCGGAACCGGCTTTGCCGGGCCGCAGGCGGCGCCCCCTGGGGGAGGCGCCGAAGGCGCTTAGTGGGAGGGTCATTTCTCGGTGTCTACCAGGCCCTTGACGAACCATTTTTGCATCAGCATCACGACCACGGCCGGCGGCAGCATCGCCAGGATGGCGGTGGCCATCACGACGTTCCACTCGACGTAGGCCTCGCCGGAGATCAGGCGCTTGATGCCCATCACGATGGGGTACATGGATTCATCGGTGGTCACCAGCAACGGCCACAGGTACTGGTTCCAGCCGTAGATGAACTGGATCACGAACAGCGCGGCCATGGATGTCTTGGACAGCGGCAGCAGCACGTCCTTGAAGAAACGCATCGGCCCGGCACCATCGACGCGTGCCGCCTCGACCAGTTCGTCGGGCACCGTCATGAAGAACTGCCTGAACAAAAAGGTGGCGGTGGCCGACGCGACCAGGGGAATCGTCAGGCCTGACATGCTGTTGAGCAGGCCCAGGTTGGAAACCACCTCATAGGTCGGGCCGATACGCACCTCCACCGGCAGCATCAGCGTGACAAAAATCATCCAGAACACGAGGTTCTTGAACGGGAAGCGGAAGTACACGATGGCAAAGGCCGACAGCAGCGAGATCGCGATCTTGCCGATGGCGATGATCAGGGCGCTGGCCAGGCTGATGCCCATCATGGGCAGCGCCGGGGAGACCGTGGCACCGGCCTCAGTCTTGCCGCCGAACAGGGCGAAGCGGTAGCTTTCCACGATGTTGGTGCCGGGCAGCAGCGAGATGGGGTTGCTCGCATTGATCTGCTGCGCCGTCTGCGTCGAACCGATGAAGGTGACGTAAATCGGGAAGAAGACGATGACCACCCCGAGGATGAGGATGGCGTGCGACACGAAGTCGAGGATGGGGTGGCGTTCGATCATTAGGGCCTCCGCAGGGCCGCCCCAAGGCAGGCCCTGGCCCCCCCGGGGGGCGGTGAATTACACGAAGTGAATGAGCGTGGGGGCAGCGGCCGCAGCGAAGGGCCGCCCCGAGCAAGGCCAGCCCCCTCGGGGGGCAGCGACCTGCATGCAATGAGGGAGCGTGGGGGCAACATCAGTAGTGCACTTTTTTCTCGACAAACTTGAACTGGACCACTGTCAGCACCACGACGATCACCATCAGCACCACCGACTGCGCGGCCGAGCCGTTGATGTCCATGGCTTTGAAGCCGTCGTAATACACCTTGTAAACCAGGATGGAGGTGTCCTTGCCCGGGCCGCCGCTGGTGGCAGCATCGACGATGGCAAAGGTTTCGAAGAAGGCGTGCACGACGTTGATGACCAGCAGGAAGAAGGTGGTCGGCGACAGCAGCGGCCAGACGATGCTCCAGAAGCGCTTCCATGGGGTAGCGCCGTCAATGGTGGCGGCCTCGATCAGCGAGTGCGGAATGGACTGCAGGCCGGCCAGGAAAAACAGGAAGTTGTAGGAGATGTATTTCCAGATGGATGCCATGACGATCAGCGCCATCGCGTGGTTGCCGTTAAGGACGTGGTTCCACTCAAAGCCCATCTCGATCAGGGCATAACGGATCACGCCGTAGGGCGAGGCGAACATCATCAGCCACAACACGCCGGCCACGACCGGGGCCACGGCATACGGCCAGATCAGCAGCGTCTTGTAGATGCCGGCGGCGCGCACCACCCGGTTGGCCATGACCGCCAGCAGCAGCGCCAGCGACATGCCGCCGACGGCCACCAGCGCCGAAAAGACCGCGGTGACGCGGAACGAGTCCAGATAGCCGGGGTCGGCGAACAGGCGGCGAAAGTTGTCCAGGCCGACGAATTCGCTGCTGAAGCCAAAAGCGTCCTCCTGCAACACGCTCTGGTACAGCGCCTGGCCGGCCGGCCAGAAAAAGAAGACCAGGATGATCGCCATCTGCGGAGCGATCAGCACCCAGGGCAACCACGCCGACTTGAAGAGGACTCTCTTTTCCATACCTTGCTATAAAAATAAAAGCAGCCCGCGCTTGTTTGGCGCGGGCTGCGGGCTATTCGGTCAAAGGGGCCAGAAAGACCCGCCTCGCGTCAGCTCTTGTTGGCTTTCTGGAAGCGCTCGAGCTGTTCGTTGCCGCGCTTGACCGCATTGTCCAGCGCTTGCTTGGCCGGCTTGCTGCCCTGCCACACGCCTTCAAGTTCCTCGTCGATGATAGTGCGAATCTGCACGAAATTGCCCAGGCGCACACCACGCGACTTGTCAGTGGTCTTGCGAATCATCTGGTTGACCGACACGTCGAAACCCGGATTTTGCTTGTAAAAGCCGGATTTTTCGGTCAGGTCAAACGAGGCTTTGGTCACCGGCAGGTAACCGGTGCGCTGGTGGCTGGCGGCAGCAACTTCCGGCTTGGACAGGTGGTTCAGGAAGGCGGCCACGGCCTTGTATTCCTCAGGCTTTTTGCCCGACATCACCCAGATGCTGCCGCCACCGATCACGGTGTTCTGCGGCGCGCCTTCCACGTCGGGGTAATAGGGGAGCGTACCGATGCCGTAGCCGAACTTGCTGTTGCGCTTGACGTTGCCGGACAGACCCGAGGAGCCGGTGATCATCGCGCACTCGCCCGACACAAAGGTGGCGTCCGCCTTGTTCTCGCGGCCCTTGTACACAAACAGGCCGGTCTTGGCCATGTTGCCCAGGTTTTCGATGTGGCGCACGTGCAGCGGGCTGTTGAAAGCCAGGCGCGTGTCGTTGCCGCCGAAGCCATTGTTCTTGGTCGCGTACAGCACGTTGTGCCAGGCCGAGAAGCTCTCGAGCTGGGTCCAGCTGATCCAGCTGGTGGTGAACGGGCACTTGTGACCGGAGGCCTTGAGCTTGGCCGCTGCCAGGGCCACTTCAGGCCAGGTGGTCGGTGGTTTCTCCGGGTCCAGGCCGGCCGCCTTGAACGCGTCCTTGTTGTAGTGGAACACCGGCGTCGAGCTGTTGAAGGGGTAGCTCAGCATCTGGCCGTTGGGGGCCGTGTAGTACCCGGAGACGGCCGGCACATACACGGCGGGATCGAATTTCAGGCCCGCGTCGGCCATCACCTTGCCGACCGGCACGGTGGCGCCCTTGGCAGACATCATGGTGGCGGTGCCCACCTCGAATACCTGGATCATGTGTGGCGCGTTGCCGGCCCGATAGGCAGCCACACCGGCCGTCATCGATTCTGCGTAGCTGCCCTTGAAGGTGGGCGTGACCTTGTAGTCCTTCTGGCTGGCGTTGAAGTCCTTGGCCAGGTCGTTGACCCACTCGCCGAGGGCGCCGCCCATGGAATGCCACCACTGGACTTCGGTCTGGGCGTGGCTGGCGACGGGCGCAACAAGTGCGCAGGCCGCCAGGGCGATGGCTGACAAGCTTTTTTTCATGACTGCTCCTGGATAAAACGGATGTTCGAACAAATAAAGCGCCGAGTTTACGAACGATTTATGACAGTTCGATTTAAACGGTGTGACAGTTTCCCCGCCAGCGGGTTTCCACGCAGGCCCTGGGGCGCGCTTTGGTGAATGTTGCGCTGCGGTAACATAGGGGCAACGCGCCGGACACAGGCCCCGCAAGCCTCTTTCGCACCCGGCCTCCCACGATGAACGCTCCTGAAACCCTTCAAAAGTTAAGCGCCCTGGCCGGTGAGGCCGGTCCCGGCGCAAGCCGCATTCGCGAGATCCCCTACAACTACACCTCGTTTTCGGACCGGGAGGTGGTGATCCGCCTGCTGGGCGCACGCGCCTGGGACCTGCTGAACCTGCTGCGCGACGAACGCCGCACCGGCCGCTCGGCCCGCATGTTGTACGAGGTGCTGGGCGACATCTGGGTGGTGCAGCGCAACCCTTACCTTCAGGACGACCTGCTGGACAACCCGAAACGCCGGCGCATGCTGGTGGAGGCCCTGCAGCACCGCCTCTCCGAGGTCGAAAAACGCCGCACGCCCGAGCAGGACAGCCAGCGCGACACCATCGTGGTCGAACTGCTGGATGCGGCGCGCCGGGCGGTGGCGGATTTCGCCACCTCGTTCGAGAACATGTACGACCTGCGGCGCCTGACCGCGCGCAAGCTGGGCAAGCTGACGCAGAAGGACAACATCAAGTTCGACGGTCTGTCGCGTGTCTCGCATGTGACTGATGCGACCGACTGGCGCGTCGAATACCCGTTTGTGGTGCTCACGCCCGATACCGAGGCCGAGATGGCCGGCCTGGTCAAGGGCTGTATCGAGCTGGGCCTGACCATCATCCCGCGCGGCGGCGGCACCGGCTACACCGGCGGCGCCATTCCACTGACATGGAAGTCGGTGGTCATCAACACCGAAAAACTCGAGGCCATGACCGAGGTCGAGATGGTGGCGCTGCCCGGCATAGCCCAGCCGGTGGCCACGGTCTGGACCGAGGCCGGCGTGGTGACCCAGCGTGTGGCCGATGCCGCCGAACGCGGCGGTTATGTGTTTGCGGTGGACCCGACTTCGGCCGAAGCTTCCTGCATAGGCGGCAACATCGCGATGAACGCCGGCGGCAAGAAGGCCGTGCTCTGGGGCACGGCGCTGGACAACCTGGCGTCCTGGCGCATGGTCACGCCGCAGGCCGAGTGGCTGGAGGTCACGCGCCTCGACCACAACCTCGGCAAGATCCATGACGCCGAGCAAGCCAGTTTCGAGCTGAAATATTTCGCCGCCGACGGCAAGACGCCGCTGCGCACCGAGCGCCTGGACATCGCCGGCAAGACCTTCCGCAAGGAGGGCCTGGGCAAGGACGTGACCGACAAGTTCCTCAGCGGCCTGCCCGGCATCCAGAAGGAGGGCTGCGACGGCCTGATCACCAGCGCGCGCTGGATCGTGCACCGCATGCCGGCGCACACCCGCACCGTCTGCCTGGAGTTTTTCGGCAATGCGAAGGACGCGGTGCCCAGCATCGTCGAGATCAAGGACTTCATGTTCGCCGAGCAAAAACGCGGCGGCGCCATCCTGGCGGGTCTGGAGCACCTGGACGACCGTTACCTCAAGGCGGTCGGTTATGCGACCAAGTCCAAGACCCACGGCGGGCTGCCCAAGATGGTGCTGTTCGGCGACATTGCCGGCGACGACGCCGATGTGGTGGCACGCGCCACCTCGGAAGTGGTGCGTATTGCCAACTCGCGCCGCGGCGAGGGTTTCATCGCCATCAGCCCGGATGCGCGCAAGAAGTTCTGGCTGGACCGCAAGCGCACCGCTGCGATTTCGCGCCACACCAACGCCTTCAAGATCAACGAGGACGTGGTGATCCCGCTGCCGCGCATGGCCGAATACACCGACGGCATCGAACGCATCAACATCGAGCTGAGCCTGGCCAACAAGGTCAAGCTCTGCGATGCGCTGGAAACGTTTTTCCTCAAGGGCAAGCTGCCGCTGGGCAAGTCGGACGACGCCGGCGAGATTCCCTCGGCCGAACTGCTGGAAGACCGCGTCGGCCAGGCCGTGACGCTGATTGCCGGCGTGCGCGAGTTGTGGTCGGGCTGGCTGCGCGATGTGGACACCCTGTTTCCGCAACTGCAGGACCATTCGCTGCGCGCCAGCTGGAAAACCCAGTTGCGCGCGCCGCTGCAATCGATCTTTTCCGGCGCCGCCTTCGCGCCCATCCTGGCCGAATGCAGCGCCATCCACAAGCAGGTACTCAAGGGCCGGGTCTGGGCCGCGCTGCACATGCATGCCGGCGACGGCAATGTGCACACCAACCTGCCGGTCAACAGCGACGACTACGAGATGCTGCAGACCGCACATGAGGCCGTCGCCCGCATCATGGTGCTGGCGCGCTCGCTGGACGGCGTGATCTCCGGTGAACACGGCATCGGCATCACCAAGCTGGAGTTCCTGACCGACGCCGAGCTCCAGCCTTTTGCCGACTACAAGCTGCGGGTCGACCCCGAAGGCCGCTTCAACAAGGGCAAGCTGCTACGAAATCAGGAGCTGCCCACGCCCGTGGAACAAGGGCTGGAGGCCAAAAAGGCTTACAAAATGGGCGTGGACGAGGCCTTGTTCGCGGATTTGACCAACGCCTACACGCCGAGCTTCGGCCTGATGGGCCATGAGTCGCTGATCATGCAGCAGTCCGACATCGGCGCGATCGCCGACAGCGTCAAGGACTGCCTGCGCTGCGGCAAGTGCAAACCGGTCTGCGCCACCCATGTGCCGCGCGCCAACCTGCTGTACAGCCCGCGCAACAAGATACTGGCGACCTCGCTGCTGGTCGAGGCCTTCCTGTATGAAGAGCAGACCCGCCGCGGCATCAGCATCAAGCACTGGGAAGAGTTCGAGGATGTGGCCGACCACTGCACGGTCTGCCACAAGTGCCTCTCCCCGTGCCCGGTGGACATCGATTTCGGCGAGGTGTCCATGAACATGCGCAACCTGCTGCGCAAGATGGGCCAGAAGACCTTCCGCCCCGGCAATGCCGCCGCCATGTTTTTCCTGAACGCCACCAGCCCGCAAACCATCAAGTTCATGCGCGGCGCGATGGTGGACGTCGGCTTCAGGGCGCAGCGCCTGGCCAACGACCTGCTGCGCCGCGTGGCGCGCAAGCAGACAGCGCAGCCACCGGCCACGGTCGGTAGCGCGCCGGTCAAGCAGCAGGTGATCCACTTCATCAACAAGAAGATGCCGGGCGGCCTGCCGAAAAAGACCGCGCGCGCCCTGCTGGACATCGAGGACAAGGACTACGTCCCCATCATCCGCGACCCGAAAAGCACGACGGCGGAAACCGAGGCGGTGTTTTATTTCCCCGGTTGCGGCTCGGAACGCCTGTTCTCGCAGGTGGGCCTGGCGACCCAGGCCATGCTCTGGCACGCCGGCGTGCAGACCGTGCTGCCGCCGGGTTATTTGTGCTGCGGTTACCCGCAAAAAGGCAGCGGCCAGTTCGACAAGGCCGAGAAAATCATCACCGACAACCGGGTGCTGTTCCACCGTGTGGCCAACACCCTGAACTACCTCGACATCAAGACCGTGGTGGTCAGCTGCGGCACCTGCTACGACCAGTTGCAGGGTTACGAGTTCGAGAAAATTTTCCCGGGCTGCCGCATCATCGACATCCACGAGTACCTGCTGGAAAAAGGCATCACCCTGCGCACCGACCAACCCGGTGCCGGCTACCTGTACCACGACCCCTGCCACACACCGATGAAGCTGCAGGAGCCGATGAAAACCGTCAAGGCGCTGCTCGGCGACCAGGTGCTCAAGTCGGACCGCTGCTGCGGCGAATCCGGCACGCTGGGCGTGACGCGCCCCGACATCTCCACGCAGATCCGCTTCCGCAAGGAAGAAGAGCTGCGCAAGGACGAGGCCACCTTGCGCGCCAGCGGTGCGGTCGCCGCGTCCGGCAACGTCAAGATCCTCACCAGCTGCCCGAGCTGCCTGCAGGGCCTCTCCCGCTACGGCAACGACCTGAACAACGGCCTGCTCGAAGCCGACTACATCGTGGTCGAGATGGCCAACCAGATCCTCGGCAAGGACTGGCTGCCCGGCTACGTCGACGCGGCCAACAATGGCGGCATCGAACGCGTTTTGGTCTGATTCACTGAAAGACGAACATGGCAGGCCTGCAACCCGGAACCCCGACGCCCACCGCACTGACGGTGCACGGCCAGTCACGCATCCTCGAAATCGCGTTTTCCGACGGCGCCGAATTCAGGCTGCCGTTCGAGCTGATGCGCGTGTACTCGCCGTCGGCCGAGGTCCAGGGCCACGGCCCGGGCCAGGAGGTGCTGCAGACCGGCAAGCGCGAGGTCACGGTGCTCGAGCTCGAGCCGATCGGCAACTATGCGGTGAAGCCGGTGTTTTCCGACGGCCACGACAGCGGTATTTTTTCCTGGGACTACCTGTATTTCCTCGGCGCCGAACAGGACCGCCTGTGGGCCGACTACACGCAGCGCCTGGAAGCGGCCGGCATGCAGCGCGACGCGCCCATGGTGGCCGCCGCCGGCCACGGCTGCAGCAGCCATTGATGCGCGCCGCCAGCGCTTCCTGTGTCGCTATCAATTCCATAGCTGGCCGCGCCCGTGGGACGTCGGCCGGTGTTGTTTTTCAACATAAATGCCGGCCAATGCCCCACGCGGTGGCAGGGTTGTCGCTTGAATTGCCGGCTTTCACCCCTAGCATTGGTTTATGAGCAGCACCCATTTCGGATTCCAGTCTGTCGACGAAAAAGACAAGGCCAGCCGCGTGCGCGGCGTGTTCGACTCGGTGGCGCCCAAATACGACGTCATGAACGACCTGATGTCCATGGGCCTGCACCGCGTCTGGAAGGCCTATACCGTGATGGTGGCCGATGTGAAAGAGGGCCAGCGCGTGCTGGACATCGCCGGCGGCACCGGCGACCTGGCCCTGGCTTTTGCCCCCAAGGTGGGCAGCACCGGCTGTGTGGTCCACACCGACATCAACGAAGCCATGCTGCGCGAAGGCCGCAACCGCCTGCTCGATGCCGGCAAGGTGCTGCCGACCACGGTGTGCGACGCCGAGAAGCTGCCGTTCGCCGACGCCAGCTTCGACCTGGTCACCGTGGCTTTCGGCCTGCGCAACATGACCCACAAGGACCTGGCGCTGGCCGAGATGAACCGCGTGCTCAAGCCCGGCGGCAAGCTGCTGGTGCTGGAGTTTTCAAAAATCGCCAAGCCGCTGGAAAAGGTCTACGACTGGTATTCCTTCAATGTGCTGCCCAAACTGGGCAAGCTGGTGGCCAACGACGACTCGAGTTACCGCTACCTGGCGGAGTCCATCCGCATGCATCCCGGACAGGATGAGCTAAAGGCCCTGATGCATAAAGGTGGTTTTGGCCATGTGGACTATCACAACCTCACCGGCGGCGTGGTGGCATTACATGTTGGAATCAAGTGTTGAAGCAATTACATAGAGGAGACGTCATGAAATTCTGGTCTGCAATTCTTTCGGCGGTGCTGGCCGTCACCATGCTGCTGGCGTATTCGCCGGTTGCAGAAGCCAAACGCATGGGCGGCGGTGGCTCGGTTGGGCGCCAGTCCTCCAACGTGACGCAGCGCCAGGCCACTCCGCCGGCCGCGCCCGCCAACACCGCGGCCGCTGCTGCGCCCAAAAAGCCGTGGGGCGCGATGCTCGGCGGCCTGGCCGCCGGTCTGGGCCTGGCCTGGCTGGCCTCCTCGCTGGGTCTGGGCGGCGCCTTTGGCCAGATCATCATGTTCGCGCTGCTGGCGCTGCTGGTGATGGTGGTGGTCGGTTTTGTGATGCGCAGGCTCAAGGCCGGCAACGGCCAGGGCGCCACGCCTTACGCCATGCAGGGCGCCGGCAACGCCGCCACGCCGCGTAACTACAGCCCGGAAAACGTCGGCAACGATGCTTCGGCCCGTCCCTGGGAGCGCAACAGCATGGCCTTCGATGCCAGCAAGGCGGCCGGTGGCTCCATGATCGGTTCGGGATTGGCCGGATCGCAGGCTTGGGGTGTGCCCGACGGTTTTGACGCCGAAGGTTTCCTGCGTGCCTGCAAGACCAACTTCGTGACCTTGCAGGATGCCTGGGACCGTTCCGACGTGAACAGCCTGCGTGCCATGATGACCGACGAGATGCTCGAGCAGATCAAGGCCCAGCTCGCCGACCGCGAGTCGCACACCGGCGGCAGCGTCAACAAGACCGATGTGGTCATGCTGGAAGCCAAGCTGCTGGGCATCGAGGAGCTCAGCGACGTCTACATGGCCAGTGTCGAGTTCTCCGGGATGATCCGCGAAGACGCATCGGCTGGCGCCAGCCCGTTCCGCGAAGTCTGGAACATGACCAAGCCGCGCAGCGGTGGCGGCTGGCTGGTTGCCGGCGTCCAGGCCTTGCAATAAGCCTGCTCGCCCGGCCCCTGAGGGTCTTGAAAGCCCCTTCATCGCTTGCGCGGTGAGGGGGCTTTTTCAATCTGCTGCAAAATCGGGGGCGTATGCGCACCAACACCACGTCCCCTTTTTCTTTCCTGCAATCGCTGGCCACCCGTTTCCAGCCGCCCGCCTGGGTGGTGGACGAAGGGCAGCAGAAGCTGGTGCTGTTCCTGAACCACGTGCTGATGCAGGAAAAAGAGGCGCAAAACCGCTTGCTGCGCAAAAAGGGCAGCGTGGTCCATGTGCGCTGGGGTGTGTTTGCGCTGGACCTGCTGATCACGCCGGCCGGCCTGCTGGACCGTGCCGCGCCGGGCACCAAACCCGATTTGCTGCTGGCCGTGGCCGCCGAATCGCCGGCGCTGGTGATGCAGTCGGTGCTGGCCGGCAAGGCGCCGCCGGTCAAGATCGAGGGCGACGTGCAACTGGCCGCCGAGCTCAACTGGCTGGCTGACAACCTGCGCTGGGACGTGGAAGAGGACCTGTCCCGCATCATCGGCGACGTGCCGGCCCACACGCTGGCCGGCTTCGCCCGCCAGGCCATGACCGGCCTGCGGCAGTTCCTGGCCCAGGCGCCGGTGCCGGCGGCGCCCGCCTCCGGTGCCGTCACGGTGCCACCTGTCCCCGAGCCGCCGAAAGCCAGCGCATGAGCCGGCTGTTCCGGGGCGTCTTCATCGTCTGGACCGTGCTGCGTTTCGGGCTGGACGAGCTGGTGCTCTCGAGTTTCAGCAAGCCCTGGATACGCACGCTGACGCGGGTGGTGTCCGTCGGCCGCGACCTGCGCTCGCCGCGCGGGGCGCGCCTGCGCGAGGCGCTGGAAAGCCTGGGCCCGATTTTTGTGAAGTTCGGCCAGGTCATGTCGACCCGCCGCGACCTGCTTCCGCTGGACATCGCCAATGAGCTGGCGCGGCTGCAGGACCGGGTGCCGCCCTTCGATCCGGACATTGCGATTGCCATCATCGAGCGGGCCTTCGGCCGGCCGATCGCCGCCATTTTCGAGACCTTCGAGCGCCAGCCGGTGGCCAGCGCCTCGATTGCGCAGGTGCATTTCGCCACGCTGCCCGGCGGCCGCGAGGTGGCGGTCAAGGTGCTGCGCCCCAACATGCTGCCGGCCATCGAAAAAGACCTGGCGCTGATGCACATGATGGCCGGCTGGGTCGAAGGCCTGTCGGCCGACGGCAAGCGGCTCAAGCCGCGCGAAGTCGTCGGCGAGTTCGACAAGTACCTGCATGACGAGCTGGACCTGCTGCGCGAGGCGGCCAATGCGGCGCAACTGCGGCGCAACATGCAGGACCTCAACCTGGTGCTGATCCCGGAGATGGTCTGGGACTTCTGCATGCCCGACGTGATGGTGATGCAGCGCATGAACGGCGTGCCCATCAGCCAGACCCAGCGCCTGCGCGATGCCGGTGTGGACATGAAAAAGCTGGCGCGTGACGGCGTCACCATCTTTTTCACCCAGGTGTTCCGCGACGGTTTTTTCCATGCCGACATGCACCCCGGCAACATCCAGGTCAGCCTGGAACCGGCCACCTTCGGCCGCTACATCTCGCTGGACTTCGGCATCGTCGGCACGCTGACCGAGGTCGACAAGGAATACCTGGCGCAGAATTTCAGCGCCTTTTTCCGGCGTGACTACAAACGTGTGGCCGAGCTGCACATCGAGTCCGGCTGGGTGCCCGCGCAGACACGCGTCGATGAGCTGGAGTCGGCCATACGCGCCTGCTGCGAGCCCTATTTCGACCGCCCGCTCAAGGAAATTTCGCTGGGCATGGTGCTGATGCGGCTGTTCCAGACCTCGCGGCGCTTTCATGTGGAGATCCAGCCGCAACTGGTGCTGCTGCAGAAAACCCTGCTCAACATCGAGGGCCTGGGCCGCGAACTCGACCCGGAGCTGGACCTGTGGAGCACGGCCAAGCCTTTCCTGGAGACCTGGATGCTGGAGCAGGTCGGCCCCGAAAAGCTGCTGGAGCAGCTCAAGGCCGAGGCGCCGACCTATGCCAAGTTGCTGCCCGGCCTGCCGCGATTGCTGCAGCAATACCTGAAAAACCAGTCCGGCGGCAAGCATGGAGAACTGCAGGAACTGCTGCAGGAGCAAAAACGCACCAACCGGCTGTTGCAGGGCCTGATCTACGGTGGCCTGGGTTTTGCATTGGGTCTGCTCGCCATGCAGCTGATGCTGCGCATCCGCGTTTTTTAGGGCCACCGGCCGCTTTCCCGGCCGCACCCATGGACGGGCTGGCGGGCCCGAAAATGTGGTGATAATCACGCATTCTTGAGGAGGCTGCTGTGCTCTTGACCCTGGTTTTCGTCTATCTCCTGATCACCATCATCATCGGCCTGTACGCCGCCAGGCGTGTCAAGAACACCGCCGACTACGCCATCGCCGGGCGCAATCTGCCGCTGATCATGATCGTGACGACGACCTTTGCCACCTGGTTCGGCTCCGAAACCGTGCTCGGTATTCCGGCCAAATTTGTGGAAAGCGGCCTGGGCGGCGTGGTCGAAGATCCGTTCGGTGCCGGCACCTGCCTGATCCTGGTGGGCCTGTTTTTTGCCGGCAAGCTCTACAAGATGTCGCTGCTGACCATCAGCGACTATTACCGCGAACGTTACGGCCGCACCGTCGAGGTGGCTTGCTCCATCATCATCATGATCAGCTACCTCGGCTGGGTCGCGGCACAGGTCACCGCGCTGGGCCTGGTCTTCAACATCCTCTCGGGCGGCGCCATCACGCCGACCACCGGCATGTTCATCGGCACGGCCTCGGTGCTGGCTTACACCCTGTTCGGTGGCATGTGGTCGGTGGCGGTGACCGACTTCATCCAGATGATTGTGCTGGTGGTGGGCCTGGCGGTGCTGGCCGTGTTTGCCGGCAACCTGGCCGGCGGCGCCGACAAGGTGATCGCCCTGGCCACCAGCCAGGACCTGTTCCGCTTCTGGCCGGAGCCCAACTTCCACGACATGATGTTTTTCTTTGCCGCGGCCATCACCATGATGCTGGGTTCGATCCCGCAACAGGACGTGTTCCAGCGCGTGATGTCGGCCAACAGCGCCAGTGCCGCCACCAAGGGTCCGATCCTCGGCGGCGTTTTCTACATCCTGTTTGCCTTTGTGCCCATGTTCCTGGTGGCCAGCGCGCTGATCATCATGCCCGCGGAGACCGCCGCGCTGCTCAAGGACGACCCGCAGAAGATCCTGCCGACGCTGGTGCTGCAGAAAATGCCCTTCATCATGCAGGTGCTGTTTTTCGGGGCCCTGCTGTCGGCGATCAAGTCCACTGCCTCGGCCACGCTGCTGGCGCCCAGCGTGACCTTTGTCGAGAACATCTGGCGCCAGTTCAAGCCGCGCATGAGCGACAAACACGAACTCAAGCTGATGCGCACCACGGTGCTGGTGTTCAGCGGCCTGGTGCTGACCTATGCCATTTCCATGCAGGGCACCTCGATTTACGACATGGTGTCGGGCGCCTACCAGGTGCCGCTGGTCGGCGCCTTTGTTCCGCTGGTGGCCGGCCTGTACTGGAAACGGGCCAGTACCCAGGGCGCGGTGTTTTCCGTGGTCTGCGGCATCGGCGTCTGGCTGCTGTTCACCTTCAGCACCCTGGGCGAGCAGTTCCCGGCGCAACTGGCCGGCGTGCTGGCCGCCACGCTGGGCATGCTGGTCGGTTCGCTGACACCGCAAACCATCGATAACCGCCGCGGCAGCCACCACCGGCTGACGACCGAAGGCTGAGCCGCCGCCGTGGCCGGATGGCACCCGGGATGGCCGGGGCGCATCCCCGCGCCTATAATTGAAGGTTTTGCATCCTGCGTCCTGTGCAGGCGCAGACAGCCCCGACAAAACCTTCCAGAACCATGCCAATCTACGCCTACAAATGCGAGTCCTGCGGGCATCAAAAGGACGTTTTGCAAAAAATGTCCGATGCGCCGCTGAGCGACTGTCCCCAGTGCGGTGCGCCCGCCTTCAAGAAGCAGCTGACCGCGGCCGGTTTCCAGCTCAAGGGTTCAGGCTGGTATGTCACCGATTTCCGCGGCGGCGGTGGCGCCACCGCTGTTCCGCCGGTCAGTGGCAGCGAAGCGCCTGCGCCGGCTGCGGGTGACAGCAAGCCGGCCGAGTCCGCCGCCACGCCCGCGGCGGCTCCGGCCGCGGCTGCCCCGGCCAGTCCGGCCGGCGGCTCCGCGACCCCTTCCAAGGCGAGCTGATGAACGCCTTGCGCCGATGGCTGCTTGCCGGGCTGCTGGTGCTGGTGCCGCTGGCAATCACGGTGTGGCTGCTGAACTGGGTCATAGGCACGCTGGACCAGACGCTGCAGATCCTGCCGCTGGCCTGGCAACCGGACCGGCTGCTGGGTTTTCACATTCCCGGTTTCGGCGTTCTGCTGGCGCTGGCGATCGTGCTGTCCATAGGCGCTGTCGCCTCCAATTTCCTGGGCCGCAAGCTGGTGCGCTGGTGGGATGCGCTGCTCAGCCGCATTCCCATCGTCCGGTCGATTTATTCCAGCGTCAAGCAGGTGTCGGACACGCTGTTTTCCGAAAACGGCAATGCCTTCCGCAAGGCGCTGCTGGTGCAGTGGCCGCGTGAGGGTGTGTGGACCATCGCTTTCCAGACCGGCATGCCGGGCGGCGATGTCGCCACTCACCTCACCGGCGACTACATGAGTGTGTATGTGCCGACCACCCCCAACCCCACCGGCGGCTACTTTGTCATGCTCAAGCGGTCCGATTGCATCGAACTCAAGATGAGCGTGGACGAGGCCCTGACGTATGTGATTTCCATGGGCGTGGTGGTGCCCGGCAGCGCCGCCAGCTACAAACCCAAATAGACTTTTCTCCCAGGGCGTCCCGGCGCCCACAAGCACAAGCGATTTATTTATGACTTCCCAAATGCGTTCCCACTATTGCGGTCTGGTGACCGAAGCCCTGCTGGGCCAAACCGTGAGCCTGTGCGGCTGGGTCAATCGCCGGCGCGATCACGGCGGCGTGATTTTCATCGACCTGCGCGACCGCGAGGGGTATGTGCAAGTGGTCTGTGACCCGGACCGCGCCGACATGTTCGCCACGGCCGAAGGCGTGCGCAACGAGTTCTGCGTGCAGATCAAGGGCCTGGTGCGGGCGCGGCCCGAGGGCACCGTCAATGAGGCGCTCAAAAGCGGCAAGATCGAGGTCCTGTGCCACGAACTGATCGTGCTCAACCCCAGCGTGACGCCGCCGTTCCAGCTCGACGACGACAACCTGTCCGAGACCACCCGCCTGACACACCGCGTGCTGGACCTGCGCCGCCCCTACATGCAGAACAACCTGATGCTGCGTTACCGCGTGGCCATGGAAACACGCAAGTTTCTCGACGCCAATGGCTTCATCGACATTGAAACACCGATGCTGACGAAAAGCACGCCGGAAGGCGCGCGCGACT
>JAUXPP010000172.1 GCA_030683705.1 Polaromonas sp. | reverse complement strand
CCTTCGGAGATCAGGATGTCGGCGATTTCCTCGTCCACATCGAGCTTTTCCATGAACAGCTTGCGGCTGGTGTCGGTCTCGGTGGCCTGCTTTTCAGCGGACTCGTCGGCCGTCATGATGTTGATCTTCCAGCCGGTCAGCTCGGCGGCAAGGCGCACGTTCTGGCCGCCGCGGCCGATGGAGATCGCGAGGTTTTCCTCGTCGACCACCACGTCCATGGCATGGCGCTCTTCGTCCACCACGATGGATGACACATTGGCCGGCGCCAGGGCGCCGATCACGAACTGCGCCGGGTCTTCGCTCCACAGCACGATGTCGACACGTTCGCCGGCCAGTTCGTTGGTCACGCCGTTGACGCGGGTGCCGCGCACGCCGACGCAGGTGCCGATCGGGTCAACCCGCTTGTCATGCGACAGCACGGCGATCTTGGCGCGTGAACCGGGGTCACGGGCGCTGGATTTGATCTCCAGCAGGCCCTGCTCGATCTCGGGCACTTCCTGGCGGAACAGCTCGATCATGTACTCGGGCGCCGTGCGCGACAGGATGATGGGCGCGCCACGCAGGGTGGTGTCAACTTCCATGATCATGGCGCGTACGCGGTCGCCGGAGCGCAGGTTTTCCTTCGGGATCATGTCGCTGCGGCGCAGCCGGCCTTCGACGCGGCCGGACTCGACAATGATGTCGCCCTTGTCCATGCGCTTGACGGTGCCGACAAAAATCTTGTCGCCGCGCGACATGAAGTCGTTGAGCAGCATTTCGCGCTCGGCGTCACGGATTTTCTGCAGGATGACCTGCTTGGCCGCTTGCGCGCCGATGCGGCCGATGGGCAGGCTCTCCACCGGCTTTTCGATGAAGTCGCCCTCCTCGATGTCGGCGATCTCTTCGCGCGCATCGCTGACCAGCTCTTCGGCTTCAGGGTTTTGCAGGCCGGCCTCGTCGGGAACGACCAGCCAGCGGCGGAAAGTCTCGTAGTTGCCACTGTCGCGGTCCACCACGACACGGATGTCCGTGCCTTCGGCGTAGACCTTCTTGGTGGCCGACGCGAGCGCAAGCTCGACGGCACCAAAAACGACGTCACGTTCCACATTTTTCTCACGCGAGATGGCATCCACCAACATCAACAGTTCGCGATTCATTTCACAAGCCTGCCTTTCCTTTTTATATCTCTGTTGCGGGCGGGCTTTTCGGCCGGCGCCCCTTGAAGTCAACCACAGGCGCCAGGCGCGCCTGCGCAATTTCGTCGAGTGTGAAGCCCAGCGCCTGCAGCGGCGCGGGAACCTTGTTCTTGCTCACCCTGGCCCCGGGCTTCAGCGCGGGCTCCTCACGCCACACGATCTGCCATCCGGTGGCGGCGCGCTCCAGCGTGCCGCGGAATTTCTTGCGGCTGGCGGTCACGCCCGAGCCGGCCGCAGCCGCCCCGATGGCCGCCTTCAGCGTGATGTCCACCAGCTCGCCGGTGAAGCGCACAAAATCCTTTTCGCTGCGCAAGGGCCGGTCTATGCCCGGCGAGCTCACCTCGAGCCGGGAATACGCTGCGCCCTCCACTTCCAGCACAAACTGCAGCTGGCGCGTGACCTTTTCGCAGTCTTCCGCGTTGATGAACAGCTCCGGCGCGCCCTCCAACTGGGGCTGATCGATCGTCACGCGCAGCAAACCGCCGGTGGTACGTTCGATGTCCACCAGGTCGTAACCCAGTCCCGTGACGGTCTGCTCAATCGTTTCGTGTAAGGCCATTCAGTGCTGATGTCGCTTTGCCAGCTTCTCAAAAAAATCAGTTTGCAAAAACAAACGCCCAAAAAAAATGGGCGGTGAAAACCCGCCCATTTGGTCGTGAAGCGCATATTCTACCCCGATGCGCGCGGCCGTGCAAGCAGTTAACATGCCCGCGGCGCCAGTGTCAGCGCCTCGATCCCCCTTGCGCCCGCTGAACTGATGAATTTGGCTTAAGCCGCCTGACGCCGAAATTTGCCAAAACTGATAACGGAAATCAAACTTGCGCCGCCACCAGAATCCGCGTGTACGGGTGTTGCGGCGCGTCCAGCACCTCGGTCACCGTCCCGGTTTCCAGCACCTCGCCGTCCTTCATCACCATGACCTGGTGCGCCATGGCGCGGATCACGTCCACATCGTGGGTGATCAGCAAATAACTCAGGCCGCGTTCGCGCTGCAGCTTCTGCAGCAATTGCAGCACCTGTTTCTGGATGGTCACGTCGAGCGCGCTGGTCGGCTCGTCGAGCACCAGCAATTGCGGCTGGACGATCAGCGCGCGGGCGATCGCCAGGCGCTGGCGCTGGCCGCCCGAAAACTCATGCGGGTAGCGCTGAAGCAGTCCCGGGAACTGGATTTCTCCCATGCCGACATCGGCCAGCGCGGCGATCACCCGGTCACGCCGGGCGGCCGGTGGCAGGCCGGGCTCGTGCACCAGCAGGCCCTCACCGACGATCTCCTCGACCGTCATGCGCGGCGACAAGGAGGAAAACGGGTCCTGGAACACCACCTGCACGGCCCGGCGCATGCGTTTGTTGCCGGCTGCATCACTGCTCCATTGCTGGCCCGCCGCCCACAACTCACCGCGGTGCGGATGCAGGCCCAGCGCAGCCAGTGCCAGGGTGGATTTGCCGGAGCCGGACTCGCCCACCACGCCCAGGGTCTGACCGGCCGGAATATTGAAACTCGCCCCCTGGACCGCCACGAACTCGCCCGACTTGAACCAGCCGGTCACGCCCGGAAGGCGCACCGGGTAGGACACACGCAGCCCGCTGGCCTGCATCACGGGCGCTGCGGCCGCATCGGGCTGGCCCTCGGCGACATCGCGCACGGGGCGGCTGTCGATCAGCTTGCGGGTGTAGGCATGCTGCGGGTCGGCGAAAACGGCGGCAACCGGGCCCTCCTCCACCAGCCGGCCCATTTCCATCACCGCGACGCGGTCGGCAAACTTGCGCACCAGGTTCAGGTCGTGGGTGATCAGCAGCACCGCCATGCCGGTCTGGCGCTGCAGGTCCGACAGCAAGTCGAGGATCTGCCCGCGCAGGGTCACGTCGAGCGCGGTGGTCGGTTCGTCAGCCAGCAGCAGGCGCGGCCGGCAAGCCAGCGCCATCGCGATCATGGCGCGCTGGCGCTGTCCGCCCGAGAGCTGGTGCGGATAGGACTGGGCGCGGCGAGCGGGTTCGGGGATGCCGGTGGCGGCCAGCGCCTCGACGGCAGCGTCCCAGGCCTGGCGTTTGCTCAGGGCCTGCTTGAGCTCCAGCACCTCGGCGATCTGGTCTCCCACGGTAAACAGCGGATTGAGCGCAGTCATCGGCTCCTGGAAGATCATGGCGATCTCGCTGCCGCGGATGCCGCGTAACGCGTGCTCTGAAATTGATAGCAGGTTACGCTCGCCGAGCGCCGACGGGCCGCCCCTGGGCGTGAGAGCCCCCTCGGGGGGCAGCGAAGCGTGGGGGCCAAGTCCCTGGGGCTCAGGGCCGAAAAGGCTTGCAGACCCGGTGATCTCGGCATTCTGGACCAGGCGCAGCAGGCTGAGCGCGGTCACGGTCTTGCCGGAGCCGGACTCCCCGACCAGGGCCAGCTTTTCGCCCGGTGCGATGCTGAAGTTGACGCCGTGGACGACGGCCTTGCCGCCGAAGGACACGCGCAGATCTTTGACTTCGAGCAGCGCAGGCGCACCCGTGCCGGGCGTGGGGGCCATCCGTCCCGCCGCCGGGCCGCCCCCAGGAAAATCGGCCCCATCGGGGGGCAGCGACGACACGTCAGTGCGGAGCGTGGGGGTAGTCATTTCTCGGCTTTCCTGGGATCGAGCGCATCACGCAGCGCGTCACCCATGAAGGTCAGCAGCAGCAGGGTCAGCACCAGCACTGCAAAAGTGGACAGAGAAATCCACCAGGCGTCGATGTTGGCCTTGCCCTGGGACAACAACTCTCCCAGCGAGGGCGTGCCGGGCGGCACACCCAACCCGAGGAAATCCAGCGACGTCAGCGCCAGGATGGCCGCGCTCATGCGAAACGGCAGAAAGGTCACGACCGGCGTCATGCTGTTGGGCAGGATGTGGCGCCACATGATCTGCAGGTTGCTCACGCCCAGCGCCCGCGCGGCGCGCACGTAGTCCATCTGGCGATTCCGCAGGAACTCGGCCCGCACGTAGTCGGACAGGCCCATCCAGCCGAACAGGCTCAGCAGGATCAGCAACAGCGCCACGCTGGGCGAAAAAATCGCGCTGAAAATGATCAGCAGGTAGAGCTCGGGCATGGAGCCCCAGATCTCGATAAAACGCTGGAAGGCCAGATCGGTCTTGCCGCCGAAAAAGCCCTGGATCGCCCCGGTCGCGATGCCCAGCACCACGCCCAGCACGGTCAGCGCCAGCGCAAACAGCACGCTGACCCGAAAGCCGTAGATCAGCTGCGCCAGCAGGTCGCGTCCGCGGTCATCGGTGCCGAAGAAATTGTCGCGCGAGGGCGCCGACGGATTCGGCAGTTTCGCGAAGTAGTTGAGCGTCTTCGGGCCATAGGGGTTGGGCGCATACACCGCCCAGTTGCCGCCCTGGGTGATGCGCTCGCGGATGAAGGGGTCGAGGTAGTCCGCCGGTGTCTCGAAATCGCCGCCAAAGGTTTTTTCCGCGTAGTCGCGCAGCACCGGGAAGTAGGTCTGCCCCTCGTAACGCACCACCAGCGGCTTGTCGGTGGACAACACCTCGGCGAACAGGCTCAGCACCACCAGCACGCTGAAAATGACAAAGCTCCAGAAACCCAGCGGGTTGCGCCGGAACCGGCGCCACGCCCTTCGTGAAGGCGACGCTGATACCGGACCTTCCTTACCAGGGCCGCCGTGGATAGTGCTTGGCCCGTCCACAGGCGGCGCCCCCTTTGGGGGGAGGTGGTCTTCGGGCACTTCGGGGGGGTTAATCGAACTTGACACGCGGATCCACCCAGACATAACAAAGATCGCTGACCAGCTTGGTCAGCAGCCCGATCAGCGTGAACAGGTAAAGCGTGCCCAGCACCACCGGGTAGTCGCGCCGGATCACACTTTCGTAACTGAGCAAACCCAGGCCGTCGAGCGAAAACAGGGTTTCGATCAGCAGCGAGCCGGTGAAAAAGGCGCCGATAAAGGCCGCCGGGAAGCCGGTGATGATGGGAATCAGCGCATTGCGGAACACGTGTTTCCAGAGCACCTGGCGGTCGGCCAGGCCTTTGGCACGGGCCGTCAGCACGTACTGCTTGCGGATTTCCTCGAGGAAGGAATTTTTCGTCAGCATCGCGGTCACCGCAAAACTGCCGAGCACCATGGCCGTCACCGGCAGTGTGATGTGCCACAGGTAATCGGCCACCTTTGCGCCCCAGCTCAGCGTTTCCCAGTTGGACGAAGTCAGCCCGCGCAGCGGAAACCACTGGAGTTGCCCGCCAAAAATCACCAGCAGCGCCACACCCAGCACAAAGCCGGGGATCGCATAACCGACCAGCACAAACAGCGTGGTGACGAAGTCAAAACGCGAGCCTGCACGCACCGCCTTGGCCACGCCCAGCGGCACGGCGATCAGGTAGCTGATGAAAAAGGTCCACAGGCCCAGGCTGATGGACACCGGCAGCTTTTCCTTGACCAGTTCCCACACCGCCTTGCGCTGGTAAAAGCTTTGACCCAAATCGAGCCTGGCAAAAGACTTGAGCATCAGCCAGAAGCGTTCGTGCGCCGGCTTGTCGAAGCCATAGAGCACCTTGATTTCCTCGATGCGCTGCGGGTCCAGCCCCTGGCGGCCACGGTAGCCGGCGCCGCTGGCGGCAGCGCTCTCCCCGCCGGAATCACGGCCCTGCAATTGCGACACCATCTGCTCGACCGGCCCGCCCGGCACGAACTGGATCACCACAAAGGTCAGCAGCAGCACGCCGAACAGTGTCGGCAGCATCAGCAGCAGGCGTTTGAAGATGTAGGCGGCCATGCGGGTGTGTTCCTACTTGTTGGCAGGCGATGCCCACCAGGTGCTCATGGCCCAGACGTCGGCCTGGTAATACGGGGGAATGGTGGCGGGCAGCACAAAAGGGCCGGGCCGGTAACCGATCAGGAAGGCGTTGCCGTAATACTGCGGGATCGAGTAATAGCCGTGTGACAAGACCCGGTCCAGCGCACGCATGGCGGTGGCGAGTTCGGGCCGTGTTTTGGCGCTGACCACCTTGCCGACCAGCGCATCGACGGCCGGATCGCGAATGCCCCAGGTGTTGGCTGATCCCGGGGTTTCGGCTGCTTTCGAGCCGAACAGCTCGAACAGTTCGCCGCCGGGTGCGGTGCTGCCCGGCAGGCGCCGGGTCGTCATCTCGAAATCAAAGTTGTCCATGCGCTGCTGCGACAGCGAAAAATCGACGGTGCGAAAGCGCATCTCGATGCCGAGCTTCTTCAGTGCCCCCTGGAACGGGGTGGCGACGCGTATCAGCGAAGGCTGGTCATTGAGGAACTCGATGGTGAAGGCCTCGCCTTTGGCATTGCGCAGGGCGCCGTCGCGGTAGGTCCAGCCGGCTTCAGCGAGCAGCGATCTGGCCTTGCGCAGGTTCTCTCTCAGGCTGGACGGCGGTGCGGTGCTGGGCGATATCAGCGCCGGGCCGAAGACCTCGGGCCGCAGCTTCGCGCGCAAGGGCTCCAGCAGCGCCAGTTCGTCGGGAGCGGGCAGGCCTTCTGCGTGGAACTCGCTGTTCGGGAAGTAGCCGTGCACCCGGGTGTACAGGCCGTAAAACAGCTGGCGGTTCAGCCATTCGAAATCCATGGCCAGGCCGATCGCCTGGCGCACCCGCACGTCCTTGAACTTGTCCTTGCGGGTGTTGAACACATAGCCCTGGAAATCACCGGGGTTGCGGTTCTCGAAAGCCCGCTTTTTCAGCTCGCCGCGCTCGAACTGCTTGCCGGTGTACTGGCGCGCCCAGTTGCGCGAGCTGAATTCGCGCATGAAGTCGTATTCGCCGGCCTTGAGCCCCTCGAAGCGCGAGGTCTCGTCGAGGTAGATTTTGAAGGTGACGCGGTCGAAGTTGAACTGCCCCCTGCGCACCGGCAGTTCCGCGCCCCAGTAGGCCGGGTCACGGACATAGGTGATGTCGCGGCCCAGCCGCTCGCTGGCAGGTTTGTAGGGGCCGGAAGCAATCGGCACCTCGCTGATGATCTGGTCGAAGGCCTTGCCGCCACCCCAGGCCCGGCTGAACACCGCCATGCCGCCGACCACCAGCGGCAGTTCGGCGTTTGGGCTGGCAAAGTCGAAACGCACCGTGCGGTCGCCCAGCGCGCGCACGCCCCTGACTTCGGCATAAATCGTGCGGAACTGCGGTGCGGCCAGCTTGCTGATCAGGGTGTTGAAGGAATGCACCACATCGGCGGCCAGCACCGGGGAGCCGTCGTTGAAACGTGCCCTGGGATGCAGCCGGAAGGTGGCCGAGAGTTTGTCGGGCGCGACCTCCACATCCTCGGCCAGCAGGCCATAGGCGGTGGTCGGTTCTTCGGAATTGCCGGTCAGCAGGCTTTCGAACACCAGGCTGCCTAGCCCGTAGGGGGCCGTGCCCTTGAGCGTGAAGGGGTTGAACTTGTCGAAGTTGGTCGGCCGCGTCGGCGGCACCATGCGGATCTCGCCGCCCTTGGGCGCGGCCGGGTTCACATAGCCGAAGTGGGTGAAACCGGGCGGGTACTTGACGTCGCCGAACTGCGCATAGGCATGGGCGCCCCAGGATGGCGCGGCCACCAGGGCCAGCCCCAGCAGCCCGCACAAACACGCAAAAATCCTCATGCGACAATTCTGCACTACTTAAGCCGGTGATCACGCGTTTCCCCCGGGGACATCGCGGGGTTTGCCGGTTCACCCGCACAGACTGGAGCAGAAGATGGGTTTTCTGGATGGAAAAAAACTGTTGATCACGGGCGTGTTGTCCAACCGCTCGATTGCTTATGGCATTGCCAAGGCCTGCCACGCGCAGGGTGCCGAGCTGGCCTTCAGCTACGTCGGTGAGCGCTTCAAGGACCGCATCACCGAGTTCGCTGCGGACTTCAACTCCAGCCTGATCTTTGATTGCGACGTCGGCAGCGACGAACAGATCGCCAAAATGTTCGCCGACCTGTCGCAGACCTGGCCGAGCTTCGACGGTTTTGTGCACAGCATCGGTTTTGCGCCGCGCGAGGCGATTGCCGGCGACTTCCTCGAGGGCCTGAGCCGCGAGAGTTTCCGCATCGCGCACGACATCAGCGCCTACAGCTTCCCGGCCATGGCCAAGGCCGCCCTGCCCCTGCTCAACCCGAAATCGGCCTTGCTGACCCTGAGTTACCTGGGCGCGCTGCGCGTGCTGCCCAACTACAACACCATGGGCCTGGCCAAGGCCTCGCTGGAAGCCAGCGTGCGTTACCTGGCCGAGTCGCTGGGCAGCAAGGGCACCGGCATGCGGGTCAACGGCATCAGCGCCGGCCCGATCAAGACGCTGGCGGCCAGCGGCATCAAGGACTTCAGCAAGATGCTCAAGGCCACCGCGGCCGCGCCGATACGCCGCAACGTCACCATCGAGGACGTCGGCAATGTCGCCGCCTTTTTGCTGAGCGACCTGGCCGCCGGCGTTAGCGCCGAAATCACCTATGTGGACGGCGGCTTCAGCCAGGTGGTCAGCGGCATGGGCGATCCGGCCGAGGCCGGCTGAGCAGGGGTTGGTCCTGCGTGCGGCGCGCCGCAGCGATCAATCCGGTAGCTGCGTCCGCTTGCTGCACCGGGGCCGCAGGCCTTTGTCAGGCATCAAAATGGCCTGCAGCCCTTTGATGACAAGCGTAAGGCGCTCCTGAAATCATAGCAATCCAGCCTCCACCGCAGGCTGCTCAGGCGCGGCGCCAGTAGTCATACGCCCACGCCGATGCGAACCCGGCGCGCCGGTACAGCGCCAGCGCCGCCGCATTGCCTTCCTCCACCTGCAGAAAGCAGCGCGGCAGACCGCGCGCCAGGGCCGCCTCGGCCAGTGCGGCGAGGATGCGCCCGGCCATCCCGCGGCCGCGCCAGGCGGGTGCGGTGCGCATGCCATGCACGCTGACCCAGCCGTGGGAAAACGCCGCAGCACCCGCGGCCACGGTCTGGCCGTCCTCACGCACGCTGGCAAACAGCGCGCCCGGCGCGCGGGCCAGTGCCGCGACCCGGCTGGCGCCATCGGCCGGATCGACCCCGTCCCCCATGAACAAGGCGGCCCAGGCTGCGTCGGGCGCCGCATCCACTTCGGCCAGTTCGGCCGACACCGCGCGCATGCCAGCCACCGGCGCAAGTTGCACCAGCGTGGGCTGCCCCGCGTGGTAGCCGCGGCGCCTCAGCTCCGAACGCACACCGTCAAAACACGGCGGCGTGGCAAGCCGGAACTGCGCCGGCAAGCCCCTTGCCGCATAACGCGCCTCGATCCGGGCGATGAGGGAATCGGGCTCGGGCATCAGCGCGTGCTGCAGCGGCACAGCGCTTTTGGCGCGGTTCACCGCGCCGCCGTCAAAGGCCAGCAGCCAGCCATCGAGGTCCTCGAGGGCCTGCGGCGACACGGCGGCAGCGGTGGCCCGTTCGATACACTCCACGTCGCTGACGCCGTGGGCCTTGCCTGGGTACATCCCGGTGTGTCCTCTCATGCCGGTGTCAGGCGGTTGCCGCCCTGATCAGCGCAGGCCAGCCTGCCCTATTCCTTCACGCAGTCGGCGTAGTAATGGCGCTTGCCCTCGGCGTCCTGCTCCTCGACCAGGCCGTGGATGTCGGTCTCGAAACCAGGGCACTGGGCATTGAACTCACGCGAGAACTTCAGGTAGTCGACGATCTTCTTGTTGAAGACCTCGCCGGGAATCAGCAGTGGAATGCCGGGCGGGTACGGCGTGACCAGGCCGACCGTGATGCGGCCCTCGAGCTTGTCGATCTCGACACGTTCGGTCTTGTGCAGCGCAATGTGGGCGTAGGCGTCGCTGGGTTTCATGGCCGGCGTCAGGTCGCTCAGGTACATGTCGGTGGTCAGGCGCGCGATGTCGTACTTGGCGTAGAGGTTGTGGATGTGGTGGCACAGGTCAGCCAGGCCCATCTTCTCGTAGCGCGGAAACTTCTGGCAGAACTCGGGCAGGATGCGCCACATCGGCTGGTTCTTGGCATAGTCGTCCTTGAACTGCTGCAGCGCGGTCAGCATGCTGTTCCAGCGGCCCTTGGTGATGCCGATGGTGAACATGATGAAAAAGCTGTACAGGCCGGTTTTCTCCACCACCACGCCGTGTTCAGCCAGGAACTTGGTCACGATGCTGGCCGGGATGCCGGTCTTGGCGAACTTGCCATTGAGGTCCATGCCGGGCGTGACGATGGTCGACTTGATCGGGTCCAGCATGTTGAAGCCGGTGGCCATCTTGCCGAAGCCGTGCCAGTTGACGCCGGCCTTGGCATTTTTGGACTCGCCCTTGATGATCCAGTCTTCCGAGCGGCCAATGCCTTCATCGACCAGCTTGTCGGGGCCCCAGACCTTGAACCACCAGTCGTCGCCGTACTCCTCGGCGACCTTGCGCATGGCGCGGCGGAAGTCCAGCGCCTCCAGGATGCTTTCCTCCACCAGCGCGGTGCCGCCGGGCGGCTCCATCATCGCGGCAGCCACGTCGCAGCTGGCGATGATGCTGTACTGCGGCGAGGTCGAGGTGTGCATCAGGTAAGCCTCATTGAAGAGGTGCCGGTCCAGCTTGACGGTCTGCGAATCCTGCACCAGCACATGGCTGGCCTGGCTGATGCCGGCCAGCAGCTTGTGGATGGACTGCGTCGCATACACCATGGCCTGCCTGGGCCGCGCGCGCTTCTTGCCCATCGCGTGGTAGCTGCCGTAAAACGGGTGGAAGGCGGCGTGCGGCAGCCAGGCTTCGTCGAAATGCAGGTTCTCGACGTAGCCGTCGAGCATGCCCTTGATGGTCTCGGTGTTGTAGAGCACACCGTCGTAAGTGGACTGGGTCAGGGTCAGCACACGCGGCTTGATCTTCTTTGCGTCCACGCCCTTGAGCAACGGATTCGCCTTGATCTTGGCCTGGATCGAGGCCTGCTCGAACTCTTCCTTCGGGATGGGCCCGATGATGCCGAAGTGGTTGCGCGTCGGTTTCAGGAACACGGGAATCGCCCCGGTCATGATGATGGCGTGCAGGATGGACTTGTGGCAGTTGCGGTCCACCACCACCACGTCGCCCGGCGCCACCGTGTGGTGCCAGACCATCTTGTTGCTGGTACTGGTGCCGTTGGTGACGAAAAAGCAGTGGTCGGCGTTGAAGATGCGCGCCGCATTGCGCTCCGACGCACCCACCGGGCCGTCATGGTCCAGCAGCTGGCCGAGTTCCTCGACGGCATTGCAGACGTCGGCACGCAACATGTTTTCGCCGAAAAACTGGTGGAACATCTGCCCGACCGGGCTTTTCAGGAAGGCCACCCCGCCCGAATGACCCGGGCAGTGCCAGGAGTAGGAGCCGTCCTCGGCGTAGTCCAGCAGCGCCTTGAAAAACGGCGGCTGCACGCCTTCGAGGTAACTCTTGGCCTCGCGGATGATGTGGCGGGCCACGAACTCGGGCGTGTCCTCGAACATGTGGATGAAGCCGTGCAGTTCACGCAGGATGTCGTTCGGGATGTGGCGCGAGGTCTTGGTCTCGCCGTAGACGTAAATCGGCACGTCCAGGTTCTTGCGCCGCACTTCCTCGATGAAGTGGCGCAGGTTCAGCACGGCCGGGTCGAGATCCGGGCCGGGCGTGAACTCCTCGTCGTCGATCGACAGGAGGAAGGCACTGGCGCGGCTTTGCTGCTGCGCAAACTGCGACAGGTCGCCATAACTGGTGACGCCCAGCACCTCGAAACCCTCGGTTTCAATCGCCTGGGCCAGCGCACGAATGCCCAGGCCGGAGGTGTTTTCGGAGCGGAAATCTTCGTCGATGATGACGATGGGGAAGCGGAATTTCATCAAGAGGCCTTTGCCTGGAACTGCCAAAAAAGTCGAATCAGGGGCGAAGTGTAAGGATATTTGGTGAAGACCGAGTCCGCTTGGCCTTCACGGGGCCGGGTTAAGCTTGCCAATTCACGCTTCTGGCCCAAAATGTGGCTTTTACGAAACGCAGGGGGAACTGGACATGAGCGAATCGACGATCTGGTGGCTGCTGGCCGGTGCTGCCGTGGCCCTGGAACTGGTCACCGGTACCTTCTACCTGCTGATGCTGGCCGTCGGCATGATCGCGGCGGCACTGGCCGCCCATCTCGGCGCGTCGCTGGTCGTGCAGATCGTGGTGGCGGCCGTGATTGGCGGCGGTGCGGTGGTGGCCTGGCACTTCAAGCGCAGCAAGGACCCGAAACCCGCAGCGGCCAATGCCAACCGCGATGTCCAGATGGACATTGGCGAAACCGTGCATGTCGAGCAGTGGAATGAGGATGCCACGGCCAGCGTCAAGTACCGTGGCGCCCAATGGACGGTGGAACTCGCAGACCGCCAGAATGCGCCGCAGCCCGGCCTGTTCAGGGTCCGGCAGCTGAACGGCAACCGCCTGGTGGTCGACAAGGCCTGACAATGCCTCCCGCGCCTGAAGGCTGCGACCCTTTTTTTTGTTTGAACGGAGAACCTCATGGAAATTGCACTCGTCATTCTGGTGATTGCCGTCATTTTTATCGCGCGCAGCATCAAGGTCGTCCCCCAGCAGAACGCCTGGGTGGTCGAGCGCCTGGGCAAGTTTCACAGCAGCCTGACACCGGGCCTGAATTTCCTGATTCCCTTCATTGACCGGGTGGCCTACAAACATTCGCTCAAGGAGATCCCGCTGGACGTGCCGAGCCAGGTCTGCATCACCCGCGACAACACCCAGTTGCAGGTGGACGGCATCCTGTACTTCCAGGTGACCGACCCGATGCGCGCCAGCTACGGTTCGTCCAACTACATCGTCGCGGTCACGCAACTGGCGCAGACCTCGCTGCGCTCCGTCATCGGCAAGCTCGAACTCGACAAAACCTTCGAGGAACGCGACATCATCAACGCCCAGGTGGTGGCTGCGATTGATGAAGCCGCGCTGAACTGGGGCGTGAAGGTGCTGCGTTACGAGATCAAGGACCTGACGCCACCGAAGGAAATCCTGCACGCGATGCAATCTCAGATCACGGCCGAGCGCGAAAAGCGGGCGCTGATCGCCGCCTCCGAGGGCCGCCGCCAGGAGCAGATCAACATCGCCACCGGCGAGCGCGAGGCCTTTATCGCCCGCTCCGAAGGCGAAAAGCTCGCGGCCATCAACAACGCCCAGGGCGAGGCGGCGGCCATCACCGCCGTGGCCGATGCGACGGCCCAGGCGATTGAACGCGTCGCCGCGTCGATCCGCCAGCCCGGCGGCGAGATGGCGGTTCAGCTCAAGGTGGCCGAAAAAGCCGTGGAGGCCTATTCCCGCGTGGCCGCCGACGCGAAGACCACCCTGATCGTTCCCAGCAACATGACCGAAGTGTCGGCCCTGATCACCTCGGCCATGACCATGGTGCATTCGACAAAACCAACCTGACCGACAGACAGACATGAGCGTCACCAACGTGCTTGGCACCGAACTGGTCCCCTGCTCCTATGACCCGCTGACGGGGTATTTCCGCGACGGCTGCTGCAACACCGACGCGTCCGACCTCGGCTCGCACCTGGTCTGCGTGCGGGTGACACGGGAGTTCCTGGATTTCTCGCTGGCCCACGGCAACGATTTGTCCACGCCCCGCCCCGGCTACCGCTTTGCCGGGCTCAAGCCGGGCGATCGCTGGTGCCTGTGCGCCAACCGCTGGCGCGAGGCGCTGGAAGCCGGCTGCGCACCACCGGTCGTGCTGGAGTCCACCCACCGGCAGGCGCTGGCCTTCGTCAGCCTGGCGCAGCTCGAAAAACACCGCTTCCGCAGCGCACTTCACTAAAAGCCGGTGCCGGCAGTGCTTCTCGCTGCTACAATATGAGGCTTCGCGGAAGGGTGGATGAGTGGTTTAAGTCACACGCCTGGAAAGCGTGCGTAGGGTTAAACCTACCGCGGGTTCGAATCCCGCCTCTTCCGCCAAAAAGTATAGTTGCCGTGAGTATCCACACGGTAGCGAAAGCTCCTGAAAGCCCAGCCTGTCTGGGCTTTTTTGTTTCTGAATCGACCGTGTCTTACGAACAGACGGGCGTTGAAGGCGCTGTTTCACTTTTACAGCGCTGTAGACTGAAGTAATTACAACAGGGGGGCGCCATGGCTGACAGCGACGAGATCGAGAGGCTAAGGCAGCACGCGCTTGATCGCCTGCAAGTCGTGGACTCCCCGGAAGAGCGGGCCTACGACGACATTACCCGACTGGCTGCCGACGTATGCGGTACTCCGATGGCGCTCATCTCCTTGAGTGACCATGAACGACAGTGGTTCAAATCCCGTGTCGGCTTGCAGGTTCAGGAGTTGCCGCGGGAAAACAGCTTTTGCTCCCATGTGCTACGAACACCCCAGGAAGTCATGGTGATTGAGGACACGGCGAAAGATGACCGGTTTGCAAAGCATCCATTGGTCACGGGTTCACCCCATATACGGTTTTATGCAGGCGCGCCGCTCCTGACCAGCGACGGGTTTTCCATGGGCGCCATCTGTGTGGTTGACACCGTGCCCAGACAGCTCGATGCAAACCAGTTGCAAACCCTGCAGTTCATGGCGCAACAGGTCATGATCATGCTAGAGAGCCGCTTGCCGCCGGAGGCAAGGCCGGCGAACGCGCCGAACTGACAGCGAGTCAGCAAAAAAAAGCCACCTCGCGGTGGCTTTTTCATGGAGTCCGGAAACTTATTCCAGAGGTGTCTTCTTGCCTTCCTTGTAGCTGTACAAGGTGATGGCCGGATTCTTCAGTTCGCCGTTGGGCTGGAACTCGATCGTGGTGGTTACACCCTTGAAGCTGGTCTTGATCAGCTCGGGGATGTAGACAGCCGGATCGATGGAGTTGGCGCGTTTCATCGCGTCCACCAGAACAAAGGTCGCGTCGTAGGTGTACGGGCTGTAGACCTGGAACTGGTTCGGGTACTTCTCGTCGTAACGCTTCTTCCACTCGGTGCCGCCGGGCATCTTGGCCAGCGATGCGCCGCCTTCGGCACAGATCACGTTGTCGAGGGTTTTGGCGCCGCCGGCGAGCTTGGCAATCTCGGAGGTGCAGATGCCGTCGCCGCCGAAATACTTGACCTTGCTCATGCCGAGCTGCTCCATCTGGCGCAGCATCGGGCCGGCTTGCGGGTCCATGCCGCCGTAGAACACGGCATCCGGGGCCTTGGCCTTGATGGCGGTCAGGATGGCCATGAAGTCGGTGGCCTTGTCGGTGGTGAACTGTTCGTCCACCACGGTCATGCCTTTTTCCTTGGCGGTTTTCTTGAAGATGTCGGCAACGCCCTGGCCGTAAGCGGAGCGGTCGTCGATGACGGCGACTTTCTTCAGCTTCAGCGTGTCGGCAGCGTAGAAGGCCAGGCCAGCGCCCAGTGACAGGTCATTGGCAATGATGCGGTAGGTGGTCTTGTAGCCAGGCTTGGTCAGGTCAGGGTTGGTGGCGGCACCCGTCACGTGGGGGATACCGCAGTCGTTGTAGACCTTGGAAGCAGGAATGGTAGTGCCCGAATTGAGGTGACCAACGACGCCGGCAACCTTGGAGTCGCACAATTTCTGTGCAGCGGCGGTGCCCTGTTTTGGATCAGCGGCGTCATCTTCGGCGACGATTTCGAACGTGGCCTTTTTGCCACCAATCATCACGCCCTGCTTGTTCAGGTCCTCGATGGCCATGCGCACGCCATTCTCATTGTCCTTGCCATAGTGGGCCTGGGCACCTGAAACGGGGCCGACGTGGCCGATCTTGACAACGAGCGTATCACCGGCAGGGGCGGGAGCCGCAGCAACCGGGGCAGCAGGGGCAGTGGCAGCAGGTGCGGCTTCTTCTTTTTTGCCGCAGGCAACCACCAACGTGGCGGCCAAAGCGACCGCAGTCCATTTCATTTGCATAAATACACTCCAATTAGGAAATTACCGTTAAAGGTTGAGAACATTGTTTGCTCAACGGCACCGAAGATATCGCAATTTTCGCGCCCGCACCATAGCAAGCTGCCCTAGGAACGCGCTGCTGGCTTGCCGCCCGGCGCGTCGTGGCGTCAGCCACCCAGACCTTCATACAAATGGTTACGCTGGGAGGCCAAAAACCCTACTGCCGGTCAGGCCACTGGCTGGCGAGTTCCTGCTCGAAGGCGTTGTTGACCGACTGGCGCACGACAATTTCGATTTCATCCCTGAGGCTGGGCGCCAGCGCCTGGGTGTGTTCCAGTACCAGACGCCCGACCGTTTCACGCAGCAAACGGTCCAGCGTCAAGTCGACGCGCTGCATCACGCGATGCACCATCTGTTCCTGCAGGTGCTGATGGTCGATGGCCGCCGCTTGACCTGCGGCCGGTGCATCCTTCACCGGCGGCTGCACAACTTCGGTCAGCGTGGGCACAAAGCGCTGCGGCGGGGTGGATCTGCTCATGGCCTGGACTCCTCGGCGAGATCATGCCGCTTCATCGCGTAGCCGCGGTCGGCGTAGTGTTTCCACCGGCTGCGCGCGGCCACCCGGTCGTCATCGGCCAGCGTGACCAGTTCGATAAAACGCTCGAAGCGCTCGAACCCGGCCGGCACCTGCTGGCCGAGGTTCACCAGCACCTCGTGGTGCGGGCAGGCGGCCAGATCCCCCGCCAGCAGCACGGGGGTGGCAGCCACGGTCGCGGCCGGTGCATCAAGCCGGCAGTGGGGCACAAACTCCAGCGGGGAAAAGGTCCAGAGCAGCTGGTCCAGCCGGTGCAGGGTCTCCGCTTCGCCGGTCACCACCACGCGCGCGCCGCTGCCCCAGGCCTTGCGCAGCAGCCGGCAGCCATAGGCCAGCTTGTCCGGCACGTTGAAGTGAAAGGCGACCTCGGTCATGGACGCGCGCCGCTGCGCTTTCTGGACGCCGCCCTGACCGGCTGAACCTGGCCCAGCAGGAAATCCACCAGCAAGGGAACCGGCCGTCCGGTTGAACCCTTGGCGGCACCGCTTTTCCAGGCCGTGCCGGCAATGTCCAGGTGGGCCCAGGGAAATTTGCCGGCGAAACGCTGGAGAAACTTGGCTGCCGTGATGGCCCCGCCGGCGCGGCCGGCCACGTTGGCAACATCGGCAAAATGGGTTTTCAGGCCGTCCGCATACTCGTCGTCCAGCGGCATGCGCCAGCACAGGTCCATGGCACTGTCACCGGCTGCGGCCAGCGACTGGGCCAGCGCGTCGTCGCTGGAAAACAGGCCGCTGCGCACGCCGCCCAGCGCGATCACGCAGGCGCCGGTCAGCGTGGCAATGTCCACCACGGCGCGCGGCTTGAAGCGCTCCGCATAGGTCAGGGCGTCGCACAGCACGAGACGGCCCTCGGCGTCGGTGTTGAGGATTTCGATGGTCTGCCCGCTCATGCTTGTGACGACGTCGCCGGGCTTGATGGCGCGGCCGTCCGGCATGTTCTCGCAGGCCGGAATCAGACCGACCACATTGAGGGCCGGCTGCAGCTCGGCCAGCGCCCTAAAGGTGCCCAGCACGCTGGCGGCGCCACCCATGTCGTATTTCATCTCGTCCATCTCGGCGGCCGGCTTGATGGAAATGCCGCCGGTGTCAAAGGTGATGCCCTTGCCGATCAGCACCACCGGCGCCTCGGTTTTGGTGCCGCCGTCGTAACGCAGCACGATGAAGCGCAGCGGCTGCTCCGAGCCCTGGGCGACCGCCATGAAGGAGCCCATGCCGAGTTTGGCCACTTCGCGCGGGCCCAGCACCTCGACCTTGATGCCGGGCAGCTTGCCCAGCTCTTTGGCGGCCTGCGCCAGCAGGGTCGGCGTTGCATGGTTGGCCGGGCGGTTCGCCCACTCGCGCGCCAGCGCCACCCCGCGGGACAGACCGACGCCCTTGTCGAAGCCGGCCCGGCTGGAAGCCAGCGCCGACACGGCCAGCACGACCCGCTGCAGCTTCTGCTCGGCCGGTTTCGACTTGGTGGTGCTGTACACGTAACTGGCATCGGCGCAGGCCAGCACGGCGGCGCGCACGGATGCGTGATCGGCCTTGGCCAGTCCCACCAGGCTCAGCACGACGCGCCGGACATTGGTGGTTTTCAGGGCGGCCATGGCTGCATGGACGGCGCTGCGTACGCTTTTGGCGCTGCCGTCGCCAGCACCGGCCAGCAGCACCCGGGTAGCGCTGATGCCCGGGGGCCGGTAGGCGCTGAGCAGCTTGCCGGCCTTGCTCTCGAAATCGCCCGACTTGAGGGCCAGGGCCGCCAGCGCGGACACGGCGTCGCTGCCGGTCCAGGCATCGGCCCCGACCAGGACAACAAGCGCATCACATTTTTCAGCGCAAATGCGCGCGGGGGTCAGGGTTTTGAGTTCAAAGTCCATAATCGGGAGTTGGGCGCAGCAAGCGCGCGTGGGTGGTCAGGCAAAAGGACACGGTTTCAGGCAATGTTATTCCAATCTTCGATCCGCAAAGAGTTGGCACGCAGTTTCGGGGCGACGCTTGTGGTTTTGATGACCATTGTGATCACCATCATCCTGATCCGTACCCTGGGCCAGGCGTCGCGCGGCAGCGTCAACCCGCAGGACGTGATGATGGTCATGGGTTACTCCGCATTGGGCCGCCTGCCCATCATCCTGACGCTGTCGCTGTTTGTCGCCATGGTCAGCACCCTGTCGCGCATGTACCGCGACAGCGAAATGGTGGTCTGGTTTGTCAGCGGCCGCGGTCTCGGCTTCTTCCTGGTGCCGCTGTTCCGCTTCGCCTGGCCGGTGCTGCTGGTCATCACCCTGATGTCGGTGTTTGTCTGGCCCTGGTCCAACCAGCAGGCGCAGGACATGAAAGACCGCTACGAACAGCGCGGCGACCTCGAACGCGTCTCGCCCGGCCAGTTCCAGGAGTCCTCCAGCGGCAACCGGGTGTTTTTCATCGACCGCGAGACCACGGCGGGCAAGACCAGCAACAACGTTTTTATCGCTTCGACGGAAAAGGGCAAGAACTCGGTGACCACGGCCAGTTCAGGCCGCATCGCCAATGTCGGCAACTCGCAGTTGCTGCTGCTGAACAACGGACAGCGCCTCGAAAGCGAGATCGGCAAGTCGGCCCTGAAGATCACCGAGTTCGAGGAATATGGCAGCCGGGCCGGCGACAGCGCGCTGATCAACGGCGTCAACCTCCCCGAAAAGTCCAAATCCACCCGTGAACTGCTGCGCACGCCCACCCGAAGCAACCAGGGCGAGCTGGCCTGGCGGCTGGGCATGGCGCTGGCCGCCATCAACTTTGTGGTCATTGCGCTGGCGCTGGCCAGCGTCAACCCGCGCGCCGGGCGCAGCGGCAACCTGATCTTCGTGCTGTTCACGTTTGTGGTTTATCACAACCTGCTCAATCTCGGCCAGAGCTGGATCACCGTCGGCGTCGCGAATTTCGGGCCCTTCCTGCTGGCCCTGCATGGCGGCGCCCTGCTGGTGGCGCTGGCCTGGCTGTCCAAGCGCCACCTCAACTGGACCTTCAAGGGGGCGGCCAGCCGGCAGCGCAAGCGCCAGGCCGGCCGGGAAGCCGCGAAGGTGGCCGCATGAAAACCATACGCCGGCTGATTTATGGCGAGGTGCTGGGCTCGATTGCTTTTGTGGCCGCCGGTTTCCTCGCGCTGTTTTTCTTTTTCGACCTGGTCGACGAGCTGCAGTACCTCGGCAAAAACGCCGCCGGGGTGCTCAGTTCCGACGAAAACACCTACCAGATCCGGCATGCGCTGCTGTACGTCGCGCTGCTGATTCCCAGCCACCTTTACGAGCTGGTGCCGATCTCGGTGCTGATCGGTACCATCTTCGTGATGGCCCGGCTGGCACAAAGCTCCGAATACACCATCCTGCGCACCAGCGGCCTGGAACCCTGGCGTGCGTTGCGGCTGCTGCTGAGCCTGGGCGCTTTTTTCACCATCCTGTGTTTTGCGATTGGCGACTACCTGGCGCCGGCGGCCGACCGCAGCGCCCAGCTGCTCAAGGCGCGTTACCAGGGGCGCATCACCGTGGGTCAGACCGGTGCCTGGCTCAAGGAAAAGCAGCCTTACAACAGTTATGTCGTCAACGTGGGCGCGCTGTCGTCGAACAACGAGATGCAGGCCGTGCGCGTTTTTGAATTCGACAACAAGGGCTTGCTGGTGTCCATCACCCAGTCGCCACTGGCCAAATTCGCCGCCGACGACTCGTGGCAGCTCGAGGGCGGCACGCGCACCGAATTCGCCGTGAAAGCCGCGCAGCCCACAGCCACCGATGCCGGCCGCGAATCGGCCCGGATCACCATCAACAAGATCGAGCGTTTTCGCTGGCCGACCGAAATCAGCGCCGAGATGGTGTCGGTGGCGGTGCTCAAGCCCGAGCGCATGAGCACCATCGACCTGTTCACCTACATCCGCCACCTGAACGCCAATGGCCAGACCGCCCAGCGCTACGAGATCGAGTTCTGGAAAAAGGTGTTTTACCCGCTCAGTTGCCTGGTGATGGTGGTGCTGGCCCTGCCCTTTGCCTACCTGCACTTTCGCAGCGGCGGCATCGCCGGCTATGTGTTCGGCGGCGTGATGATCGGCATCAGCTTCTTCCTGCTCAACAACGTGTTCGGCTACATCGGCAACCTGCAGAACTGGCGGCCCTGGCTGGCGGCCGCGGCGCCCGGCCTGCTTTACATGGCGATTTCGCTGGGCGCTTTCGGCTGGCTGGTCCTCAGACGCTGATGAACCGCCCCGGCATCATCCTGTTCGCCCACGGCTCGCGCGACCCGCTGTGGCACCTGCCGATCGAGGCCGTGGCTGCCGCCATCCGGGCCCGCGATGGCGACGCGCTGGTGGGCTGCGCCTACCTGGAGCTGAGGACCCCCGACCTCGCGCAATGTGCTATGGATTTGATAGCTGCCGGCGCACGCCGGTTGAGGGTATTCCCGCTATTTCTAGGGGTAGGAAAACACGCCCGCGAAGACCTGCCACAACTGGTGGCGCAATTGCGCGCGGCCCATCCGGACGTCCCCGTCGAACTGATGGCCGCCGCCGGCGAAGACCCGCGGCTTACATCGCTGATGGCCGAGATCGCACTTTCCTGAATCCCGTGCCTGGCCGGCGCGCCGGCCTCTTAGTGGCAAAAGGGCATAATAAATAAAAATAACCAGCAAAAGCAGCATATGAATCTTCACCAGTTCCGCTTTGTGCAGGAAGCCGTCCGCCGCAACCTCAACCTCACCGAAACCGCGCGCGCGCTCCACACCTCCCAGCCGGGGGTGTCCAAAGCCATCATCGAACTGGAAGAAGAACTGGGCGTGGAGATTTTTGCGCGCCACGGCAAACGCCTCAAACGCGTGACCGAACCCGGCGAACATGTGCTCAAAAGCATTGAACTGATCATGCGGGAGGTCGGCAACCTGCGCCGCATCGGCGAACAGTTTTCGGCACAGGACAGTGGCACCCTGTCGATTGCCACCACCCACACCCAGGCGCGTTACGTGCTGCCGGTGCCGGTGGCGAAGCTGCGTGAAGCCTTTCCCAAGGTCAATGTCAGCCTGCACCAGGGCTCGCCCGACCAGGTCGCGCGCATGCTGATCGACGAGGTCGCCGAAATCGGCATCGCCACCGAGTCGCTGGCCCAGTACGAGGACCTCGTCACCCTGCCCTGCTACGAGTGGCAGCACATGCTGGTGATGCCGCTGGACCACCCGCTGGCCAAACAGGAACACATCACGCTGGAAGATCTGGCCGGGCAGCCCCTGATCACCTACCACCCGTCCTTCACCGGCCGCACAAAGATCGACCAGGCCTTCGCGGCAAAACGCCTGCAGCCGCGCATCGCGCTCGAAGCCATCGACTCCGACGTGATCAAGACCTATGTGCGCCTGGGCCTGGGCATAGGCATCGTCGCCGAGATGGCGATCCGCGACGACGGCAGCAACAGCGACCTGCTGGCGCGCCCGGCCGGCGAGCTGTTCGGCGTGAACGTGGCCCGCGTGGCCTTCAAGCGCAGCGCCTACCTGCGCAACTTCGTCTACAAGTTTGCTGAGCTGCTCAGCGACAAGCTGGACCGCGCCCAGATCACCCGCGCCATGAGCAGCCGCCATGGCGACTTCGAACTCTGAACCTCCTGACTTCCGACCACCATGACGACTGTTCAAGAACGCACCCCTGTCCTGCAGACCAAGCTGCCCGCTGTCGGCACCACCATCTTCACCGTGATGTCCACGCTGGCCACCGAAAAAGGCGCGGTCAACCTGGGCCAGGGTTTCCCGGATTTCGAATGCGACCCCAAGCTCGTGGGTGCCGTGACCGATGCCATGACGCGCGGCCTGAACCAGTACCCGCCCATGACCGGCGTGCCGGTACTGCGCGAAGCGGTTGCCGCCAAGCTGCAGCAACTGCATGGCCGCCGCTACGACGCCGCCAGCGAAATCACCATCACCGCCGGCGCGACCCAGGCCATCATCACGGCCATCCTGGCGGTGGTGCACCCCGGCGACGAGGTGATCGTGCTCGAGCCCTGTTATGACAGCTACGTGCCCAACATCGAGCTGGCCGGCGGCATCGCCGTGCGTGTGCCGCTGGTGCCCGGCAGCTTCCGGCCCGACTTCGACAAAATCGCTGCCGCCATCAACGGCAAAACCCGCGCCATCATCGTCAACTCGCCGCACAACCCCAGCGCCACCGTCTGGACGCGCGAGGACATGCTGCGCCTGCAGGAGATGCTGGCGCCGACCGACGTGCTGCTGATCAGCGACGAAGTCTATGAACACATGGTCTTCGACGCCGACCAGGGCCGCATGCACGAAAGCGCCGCGCGTTTCCCGGGCCTGGCGGCACGCGCCTTCATCGTCAGCAGCTTCGGCAAGACCTACCACGTGACCGGCTGGAAGGTCGGTTATGTGGCGGCGCCGGCGGCGCTGACGGCGGAGTTCCGCAAAGTGCACCAGTTCAACGTCTTCACCGTCAACACGCCGGTGCAACACGGACTGGCTGCCTACATGGCGGACGCCCGCCCCTACCTGGAGCTGCCGGCGTTTTACCAGCGCAAACGCGACCTGTTCCGCGCCGGCCTGGCCAAAACCCGCTTCAAGCTGCTGCCCAGCGAAGGCAGTTATTTCCAGTGTGTGGACATCTCCGACGTCAGCCAGCTCGGCGAGGCCGATTTCTGCAAATGGCTGACCACCGAGATCGGCGTCGCCGCGATTCCGCTGTCTGCGTTTTACGGCAACGGCTTCGACCAGCGGGTGGTGCGCTTTTGCTTTGCGAAGAAGGATGAGACGCTGAACCTGGCGCTGGAGCGGCTCGCCAAGCTGTAAATTGCTATCGTATTGATAGCTGTCTACGCTCGTTGAATATGGGCCGGAGGCCGATTTCATTCACAAGTCGGCAATCTTCGCTGCATCACGCTGCCTGGCGGCTTGCGCCAAGGCAGTAGTTTTAACTCCCCACTCCCAACCCCCCGCCCTTCCCTCGCCCCGCTGGGCGAGAGAAGGAAGCCTCATGTGGCCGCGTGCGCTGCTCGCGCGTGCACACATGACCGTTCGTTGGGATTCTCGTCCTTGAAGCGCTTCGCGCTTCAAGGACTCCGGATTCGGTATTCGGTTTTCTCCGCCACCCGTCGGGCTGGGCCGAGGAGCGCAGCCGAAAACGGATCAGGGCGAGCGATTGTTTGAGCCGAAGGCGAGTTCGAGCTCGACCCCGTTTTCGGCGAGCACCGCAGGTTGCCCCGGAGCGCAGCGCAGGGGACCCAGACCATCGGGTCGCCTTCTCTTTGCTTACTTTCTCTTGGCGAAGCAAGAGAAAGTGAGTCGCCCGCCGGGGCGAGACCCGGCCAGCAGGCGAACCCCCGTCATACGAGGCATCGAACATGGCTCCCGGAGTAGTCCGGGATGACAATCCAGCCCCTTTCGCGCCACTACCGCACCCAGCACGCGAGGCAACGCGGCCGCACGAGCCGCTTTCCTTCGTCAACTGTAGGAACTCCCTGACGGTGCAGCAGCGCACCTTCCTGCCATGCCCGGCCGCGCCGGGGTCAAGAATCGATACATACAAAACAAGGAGTTTCTTATGTCGATTTCCCTCATTCTGCTCATCGTGCTCATCCTGATCCTGGTTGGCGCACTGCCCACCTGGGGCCACAGCAAAAGCTGGGGGTACGGTCCCAGCGGTGGCTTGGGCCTGGTCGTCATCATCCTGATCGTGCTGTTGCTGATGGGCCGGATTTAACCCTCCAGCATCCAAAAAAAAGGGCCCGGCTTCAAAAGCCGGGCCCTTTTTCAATGCGTCAACGCAACAGCACGCACGCCGGGCTCAGGGCTTGGCAGCACGCGGTGCGGGTGAAGCTGCGGCAAGTGTTGCCAGGGCGGCAGCGATACGCCTGAACACACCCTCCCAATCGCCCGCCGCTTCCTGCCGGTAGAGCGTCACGCCGGGATACCAGGGGCTGTCGCTACGCTCCAGCAGCCAGCGCCAGTCCGGGTTGAGCGGCAAGGCCATCCAGACAGGTTTTCCCAGCGCACCGGCCAGGTGTGCCACGCTGGTATCCACACTGACCACCACATCCATCAGCTCGCAAAGTGCTGCCGTGTCGGAGAAGTCCCGGATGTCCTCGTCAAGCTGCATGATTTGCGGATGGAGCGCCAGCGTCTCCTGGTCCCTGGGGCGGGTTTCCTTCTGCAGGCTGATGTAATCCAGGCCATCGGGCAAAAACCCGACCCAGTCCGACAGGTGCACACTTCTGTTGCGGTCGTTCTTGTGGGTGGCGCTGCCACTCCAGACCAGACCCACGCGCGGTCTTGATTTCTCACCCAGGCGGGCGGTCCATGACGCCAGTTTGTCCGCGGGGGGCGCCAGATAGCCGGTATCCGCCGGTAGCTGGCCGAGCCTGGTGTTGAAGGCCAGGGGCAGGCTCAGCAAAGGGCAATGGCAGTCAAACGCGGGCAGTGGCTCGCCCCGCGCGAGGACCTGCGCCACACCGTCCAGGCTGGCCAGCAAACCCGCCAAGGGCGCCTGGACCTCCAGCACGACGCGTGCGCCCAGACTCTTCACCAGCCTGGCATAACGGCAGAACTGGAGCGTGTCGCCAAAGCCCTGCTCGGCATGCAGCAGGATCGTCTTCCCGTGCAGGGGCTCCGCGCCCAGCCACAAGGGCTGGGTGAACTGGCGCATGGTGTTTTGCAAGGCCTCATCTTTCCAGCGCCACTCATACGCCTCCCAGCCCTGCTCAAAATCGCCCATCTGCAACAGGCAAAGGCTGCGGTTGAGCTGCGCCTTGGCATAGTCGGGCTGAAGCCTTATGGCCTTGTCGTAACACGCCATGGCCGCCTGCGACTGTTGCAAATCCCTGAGCGCACTGGCCCGGTTGTTGTATGCCTCGGCATAGTCCGCCTTGAACGCGATGGCCTGGTCATAACTTTCCAGCGCCGCTTGAAACTGCCTCATGTCGCTCAAGGCATTGCCACGGTTGTTATGTGCCTCGGCCAGGTCCGGCTTGAGCGCAATGGCCTGGCTGTAGCTCTCCAGTGCGGCTTCCAGGCGCCCCATGTCCCTGAGCGCATTGCCCCGGTTGTTGCAGGCGCCGGCGTGGGCCGGATCAAGCGCGATGGCCTGGTGGTAACTCTCGAGCGCGGTCCCGGGTTGCTTCAAGGCCAGAAAGGCGTTGCCGCGGTTGTACCAGGCCTGCGCATAGTTGGCCCTGCATGCGATGGCCTGGTCATAACTTTGGATGGCCGCATTGAACTGCCGGAGCGCATTGAAGGCCACGCCCCGGTTGTTGTAGGCCTCGGCATAGTCCGCCTTCAGGGCAATCGCCCGGTCGTGGCTGGTGATGGCTGCCTCGGGCCGCATCAAGGCCAACAAGGCGTTGCCCCGGTTGGTATGGGCCTCGGCGTAGTCCGCCCTGATCGCAATCGCCCGGTCATAACTCTGGAGCGCATTCTGCGGTTTCGCCAGGTCCATCAAGGCGCCGCCGCGGCTGTTGTGGGCCTCGGCATCGTCCGGCTTGAGCGCGATGGCCTGGTCGTAGCTTGCAATCGCCGCCGCGGGCTGGCCCAGATCCCTCAAGACATTGCCGCGGTTGTTGAAGGCGAAAGCGTGACGCGCACTGATCGCGATGGCCTGGTCGAAGAATTCCAGAGCCTGCGCAAAATCTTTCGTTTGTGCGGCAACCACGCCCAGCAAATGCGTGGCGTCGAAATGCCGGGGCTGCAGTGCGAGTACCTGCAGGTAACAGGCGCGTGCCTCGGCGAGTTGCCCTCGCTGGTGCAAGGCCAGGCCGCTGTCGAGGGTGGCCTGCGCTTGCGCCTGCATTGGCGGCCTGGCGCCGGGTTTGGCTTGCGGCGGCTTGCCGGACTTGGGCTTCATGGTCTGGGAAATTCCCTCAAATGTCGGCCTGGATTCAATGGGTCAGCTGCAACCAGGCCTTGTCCAGCCGCTTGATGCTGACAGGCTGGGGCGTGCGCAGCTCCTGCGCAAAAAAGCTGACACGCAGTTCCTCGATCAGCCAGCGCAGCTCCTGCAGCCGCGCGTCGGCCGCGCCCTTGCGCTCGGCCACCAGGCGCCAGTAGCGCTGCTCCTGCGGGCGCAACTCGGCCAGCCGCGCCGCGTCGCGGGCCGGATCGGCGCGCCACTTCTCCAGCCGCAGGGTGATGGCCTTGAGGTAACGCGGAAAGTGCTGGAGTTGCGCCCAGGGCGTGACCGTCAGGAAACGTTTGGGCACCAGGCGCTGCAGTTGCTGGGCAGCGTCGGCCGAGGCTTCGGCGGCGTTTTTGCTGTCCTTGATCTTGCGCTGGGCCGCCGCAAACTCGGTCAGGATGGCCGCCGCCAGCCGGGCCACCTCGCTGGCGATCAGGGTCAGGCGACCGCGTCCGTCGTCGATGCGTTTTTTGAAGTCGGCCTCGTTGGTCGGCAGGGGCTCCTGCAGGAAGGCGCGGTCCAGCGCCACCTCGATGATCTGTTCGCGCAGTTCTTCCAGCGTGCCGCCGCCCGAGTTGTCGGCCGCGCGGCCGACCAGCATGTAGCTCGTGGCCATTTTCTGCAGTTCGGGCAAATTCTTTTCCAGGTACTTCAGCGCGTCCTTGATCTGTAGCGAAAACAGGCGCCGCAAGCCGGCGCGGTGTTTGGCAGCGGCCACGTCGGGCTCGTCGAAGACCTCGATGGTCACCGCGTCGCCGAGGTCGATCAGCGCCGGGAAACCGATCAGCGTCTGTTTGCCCTTGCTGATTTCCATCAGTTCCGGCAGCTCGCCAAAGCTCCAGCCGGTGTAACGCTCGGGCGTGCGGGCCGGCGGCGGCTTCTGGTTTGCTATGTTTTCAGGAGCTGCCTGCGCCCGTCCTTGCTGGGCTGCAGGCCTTTTTGATTCTGCACTTTCGGCATCTGCAGGTGCCGCCCGTGTTTTCAGCCCGGCCAGCGCCTGGAAGGCACCGCGCGCCTGCGAGCCGAGTTCAGCCTTGAGCGCCCCCAGGTTGCGGCCGCTGCCGAGCTGGCGGCCATGTTCATCGACCACACGGAAGTTCATGAACAGGTGCGGCGGCAGCATCTCCAGCTTCATGTCGTTGCGCTTGATGTCCAGCGAGGTCGCGTCGCGCACCAGCTTGAGCACGGCGTCCGTCAGCGAGCCGGCGCCGAACTTCTCGGGTTGCATCAACTCGGCCGCGAAACGCGCCGCGGTCTCGGGCAGCGGCACCAGGCGCGAGCGCGGCCGCTGGTGCAGGGTCTTGATCAGCGCCTGAATCTTGTCCTTGAGCATCCCGGGCACCAGCCATTCGCAGCGCTCTTCGTTGACCTGGTTCAGCGCGAACAGCGGCACATCCACCGTCACGCCGTCGCGGGCGTCACCGGGTTCGTGCAGATAGGTCGCCAGGCAATCGACACCGCCCAGGCGCAGGGTTTTCGGGAAGGACTGGGTGGTGATGCCGGCCGCCTCATGCCGCATCAGTTCCTCCCGCGTCAGCAGCAAGAGCTGCGGCTGCTTCCTGACCTCGTCCTTGTACCAGTGTTCGCAAGCCGCGCCGGTGCAGATCCCGGCCGGCAGCTGCTGGTCGTAAAACGCGTAAATCAGTTCTTCGTCGACCAGCACGTCCTGGCGGCGCGCCTTGTGTTCCAGGTCCTGCACCTGCTGGATCAGCTTGAGGTTGGCGGGCAGGAAGGGCAGCTTGGTGTCCCAGTTGCCGGCCACCAGCGCCTCGCGGATGAAAATTTCGCGTGCCGTCACCGGGTCGACCCGGCCGAAGTTGACGCGCCGGCCGTTGTAAATCACCAGGCCGTAGAGCGTCGCGCGTTCCAGCGCGGTGACCTGTGCGGCCTTTTTTTCCCAGTGCGGGTCGAGCAACTGCTTTTTCAGCAGGTGGCCGGCGACCTGCTCGACCCATTGCGGCTCGATGTTGGCGATGCCGCGGCCGAACAGGCGTGTGGTCTCGACCAGCTCGGCGGCGACGATCCAGCGGCCCGGCTTCTTGCTCAGGCGCGCGCCCGGGTGGCGATAAAACTTGATGCCGCGCGCGCCGAGGTACCAGTCGTCTTCCTCGCTCTTGATGCCGATGTTGCCGAGCAGGCCGCACAACATCGACAGGTGCAGTTGTTCATAACTGGCGGGTTTGTCGTTCAGGACCCACTTTTGCTCTCCCACCACGCTATGCAGCTGCGAATGGATGTCGCGCCACTCGCGCACCCGGCGGATGTTGACGTAGTTCTCTCTCAAGAGGTTTTCATACTGGCGGTTCGACAGCTTGTGGTCTTCGCCGTGGCCACCGCGCACATCGCCCAGCCACTTCCAGAGCTTGAGGTAACCGGTGAACTCGCTTTTTTCGTCATCAAACTTGGCATGTTGCTGGTCCGCCTGCGCCTGCTTGTCCATGGGCCGGTCGCGCACGTCCTGCACACTGAGTGCGCTGGCAATCACCAGCACCTCGTCCAGGGCCTGCCTGTCCCTGGCCTCCAGGATCATGCGGCCCACACGCGGGTCCAGCGGCAGCTTGGCCAGACTGCGGCCCACGGGCGTCAGTTCGTTGTCATCGTCCACCGCGCCCAGTTCGGCCAGCAACTGGTAACCGTCGGCAATCGCCCTGCCCTGCGGCGGCTCGATGAAGGCGAAGCTTTCTATGGTGCCCAGGTGCAGCGCCTTCATGCGCAAAATCACCGCCGCCAGTGAACTGCGCAAAATTTCCGGGTCGGTGAAACGTTGCCGGCCCACAAAGTCCTGCTCATCGTAGAGGCGGATGCAAATGCCGTCCGCCACGCGGCCGCAGCGGCCGGCGCGCTGGTTGGCGGCGGCCTGCGAGATCGGCTCGACCATCAGCTGCTCGACCTTGTTGCGAAAGCTGTAGCGCTTGACCCGTGCCGTGCCCGCATCAATCACATAACGTATGCCGGGCACCGTCAGCGAGGTTTCGGCCACATTGGTGGCCAGCACAATGCGCCGCCCGGTGTGGCCGTCAAATATGCGGTCCTGCTCGGCTTGACTCAGGCGCGCAAACAGCGGCAGCACCTCGGCATTGCGAAACAGCGGCTGGTGCGCCAGGTGTTTGCGCAGGTGGTCAGCCGCCTCACGGATTTCGCGCTCGCCGGGCAGAAAGATCAGGATGTCGCCCGCACTGTGCGGGTTGCGCCAGAGCTCGTCCACGCCGTCGGCAATCGCGTCATTCAGGTCGTAATCGCGCGACTCCTCGTAGGGCCGGTAACGCTGCTCCACAGGAAACATCCGACCGGACACCAGAATCACGGGTGCCGGCCCCTTGCTGGAGGCGAAATAGTCCGCAAAACGCTGCGCATCAATCGTCGCCGAGGTGATGACCACTTTCAGGTCCGGCCGCCGCGGCAGCAACTGGCGCAAATAGCCGAGCAAAAAGTCAATGTTCAGGCTGCGTTCATGCGCCTCGTCGATGATGATGGTGTCGTAGGCATTGAGCAGCGGGTCGGTCTGGGTCTCGGCCAGCAAAATGCCGTCGGTCATGAGCTTGACCGAGGCATCGCGGCTCAAGCGGTCCTGAAAACGCACCTTGTAGCCCACCACCTCGCCCAGCGGTGTCTTCAGTTCTTCGGCAATGCGTTTGGCAACACTGGAGGCGGCAATCCGGCGCGGCTGGGTGTGGCCTATCAGTTTGGCGTGTTGGCCCGCCGGGTAGTTGAGCTTGCCACGGCCCATGGCCAGCGCAATTTTGGGCAACTGCGTGGTTTTGCCGGAGCCGGTCTCACCGCAGACGATGACCACCTGGTGCGCCAGCATGGCGGCGGTGATTTCCTCACGCTTGCCGGAAACGGGCAGCGATTCGGGAAACTCGATGCGCAGGGATTGTGGCAAGGCAGGCGTCGGCAAGGGATGGGATTTCAAAGCCTTGCATTATCGGCGAGGGCCGCAGGACGCCAGCTTGAAGGGGACAGGCTCAGAGGCTGTGAAGATTTCGTAGCGAGCGGGCCGAGGTGGTTTCGAGGAGCGGAGCCGTACAAGCGTACGGTGAGCACCGCAGGGGCCAGATCGGTCCGCGCAGGAGAAAGACTCACAGCCTCTCAGGCCACCTCCAGCGCTGGCAACTCCACCGCCTCGCCGCTGGCCTGGTCAAACCAGGCGACCCGGCTGGCGTAGGTCATGGCGGTGCGCGACATGGCCTTGGCCTTCGCCAGCACGGTCGATGCCCGGGCTGCGGGGTCGGACACCAGCAACACCCCAATGCCGATATCCGCCTGCCAGCGGGTTTGCTCGCTTTCGCGGCGGCTCGCGTCCAGGCTGGTGTTGAGCGCCACCGATTTGGACAAACGTGCCGCCACCCGATGCGCCAGCCGAATCAACTGGCCGCTGTCCCTGCAATGGCGCAGCACCAGCAAAAAACCATCCGCAGACAAGCGGCCCGGCTCAACATGCGCCGACAACGCACGCCGCAGGCGGCCGGCACAGACAAACAGCGCGTGGTTGACCGCCGCCATGCCGTGCAGACGTTCCAGTGCATAAAGGTTGCCTATGGTCACCACCAACACGCCCACCCCGGTGCCGGGCAGGCGGTCCTGCCTGAAAATGTCGCCCAGCATCTGTCCGGTTTCCGTCAGCGAGCGCATGCGCGTCACAGGGTCGTAACTCGGCCCCAGTGCCATCACCTGGTGCAGCTCGATCAGGTAGGCGTAACGCGCCCAGAGCGCCACTGACATGGCCACCACATAGGCCGTACCGGCCAGCGCGCTGACCGCATGCACCTGCCAGGGCACCTGTCCCCTGGCCAGAGCAATCCAGCCCAGCCCGGCAATCGCCACCAGCATGAAGAACACACCAGCCACTGCAATCCAGGCCAGTCGTTCACGACGGTATACGCTGCGCAACGCTGCCCCCAGCGCCACCGTACCCAGCAAACAGGCCATGCCAAGACCCAGCGCCAGCGACTGGTTGGCGGGCAACTGCCAGCCGATGGCGACACCCCCCACCACCATCAGGGCCAGTGCCATTTGAATGCTGCGCCGTGTCCTGCTGCGCCTAAGCGCACCCACGATGGAAAAAAGCAGATAGGCCATGAAGGCCGACACCAGCATGGCCACATGCGCCAGCACGCGCGCTTGCGCTGCTTCGTCGTCAATCGGCAAGCCACCCAGAAACGCGACCACAAAAAAACTGGAGGCCATGGCCGACAAGGCGGCATTGAGCGAGATGCGGCGCAGGGAACGGGTAAAAGCCAGCGCCGCGCCAGCCAGCATCAGGGCCGTGATGCCAAAAAAGCAGCCCCAAAAGCCAAACGCCAGTTTGTCCATAGATTCGCGCATTATCCGGCGTAAGTCGAAGCGGTAGGGGCCCCATTTTTGCCAGCTCAAAAGGACGCGACGATGGCGCCAACCTGCCGCCATCGTCCCTTACACTCTCTGCCATTGCCCGGAAAGGCCGCGTATGGCCAGGCTTTTCCGCCCTGTCGGTTGACCTGCCCCGAACCCGAAAGCGCGCCCCATGTCTGCCGTCTTCAATTTCACCTTTGTGCCCTGGTTTCGCTCGGTCGCGCCCTACATCCACCTGCACCGTGGCAAGACCTTTGTGGTCGGCATTGCCGGCGAAGCAATTGCTGCCGGCAAGCTGCAGCACCTGGCACAGGACCTGGCATTGATACAGAGCATGGGCGTGAAAATTGTGCTGGTGCACGGTTTCCGGCCCCAGGTCAACGAACAGCTGGCGGCCAAGGGCCACGTGCCCCAGTACTCCCACGGCATGCGTATCACCGATACGGTGGCGCTGGACTGCGCGCAAGAGGCCGCAGGCCAGCTGCGCTACGAGATTGAAGCAGCCTTCAGCCAGGGCCTGCCGAACACACCCATGGCCGGCTCCACCGTACGCGTGATCTCGGGCAACTTCATCACCGCCAGGCCGGTCGGCATTGTGGACGGTGTGGATTTCAAACACTCGGGCCTGGTGCGCAAGGTCGACACCAAAGGCATTCTGCGCACCCTCGAATTTGGTGCCATGGTGCTGCTGTCGCCCTTCGGTTTTTCACCCACCGGCGAGGCTTTCAACCTGACCATGGAAGAGGTCGCCACCAGCGTGGCGATTGAGCTGCAGGCCGACAAGCTGATCTTCATGACCGAGATCCCCGGCATCCGCATCAACCCGACCGAGCCCGAGGGCGAGGACAACCCGATTGATACCGAACTGCCGCTGGCCGCTGCCGAAAAACTTCTGGCTCAGTTGCCCAACCCGACGCAGCCTACCGACACCGCGTTTTACCTGCAGCACTGCGTCAAGGCCTGCAAATCGGGCGTGGAGCGCAGCCATATCCTGCCTTTTGCGGTAGACGGCGCCTTGCTGCTGGAAATTTATGTACACGACGGCATAGGCACCATGGTCATCGATGAAAAACTCGAGAGCCTGCGCGAAGCCACCGCCGACGATGTGGGCGGCATCCTGCAACTGATTGAACCGTTTGAAAAAGACGGCACGCTGGTCACGCGTGACCGCACCGAGATTGAACGCGACGCCGACATGTACACCGTGATCGAACACGATGGCGTGATCTTCGGCTGCGCTGCGCTTTACCCCTACCCCGAGGCCAGAACCGCCGAAATGGCGGCGCTCACAGTATCACCGCACAGCCAGAGCCAGGGCGACGGCGAACGCATCCTCAAACGCATAGAGCAACGCGCCAGGCTGGCCGGTCTGGACAGCATTTTTGTGCTGACCACACGCACCATGCACTGGTTCATCAAGCGCGGTTTTGTGCAGGTCGATCCGGAATGGTTGCCGGAAGCACGCAAGCGCAAGTACAACATCAACCGCAAGAGTCAGGTGTTGGTCAAGAAACTGGGGTGATCGCCATGCTTGAACTCCGTCCCAACTGCGAATGCTGCAACAAGGACTTGCCCGCCGAGTCCCTGGAGGCACGCATCTGCACCTTTGAATGCACCTTTTGCAGCGACTGCGCCGCGAGCAAGCTCCATGGCGTTTGCCCGAACTGCGGCGGTGAGCTGCTAGCGCGGCCCCGACGGCCGGCTGACAAGCTGGCCCGTTACCCGGCATCGACAGAACGGGTTTTCAAGCCAACCGGTTGTGCGGCCACGGCATGAACAGCACCTCGTTTTTTATTTTCGCCCTCGTTGCGTTGGCGTTTTACCGTCGCATCAACGCTTGAAAATTCCTCCCGTGCCTATCCAGATCAAGCTGAACGATGCCCTGGAGCAAGAGGAAGTCTTGAGCCTTTACACAGCCAATCGCTGGTCAGCGGCGGAAAAGCCGTTGCAGCTGATGGCTGCGCTGCAGAACTCGCACACATTGGTCACCGCCAGGGCTGGGAACAGGCTGGTGGGGCTGGGCAATGCGATATCAGACGGTCATCTCGTCGTTTATTACCCCCACTTGCTGGTTCACCCCGATTACCAGAGGCTGGGCGTCGGCAAAATGATGATGCAGGCCATGCAAGCCAGGTATTCAAGTTTCCATCAGCAGATGCTGACTGCGGACGGTCAAGCCCTGGACTTTTATCGCGCTTTGGGCTTTGAGCGCGCGGGGAAAACCGAACCCATGTGGATTTATGCCGGCACGGACCACTGATCTGTGCCGGATCAGGCGGTGAGCCGGGGTGCGATCAAACCACGCGCTCGCGGGTTCTATCCCTCGCCCCGGTTTTCTCGCATGTCCCGCGTACCGCCAAGCCTTCAGCCCTGCGCCGCAATCTGCCGCAGCGCCTGCTCAAACACCTCGACCGGCTGGCCGCCCGAGATCAGGTGTTTGTCGTTGATGATGATGGCCGGCACCGAGCGGATGCCCTGCTGCTGGTAAAACTGCTGGCGCTGGCGCACTTCGTCGGCGTATTCATCAGAGGCCAAAATTTGCTGCGCACGCGCTACGTCCAGGCCCACCTCACCAGCCACGCGGACCAGCACCTGGTGTGATCCCGGGTTTTCGCCGTCGGTGAAGTAGGCCTTGAACAGGCCCTCTTTCAGCGCCAGCTGGTGCCCTTCTTCTTCAGCCCAATGCAGCAGGCGGTGGGCATCAAAGGTGTTGTAGACCCGGTTGCGCGCACCCACGGTGAAGGTAAAGCCCAGCTCCTGGCCGCGCATGCGGATCATCTCGCGGGTTTGCTCCAGTTGTTCGGGGGTGGAGCCGTATTTTTCGGTCAGGTGTTCGGTGATGTCCTGGCCTTCAGCCGTCATGTGCGGGTTGAGCTCAAACGGCTGGAAGTGCAACTCTGCCTGGACCTGCCCGTTGACGCGGCCCAGCGCACCCTCCAGCGCCTTGAGCCCGATCACGCACCACGGACAGGACACATCGGAGACGAAGTCGATTTTCATTTTGACGGGTGAGGTGGTGTTCATGGCGACGGCTTTCGGGTGGGGGTTTGTCGGCGCGTTGGCAACGCGCCGGTGAAGTTGGACACCATGTTAGTGACTATTGAGGAACCCCGCAGAACACCGGTTTTGAGCAGGCTTGCCCCCTGCCCCACCGACCAGCGGGTGCATCAATGAAAGTCCCGGCTGTCGGTGCCCAGCCGCCCAAGCAGCGGTGTCAGGTCTTCCAGTCGCTGTGCCACCAGGTTGCGTACCGCCCCGTACCCTTTGGCGGTGCCGCTTTCTTCGCTGCGCTGCCACACGCCGTACACCGCCAGCAGGCGGGCATGCAACACTTCGGCGCGCTGGGTTTCACGCAGTGACTTCCAGACAATCACATTGACCGGCCCGGTCTCGTCTTCCAGCGTGACAAAAATGGTGCCCTTGGCGGTTTGCGGCTGCTGGCGCACGGTGACGATGCCGCAGGCTGCCACCTCCAGCCCGTTGGGCAAAACATTCAACTGCCCGGCGCTCAGCAGCCCACGCCTGGCCAGGCGTGGCCGCAACAAGGCCAGCGGGTGCCGACGCAGGGTCAAACCGGTGGACTGGTAATCAAACAGGATGTTTTCTCCCTCCGGCGTGTCTGGCAGTTGCAGCGCGGTCTCGTGGGTGGGCACCGCCTTGAACAACGCGGGTGCGGGCTTGATCGCAGCGGCGGCCCAGACCTGCTGGCGCCTGTGGCCGGCCAGCGGCAGCAAGGCGTCGGCAGCGGCCAGGGCATTGATCTCCAGCGTGCCGAGACGGGCACGTGCGACGATGTCTTCGGTGGACGTGAAAGGTATTTGCGTGCGGGCTTCTTCAATACGTCGCGCAGCGGCTTCGGACAAGCCGGACACCAGACGCAGGCCCAGGCGGACAGCGGGCTGGCCGACCCGGATACCGGGATACTGCGCCAAACAGGCTGCATCACTGGCCGTCTCCAGCGTGCAATCCCAAGCGCTGTGCATCACGTCCACTGCCCGTACCTCGACGCCGTGCCGGCGCGCATCCTGCACCAGTTGCGAGGGCGAATAAAAACCCATGGGCTGCGAATTGAGCATGGCGGCCAGAAAACACGCGGGCTCGTGGCACTTGAGCCAGCAGCTCACATACACCAGCTTGGCAAAACTGGCGGCGTGGCTTTCGGGGAAGCCGTACTCGCCGAAGCCCTCGATCTGGCTGAAGATACGCTCTGAAAACTCGGCGTCGTACCCCCTGGCAATCATCGCGTTGACCAGCCGGTCGTGAAAATGCTTGACGCCACCCTTGCGTTTCCAGGCCGCCATCGAGCGGCGCAGCTGGTCGGCCTCGTCGGCTGAAAATTTGGCGGCAATCATGGCGATCTGCATCACCTGCTCCTGAAAAATCGGCACCCCCAGGGTGCGGCCCAGCGCCTCTTTGAGTTCGGGGTATCTGAACTCGATCTCGCCGCCGCCCCGCACAATCTCGCGGTTTTTCAGATAGGGGTGCACCATGCCGCCCTGGATGGGGCCGGGCCGCACAATGGCCACCTCAACCACCAGGTCGTAATACCTGCGCGGCTGCAGGCGCGGCAACATCGACATCTGGGCCCGGCTCTCGATCTGGAAGACGCCCACCGTGTCGGCCGCGCAGATCATGTCGTAGGTTTGCACGTCTTCGCCGGGGATGGTGTGCATCTCCAGACAGCCGCCACGCAGCTGGTCCACCAGATGCAGGCAGCGGCGGATGGCTGACAACATGCCCAGCGCCAGCACATCGACCTTGAGCAGGCCCATGTCGTCCAGGTCGTCCTTGTCCCACTGGATGATGCGGCGCTCTTGCATGGCGGCGGGCTGGATCGGTACCAGCCGGGTCAGCTTGCCCTGGGTCAGCACAAAGCCGCCCACATGCTGGCTCAGGTGGCGCGGAAAACCCATCAGCTGCACAGACAGATCCAGCCATTGCAACACCGGGCCCACGTCCTGCTGCAAGCCGGCTTCTGCGAGTTTTTTCTCCAGGGCCTCGCTGCCGTCAAACCAGAAATGCTCACCCGCATATTGCTCAATCAGACCGGCATCCATGCCCAGCGCCTTGCCCACGTCGCGAATGGCGCTGCGCGGGCGGTAGCTGATGACGGTGGCGGCAATCGCAGCGCGGTCGTGGCCGTACTTGCGGTAGATGTACTGGATGACTTCCTCGCGTCGCTGGTGTTCAAAGTCCACGTCAATGTCGGGTGGCTCGCGGCGCTCGCGGCTGATGAAGCGTTCAAACAGTGTGTCCAGCTCATTCGGGTTCACTGCGGTGATGCCCAGGCAATAACAGACGGTGGAGTTGGCGGCAGAGCCGCGCCCCTGGCAAAGAATGCCCTGGCTGCGGGCAAATGCCACGATGTCCTGCACGGTGATGAAAAACATCTCGTACGCCAGCTCTTCAATCAGCGCCAGCTCCCTGGCGATGTTGGCCTGGATCCTGGGTGGCACGCCGCCCGGAAACCGCTCGCGCGCGCCCTCTGCCGTCAAGCGACGCAGGCAGGCTGAGGGACTCTCCTGGTGCGCAGCGATGTTGTCCGCCGGGTAGCGGTAGAGCTGGCGTATTTCGTCAAGATTGAAGTTGCAGCGCCCCGCGATTTCCAGCGTGGCACGCAGCAGCTCGGCCGGGTAAATATCGCCCAGGCGCATGCGCGGCCGCAGATGTGCTTCGGCATTGACCTGCAGCTCAAAGCCGCATTCATGGACGGTGCAGCCCAGCCGGATGGCGGTCAACACGTCATGCAGCGGCTTGCGTGAGCGGATGTGCATCAGCACCCGGCCCGCCGCCACCAGGCGGATGCCGCTGCGCTGCGACAGCGCCTGCAACTGCTGCAGGCGCAAGGCGTCATCAAGCTCCTGCAGCAACTCCACCGCCAGCCAGGCATTGTTGCCAAAAAGGCGCGCAGCCCATACGCAGCAAGCGTAAAGCGCTTCTGTATCGATAGCACCCGGCAGCGGTGAGAGGATGATTTCGCATTCTGTCAGGGTTGAAAAATCGGTTTCCCCCATCGCCACGCGGTAGCTGCCTTTTTCGACCGCATCACCGGCCTGTTTGGCTGCGGTGATGAACTCGCACAGGTTGCCCCAGCCGGCGGCATTGTGCGGCAGCACCACCAGCCGAAAGACCGGTTGGGCGGTGTTGCCCTGCACAAGAAATTCTGCGCCCGGCAGCAGCTGCAGCCCAAGCGCTTTGGCCGCCATGTGCGCCCGCACCACACCGGCCACCGAACACTCGTCGGTGATGGCGATCGCGCGGTAGCCCAGCTGGGCGGCACGCTCAACCAGCTCTTGCGCATGTGATGCGCCGCGCTGGAAGCTGAAGTTGCTCAGCGCATGGAGCTCTGCGTAATCGGGCAGCGGGGACAGGTCCTGGTGCATGAAGAGTCTCAGCCGCTCTCAAGCAAAAAAGCCCTGCAGATACCAGACGCGCTGCGGCCTGGCGGCGGCGGTCGGGCGCTGCAGGCGCTCGCTGTAAATCCACAGCAGGCAGCCCTGTGTATTGCGGTAGATGAAGTAGTCGCGCATCGCCGGCGGGTGCAGGCGGCTGTTTTGCGCACTGTGCGGACCTTCACCCGCCATCAGCCAGCCGCCGGCTTCCATGCGCTGGGGGCCTGCCACGCGAACCAGCCGGCCCTGGTACACCGGGCTGTTGCCGGCCACCGCCAGCATCAAGGGCTGGGGCAAGAGCCAGCTCGGGTACAGCGCTTCTTTCAGTACCGGTGCATGCGCCGGACTCCTCAAGCCTTTTCCGCCTCTGGCCCTTGAGGGACGTGCGTAAGCAGCTATTGATTTGATAGCTTCCTGGGCGGCTACCCAGCGCTGCATACGCTCGGGCCGGTGGTCGGCGGCGGGCTGCCAGGCCTGCACCTGCGCCTGGCCCAGACGTGCGCTCAGGCGCTCGATCAGCTCCAGCGCGCTGTCGCCCTGCTTGCGCTCTTGCATCAGCAGGCTGGCAGTGGCGGCCGCCGCATCAAGCAACGGCTCGGTCACCAGCGACTGCAGGCTCAAGCTGTGCACAGGCGCCGGCAGTTTTTGCTGCGCCAGGTGTTCGGCCACCAGGCGTGCCACATGGCGCAGGTCCTGCGCGGGCTGGGCCGTGCGGATTTCCATCTCGCCGGTGAGAGCAACATCGCGCCGTTTGTCCAGGTGCCAGGTGAGCCGGAGCGCGCTCAGTCCGCTTTGCCGGCCCAGCAGCCAGGCCTGCAGCCTGACCAGCAGGCGCTGCGCGCCGGCCATCAGTGCCGGTGCATGGGTGACCAGCGCGTTGAGTTCCATCTTTTCATCGAAGTGTTCTGGCAGCACCTGCCACTCGTATTCATCAGCCACTGCGCCGCGCGCGCGGTCCAGCGCCTGCAGCAGTTGCGCATCAAAGCGCCGGGCCAGCCCGTCGCGCGGCAGACGCAGGATGTCGTCCCAGGTGCGGCAGCCTATGCGCCCGAGCACACCCAGGTGCGGGCGCGCCGCGCTGAGCGTGTGCATGGGCAGGTCGGCGACGCGTTTTTTCTCTTTGCCAGACGGGCCAGCTTGCCAGCGCAGCCGCCCCATCGCTACCAAAGAAGTAGCGCCTTGCGCACACCGGATAAGGGCTACAGCCCTATTTGACTCAAAAAATGCGAGCAAGCGGGTTTGCAGCAGTTGCGTCAGCCGCGCCAGCCCGCCGAACAGGCGCAGGCTGCCGGTCACGTCGATCAGCACGGCTTCGTCCAGCAAGGCCACGCGCGGCGAAAAGCCCAGCGCGATGCTGGCCACCGCCTGCTGCACCTCGGCGGGGTCGGGCCCGGCTTCAGTGGTGATCAAGGTGTGCAATGCGATCCAGCAAGGCATGGAGGGGGCTGTCCGGTGAGGTGACGGGTAACTGCAGCGGTGCCAGCTCTTCACGCCGGCGGCGCACGCGCTCGCGGCTGGCTGCCAGCAGCGCCGACAGCCGCGCCGGCCGCGTGGCCAGCAGCAGCGGTTCTGCCAGCGGCGGGCCGCGCCGCTTGAGCACGTGCACCCGCAAATTGCCTGCCTCGTTGTCCACACCTTCCAGCAGGAGGCGCAGCGGCGCGGGTGAAGACTCCTGCTGCGAGCGCGGCGTGCGGAACACGAAGAGCAGCTTGTTGTGCGCATGCGTGGCAATCTGCAGGCGCCGCAAATGGGCGCTGCGTACATCCGGCAGCCAGGCCAGCACGGCGGCCACATCGGCGCACTGCACCGCCTCGCGTGTGGCCCAGAGCAACGCCGGCCCATCGTTGTGGCCGGCCTGTACACACAACAGGCGCTGCATGTTGAGCTGGCGTGCGCCCAGCGCAGGGCCAAAGGGCTGGTAAGGGGCGCCCACCAGCACGACAAACTGGTCAGGCGCACGGGCCTGCAAGGTGGCCAGCGCCGGCGCCAGCAAACCCCACTCATGCAGGCCCGCCTGCGCCTGCAGCACTTCAACCAGTGCACCCTGCGGCCAACCGCCGCCGGGCAGCGCCTGGTTGAGCAGCGGATAACCCGTGTCTACAACCGGCAGGCAAGAGCTGCCAAGTTCACCCGCTCGCCAGACACCAGGGGTAAGCTCAAAGTCCGCCGGCCTTGAGTGGCCTGTGGTCAAAGGCAAGGCAGCAACGGCAGGGAAACAGGCAGACATGGCAAGGCATCACGAAGAAAGAAGAAGGTGTATAAAATACTGTTTATTTGTACAGTATTACACCTTTTCTGCCTACCGGGGAAAATCAATTATTTTGAGGACTACTGGATGAAATGTCTCCTGCGTAGCGTGTTGCTCAGCACGGGCATTGCCGCGCTGTTGCTGGCTGCGGCCTGCTCCCGGGAGCCTGCCACGGGCGATGCGGGCTACTCCCCGACCACGCCGCCGTCCAGCGTGAAGCCGGGCTTTATCAACAAGGTGTGGGAAGTCAGCCTGTCCACCGGGGTGTCGCCCGGCATGTTGTATGCGTTTTTGTCTGACGGCACACTGGTCATCACCTCACCCAACAGCAAGGCTGCCTTCGGCGCATGGACTTACAAAAACGGCCAGCTGACGATGATTGAGGGCTCGCAGGAATACAAGACCGACATCCTGAACCTGAGCCACGACGAATTGCGCCTGCGCAGCCACAACCCGGGCGGCAGCGTCGAAATAGTGCTGGTACCGGCCCGGGTGGCACCGCTGCCACCCTGAGGCCCTTCAAGCCTTGTTTTGCCCTGCCCCGCGCACCTGAACAAGCAGCAAGGCCAGCATCACCAGGCTAATTGCTACAAAACACAGAAACGACCAGTTGGCGATCGACAGGCCGAGGAAGGTCCAGTCGATCACCGAACAGTCGCCGGTGCCTCGGAAGATCATGGGAATGGCACGGCGCAGCGGGAAGGATTCGATCATCCCGAAGAAGTCTCGCCCGCAGCTCATGATTTCCGGCGGATTCCACTGCAACCAGCTCTGGCGCGCCGCCACGAAAGCGCCGAATGCCGCCAGCACACCCATTTTGATCACGCCGGCATACAACCAGAAGCGGCGCTTGAACAGAGCAGAGATGCCCGCCACCAGCGCCACCAGCACCAGCGCATAGCGCTGCACGATG
>JAUXPP010000167.1 GCA_030683705.1 Polaromonas sp. | reverse complement strand
GTCTGAGCGAAGCGAGTTCGAGCTCGACCCCGGCTGGACCGAGCACCGCAGGTTGCCCTCCGCAGCGTCAGCGAAGGAGGGTCGCAGACAGCAGGGTCGCCTTTCTTTTGCTTACTTTTCTTTGGCGAGACAAAGAAAAGTGAGTTGCCGCCGGGCAACCCCCGGCCAACAGGCGTCCACCAACCACGACCATCGAAGCAGTCAGGGGTGGATCCCGGATCCAGTCCGGGATGACCAGTCATCGCTATAAATTCAATAGCTGCCCACGCCCGTCCACCAAGGGCTGGAACCCGAAAACACTACAACCCCGAATCACTCCCCCCAGGGCAGCATCAAGGTGACGATGGACAGCTTGGCGAACTCCGGAAGGAACTCGTCGATGATGCGCTGGGGTTCGGGGCAGAGTGTGCTGTCGGTGATCACGCCGAACTGCACGCCGCCGCCGTAGCTCAGGATGGACACTCCCAGGCCGACGTCGCCGGACTGCGGCACCCAGAACATGCTTTGCTCCAGCGTGGCGCCGCAGAACTTGAGTTTTTCGCGCGGACCCGGCACGTTGGTCATCACCGCCGTGGTTTTTTTGGAGAACAGGTTCAGCATGGCGTCCTGCGCCGGCTTGATCAGCAGACCGGCGATCGCCAGCAGGCTGAAGGCCAGCAGCGGCTGGTAGCTGCCCTTGAGCGCGGCCATGCGGCGCCGCACTTCGTACACGCGTTCGATCGGGTTGTCGACGCCGATGGGCAGCACCAGCGGCACCAGGCCGAAGCGGTTGCCCAGCTTGTAGGCCTGCTCCATGGGCCGCAGGTTCACCGGCACCATGGCGCGGATCTCCTGGCCCTTCACGTCGTCGCCGTGCGACTTGAGGTATTCGCCGATGGCGCCGGCCACGCAACTGAGCAGCACGTCGTTGATCGAGCAGTTCAGCGCCTTGCCGATAGCCTTGACCTCGTCCAGCGGAATCGGCTGGCACCAGGCGACTTTTTTGGTCGTGCCCGGTTTGCCTTTCAGGCGCGTCTTTGAATCGTCGGGCATCAGGGCCAGCGCGGCGCCGTCCTTGAGCACCTGCAACATCACCTTGGCCATGTCCATGGAGCCGGCCATGCCTTTTTGCGGATCGCTGAGCAGGTGCAGCGAACGCACCGCGCCTTCGCCGGCCGCGCCCAGCGCCTTGACCGTCAGGTCGGTAAACGGCTTGAGCAGGGCATCGGCAATCCAGTCTTCGGCGCCGCCGCCGGTTTCTTTCTTGCGCCGCTCGGGCGGCGCGGCGCCGCCATCGACCAGCGACATGGTCACTGAAATCAGCGCAATGCCGTCGGCGATGCAGTGGTGGATGCGCACAATCATGGCGCTGCCCTTGACGCCGTCCGGGCCGGTGTAGTCCTCGACCAGGTGGATCTGCCACAGCGGGCGTTTGCGGTCCAGCGGCTGCATCGCGAGCTCGGCGACGCGGTCCTGCAGCACTTCCTGCTCCTTGCCTTTGGCGGACTTGGGCAGCTTTTCGGCGATGACGTGGTTTTTCACGTCGAAATAGCGGTCGTTGACCCAGGTCGCGCCGGCGGCGTCTTCCATCACGCGCTGGCGAAAACGCGCGTACTTGAGCAGGCTGCTTTCCATGCGTTCACACACCGCGGCATGGCTGACACCCGGCGTGAGCTGCCAGACGCCGACGATCATCATCAGGTTGGACGGGGTGTCCATGCGCAGCCAGGCGGTGTCCACCTTGCTCATGCGTTCGCCCGACAGGCCCAAGGTGCCCGAGACCGCGCGCGTCACGTTTTTTTGTACATTCTTCGCGACTTTTTTGCCCGCTGCCTGGGCCGAAACGCGTGTGACCATGAAAACTCCAGATAAAAATCAAAGGCGCCGAGGCCATTTTTCGCAGGGCCGCCCCAAGAAAAATGCGCCCCCTCGGGGGGCAGCGCAGTACACGCAGTGACAAGCGTGGGGGCAAAGGTCTATTCTGCGGGTAACGGTGTGGCTAAGATACCGGGCAGTTACCCCAATTCATGGGGTTCCATCCACCACGGAGCACCTTCATGTCAGACCTCAAAGCCGCTTTCGACAAGGCCATGGCCGATTCCAAGAACCTGAGCGAGCGTCCCGACAACGCGACCCTGCTGCAGATCTACGCGCTGTACAAACAGGGCAGCAGCGGCGACAACAACGACAAAAAGCCCGGCTTCAGCGACATGGTGGCGCGCGCCAAATGGGACGCCTGGAACAAGCTCAAGGGCACCTCGCAGGAAGATGCGATGCAGCAGTATATTGATTTGATCGAGTCGCTGAGCTGATCGGTTCCGCGCGGCGCTCGGCCCGCTTGTTGTGAGCCGACTGTCGCCCGCGCGGCTGACAGGTGTAATCAACTCAGAAGCGTTGCCCTTTGTGGGGCTTGGCAACGACTTGCCAGTCGTCCTCATAAACAATATTGCCCGGGTCCGTGGTCCGAAGCACCTCTACATGGTAGCCATGGACATCAAGCAATCCCTTAAGTTGCCACATGCGCTGAATGGCTACAGCAGCCGCTGGCTTGAACCAGGAGATGGCGCGCCGGTGCTCGATGCGCTTGAGGACCGCGGGAACACTTAGATTTTCGTTGAACCAGGACAACGCAAGCCGAAGCTCGCGATGCTCGTCAACCGACAGATCTCCCTCGTCTCGGAGCGTGTGCGCAGCGACAAACACGCCGCTGGCCCGGCCAGAGTCCGGGTCATTGGCGAGAACCGTGAAACGAATGAGCATGGCAGTCGTTGTGGCGTTCAACTTGACAGTTGCACAAGGCGTCGGCGCTGGCCCACGTTTGTTCGGTTATCGCTCCGGATCTCACCGCGCCGCATACAACGCGGGAAGAATGTTCTCGAGCATGCTGACTTCCTCGACGTTGTGGGTGAGCCAGGCCGTACCCATCGCATCTGAAAACACCTTGGGCCGGACGAAGTGGTTGAAGGGTAGCCGCGCCAGGCCAGACGCCACGCCTACCGTCATGCGGGACCGGTAGCTCGCGCCGCCCGCTGCCTGCCCAAAACGATGCTCCAGCCGGAACACCTCCACGCCGGCGATGCGCCGCACCAGCGCGATGCCCTCGTCATCGAGTTTTTCGACCCACTCTGTCGAGTCCACGTAGTACGCAGGATTGGCGGCGAAGGCTTCGACGATGCGGAAGTGTGCGCCTTGTCCGTTGCCACCGCTGGGTGACTTTTCGGCCAGCTCCCAGTGGATGTGGTCGCGGGGATGCCACAGCAGGTAACGCGGCCAGGTTTGTCCTTGATACGCCATGGTCTCGCCGAGGTTCTCGAACCACCAGCACAGCATGGCCGGGGTGACGTTGCGCACGGTGTCGTGCGTGATCGTGAGCTCCAGCTGGCCGCTGGGCAGGATGGCCTGGGTCGTCGTCGCGGAAGCCACGGGTTTCATGGGGCCTGCGTGGGGCCGCTCGGGAGGAATGGGCAAGCGCATGTTGGATGGGGGGCTGACTACATAACACCTAACGCTCGACTTGACCGGCGCACAAGAGGCGAGTGCGCGAAGCGGACGGGCGCAACTGTGCGTCCGTGTCGAAGAAGCTGTTAAAGCTCATTTGCGTCACGTACTACCCCAGCCATTTCCAAAGTGCCACACCAAGGCAACCTAACGATAAGACGACAAACACCCAATACAAGCCTGGGATGCCTCCGATTGCCGTGTACTTGTTCGCTTGCGCCCCCGCCTGAGAGGACAGCGACAAAGGGTCAACGCCCACTGCACGACCAGAGTCAGGCGGAACGGCCCACACTCGATGACGCGAGGTTCGCTGAAATTGGCGCGCGTCAAACGCTAGGTATCCGAAGAAGACAGCCAGCGCGAGAAAACCCAGTGGTCCCATGAGCTTTAACGTAATGTAAGCCGCGCAGGCTGCGGAATAACTTTGCCTCTGCGGTATGAGCCGGCCCGCGCATTTGCCGCCAAGTCCTTGTCGCACCAGAAGTTTTTATGCATGGATGCTCCCTGTCCTGTAGTTAAACCGCACACCGCATGATTCCAGGAGCGGCAGGGCCTTGTAGCCAAATCGGCCTCCCGCCCATATCCCGCAAGCGCCACCAGCTATCAATAAAATAGCATTCCGCCGCTTACCCCACCACCCCACGCTCCCGCAACGTAGCTATCTGCGCCTCCGTCAACCCGACCTCGCGCAGCACGACATCGGTGTCCTGGCCCAGGGCGGGGGCGTTGCGGCGCTGGCTGCCGGGGGTGGCTGAGAGTTTGGGAATAAAACCGGGCACGGCGAGTTCGGAGCCGTCGTCCATCTGCACTTTTTGCAACATGCCGCGTGCAGCGTAGTGCGGGTCGGCGGCGATGTCGGCGACGGTGTAAATTTTCCCGGCGGGCACGTCGGCGGTCTCCAGCGCGGCCAGCACCTGGTCCACCGTCAGGCTGGCCGTCCACTGGCCGATCGCGGTGTCGATCTCCTGCACACGTGCGACGCGGCCGGTGTTGTCGGCCAGCGCGGGATCGGCGGCCAGGTCAGGCCGTTTGATGCACAGCATCAGCCGTTTGAAGATGCTGTCGCCATTGCCGGCAATCAGTGCGTAGCCACCGTCACCGCACAGGTAGGCGTTGCTGGGCGCGATGCCGGGCAGGGCGCTGCCGGCCGGGCCACGCACGGCGCCGAAAGCGCTGTATTCGGGCAGCAGGCTTTCCATGCAGTTGAAGACGGCTTCGTACAGCGCCACATCGATGACCTGGCCTTTGCCGGATACATGGCGGTGCTGCAGCGCCATCAGGATGCCGATCACGCCGTGCAGCGCAGCCAGGGTGTCGCCTATGCTGACACCGACGCGCACCGGCACGCGGCCGGGCTCGCCGCTCAGGTGCCGCAGGCCGCTCATGGCTTCGGCGACCACGCCAAAACCGGGCCGGTCGCGGTAAGGGCCGGTCTGGCCGTAGCCGCTGATGCGCAGCATGATGAGGCGCGGGTTGAGCTTGAGCAGGTCGTCCGGCCCCAGGCCCCAGCCTTCCATGGCGCCGGGCCGGAAGTTCTCGATCAGCACGTCGGCGTCCTGTGCGAGCTTGCGCACGATCTCTTGCGCCTCGAGTTGGCGCAGGTCGAGTGTCACCGAGCGTTTGTTGCGCGACTGCACCTGCCACCAGACCGAGGTGCCGTCTTTCAGCAGCCGCCATTGGCGCAGCGGGTCTCCGGTGCGGGGTGCTTCGATCTTGATGACGTCGGCGCCGAAGTCGCCCAGCGTCTTGGCGGCAAAGGGTCCAGCGATGAGCTGGCCCAGCTCCACCACCTTGAGGCCCGCCAGCGGGCCGGTGGGGGCCGCGATGGTCATTTGGCGGCGGGTTTCTTTTTGGCCGCCGGCTCTTTTTTGGCGGCCGCCGACTTTTTGGCCAGAAGGGTGTCGAGGTTTTTCACTATCTCGCCCTCTATCTTGTCCTTGAACGCGCCGAGCAGAAAGCCGAGCTTGGCGTCCAGCGCCAGCAGGTCGGCGGTGACCTTGAGTTCGCCGCTGACGCCCGAGCGGGTGAAGCTCACCAGGTCTTCGGTGGTGCCCTCTTCGTAGGTGCACTCCATGTCGAACTTTTCCTCGGCCATCTCGGCCCACTGGAAGGCGACCTTGCGCGCCTCGGGCAGGCCCAGGCTGTGTTTGCGTTCGATGTGGATCTCTGCCATGTGTGTGTCTCCGTGTATGTCTTCAGCGCGCCGCCAGGATCTTCTGGCGTTCGGCCTTGGGCTGGCGCGCCAGTTGCCGGACCTCATCATAAAAGACCGGCCAGTTGCCGCCGCTGCGCGCGAACAGCGCTTCGAAGCCGGGCACCAGCTCGTCATAGGCGGCCTGCGCGCCGAAGGAGGCGTTGTTGGCCTGCGCCACCCAGCGGTCATAAGCGGCGATGGTGCCGGCCGGTGGCGACCATGTTTTTTTGAGTTCGGCGTAGCTGGCCCTGAAGTTCTCCATTGCTACTTTTTTCATAGCTAGCTGCGCTTGCCGGCTGGGCGCCGGAGCCGATTTTGATTCATAAATCTCGGTCAGCGCACGGCGTGTGTCGCGTGTCAGCGCGCGAAACTGCAGTCGCTGCTGCTCCAGCGCGGCGTAGTCGGCCCTGGCCTTGTCCGAGCCGGAAGCCGCCAGCCAGCGCGCCACGCCCAGGCGTTCGACGGCGGTGGCAAAAGACTCGTTGAACGGCGTGTCGTCCTGCACATACAGCACCTGGTGCGCCAGTTCATGAAAAATCAGGCGCGCCAGGTCGCCTTCCGGGTAGCCGACAAAAGTGCTGAGCAGCGGGTCGCCACCGGCCCAGTTCATCCAGCCCAATGTCGAATAGGCGGGTACGCCATACACATGTACGTCCAGGCCTCTGGCCTGCAGACGCTCGGCTTCGGCACGGGCCTCTTGTTCATCGAAGTAGCCGCGGTAGCCGACACAACCGGCCACCGGGAAACACCAGGTCTCGGGTTTGAGCGACAGCGCCGGCGCAGCCGTGACGTTCCAGACCACCGCCTTGCGCTGCAAATCGGCGTAACGCTGGTAACTCGCGTTGTCGGGCAGGTGCAGCTCGCTGACCGCAAAGCGGCGTATGCGCTGGGCGAGTTCAAGTCTGGCCTTGAGTTTTTCCGGTGTCTGGCTGTCCTGCAACCATTCGGGCAGCGGCCGCGCCGCGTTCATCAATTCCAGGTGGCCGCTGACCGACTGCCAGTAATACGCCATGGTGCTGCAGCCGGACACGCCCAGCACAGCGATGGCGAGGACGGCGAGGGCGGGTTTTTTGAAGCGCACAGCTTGTTGGAGTTAACTTGCCTCGTCAAGTTGCACTTCCACCAGGCAGTCGTAAAACACCGGGCCGCGCCCCAGGTCGGTCAGCTGCTGGCTGGTGAGCTGGTTCACGTTGGTGCCGTCCAGCCCGAGCTTGCGCCACCAGACGCCCAGGCCGTTGACCACGCCGGGCCGCGCGCGCTTCGAGATCTCGGCCTTGCAGCGATAGGTTCCGCGCTGGTTGAAGACGCGCACCACCGCGCCGTCGGGGATGCCGCGCGCGGTCGCGTCGTCGGCGTGGATTTCCAGCAGCGGTTCGCCTTCGATGTCGCGCAGGCTTTTGACGTTGACAAAGGTCGAGTTGAGGAAATTGCGCGCCGGCGGCGAAATCATGGCCAGCGGAAACTCGGCCGAGCTGCCGGCCGTTTCGTGGTTGTCCAGCTGGTCGGGCAGGCCGTCCAGGCCCTGGGCGACCAGCCGCGCACTGAAAAACTCGCACTTGCCCGAGGGCGTGGGAAATCCACCGTCGGCAAACGGTGCGTCCGGAATCGGCAAGGTGGCAAAACCCTTGGCCAGCAGCTCTTCGAAATCCACCTTGTCACCGCCGGGGTCGCTGAAAGCCGCGCGGCACAGGGTTTCGTCGTCGTCCTGGAAGCAGGGCTCGGTGAAACCCATACGCGCGGCCAGCGCGCGGAAGATCGCGCTGTTGGGCCGCGCCTCGCCCACCGGTGCAATCGCCGGCCGGTTCAGCAACACGTCGGTGTGGCCATAAGAGGCATGGATGTCCCAGTGTTCGAGCTGGGTGGTGGCGGGCAGGATGAAGTCGGCGTAATCGGCGGTGTCGGTCTGGAAATGCTCCAGCACCACGGTGAACAAATCCTCGCGCTCGAAGCCCTGCACCACTTTGCCGGACTCGGGCGCGACCGCCACCGGGTTGCTGTTGTAGACGATCAGCGCTTCTATCCTGGGGCCGAAGTCCGGTGAACTGTCCCGCAGCAGGTCGTTGCCGATGGTGCTCATGTTGAGGGTGCGCGGCCAGCGCCCGGCCAGGAGGTCGGGGCGCTGCAGGGCGGCCCGGTTGATCGGGAACATGCCCGAGCTCGACAGCAGCAGGCCGCCGGCGCGCTGCCGCCAGGCGCCGGTGAGCGCCGGCAGGCAGGCGATGGCGCGCGCCGCATTGCCGCCGCCGCGCACCCGCTGCATGCCGTAGTTCAGGCGGATCGCTGCCGGTTGAGTCGTGCCGTAGTCGCGTGCCAGCGCGGTGATCTGTGCCACCGGCACACCGCAGACCTCGGCGGCGCGTGCGGGCGGCCAGAGCAGGGCGCGCGCCTTGAGCTGGTCCCAGCCGACGGTGTGTTGGGCGATGTAGTCGTGGTCCAGCCAGTCATGGACGATCAGCTCGTGCATCAGCGCCAGCGCCAGCGCGGCGTCGGTGCCGGGCCGCAACGCGATGTGTTCGTGGCACTTGTCGGCGGTTTCGGTCTTGCGTGGGTCGATGCAGACGATGCGTGCGCCCTGGCGCTTGGCTTCCTGCACATGGCGCCAGAAATGCAGGTTGCTGGCGATCGAGTTGCTGCCCCAGATGATGATGAGTTTTGACTCCGCGAAAAATTCGACCTTCATGCCGACCTTGCCGCCCAGGGTCTGCGTCAGGGCCTCGGTGCCGGCGGCCGAGCAGATGGTGCGCTCCAGCAGCGAGGCGCCCAGCTTGTTGAAAAAGCGCGCGGCCATGCCTTCGGCCTGCACCAGGCCCATGGTGCCGGCATAACTGTAGGGCGCGATGGCTTCGGGATTGCGCGCGGCGATGCTGGTCAGGCGTGCCGCGATCTGGTCCAGCGCGCTTTCCCAGCTGACCGGCTCGAATCGGCCAGAACCTTTGGGCCCCCCCCGCTTGAGCGGTTGCAGGATGCGCTCCGGGTGGTAGCTGCGTTCGGTGTAGCGCGAGACCTTGGTGCAGAGCACGCCGCCGGTCTGCGGATGTTCGGGGTTGCCCTGCACCTTGACGGCCACACCCTTGTCCACCGTCGTCAGCAGTGCGCAGGTGTCCGGGCAGTCGTGCGGGCAGGCGCCGCGCACCTGATTTGAAGCTTTCACGAAACTGACACTAGGGGAGATGCCGATTGATGTTGTCATAAATGGAACTACATTTTCTTACAAGGAGACGGCCCGGGATGCGCTTCATTCAGGGCAAGCAATCTATGAAAACATTCAACACTCTGGGCCGGACCCTCATCGTAGCTGTCCTGGCGCTGGCGGGTGCAGTTGCGCACAGCCAGGACGGGGTCGGCAAGACCACCATCGTGCTGGGCCAGAGCGTGGCCCTGACCGGTCCGGGCTCCTCGCTGGCGCGGTATTTCCACCAGGGCGCCAAGCTCTACTTTGACAACGTCAACGCGGCCGGCGGCGTCAACGGGCGCAAGATCGAACTGGTCACGCTGGACGACCAGGGCAACCCCGCCACCACCGCCGCCAACACCAAAAAGCTGCTCGAGCAGGGGGTGCTGTCGCTGTTCGGTTTTTACGGTTCGCCGCAAGTGACGGCCGCCTACCCGCTGATCAGGGACAGCGACGTCTTGCTGTTTGCACCCATGGCGGCGGCGGACGAGTTTCGCGGTGCGCTGTATGCCAATGTGTATTCCCTGCGCCCGGGCTACTCGGAAGAGGCCGCGGCCATCACCCGGCATGCGGCCGCCCTGGGCGCCCGCAAGCTGGCCATCCTGCATGCCAATGACGGCGAATCCCTGGCTGCGCTGGACTCGGCCCAGCGCACCATGACCGGCCTGGGCGCCAACCTGCTCACCAGTGCCGTGTTTTCCAGCGGTGCGCTGGCCGCCAGCGTGGACAAGGCGCTGGCGCCCGGCCCCGAGTCCGTGCTGGTGATCGGCGACTCGCAGAGTGCCGCATCGGTGGTGCGCGAATTGCGCGCCAAAAATTTCCGCGGGCCGGTTTACGGCTTTTCCAACACCGGCGAAAGCCTGCTGGCCGAACAGCTCGGCAAGTCGGGGGCCGGCGTGGTGGTGGCGCGCGTGGTGCCCAAAAGTGACGGCACCAAGGTGGCGCTGGTGCGTGAACTGCAGGCGGATGCTGCGGCTGCCAAGCTGGAGAAACCCAATGTCTACATGGTCGAAGGCTACATCGCAGCGCGCGTGTACACCGAAGCCTTGCGCCGCGCCGGCAAGGACCTGACGCGGGCCAAGCTCAAGAAGTCGGTGGAGGGCCTGGACGACCTCAACATCGGCGGCTTCAGGATTCACTTTGTGGAAGACCGCGTGGGTTCGCGGCTGGTCGAGCTGGGCCTGATCGACTCCCAGGGGCGGGTCCGGGAATAGTTGGGGCGCCGCGACACAGGCTGACAGTCTTCTGACGCAAATTCAAGGGTTAACCCTTAAAACAAAGGTTTTCTAAAACCAAAGTACTCGATTTGCCGAAACGCGAAGCGAGGACGATCGCGCTGTCAGTTTCAGTGACACATGCCGACCTGAAAATGGTTGCATGCTTATCAATCGCCGAACCTTCTCCCTCACCGCCGGTGCCACCCTGGTGGCCGGTTTCAACATCGCCCGGGCCCAGTCCGACAGCAAGATCGTCCTCGGACAGTCGGCCGCCTTCACCGGCCCGGCCGCCCAGCTCGGCATCCAGTTCTACCAGGGCGCCAAGGTCTATTTCGACCAGGTCAACGCCCAGGGCGGGGTCGGCAAACGGCTGATCGAGATCCGCAATCTCGACGACGGCTACGAGCCGGACCGCTGCGCCGAAAACACCCGCAAGCTGCTGGCCGACGACGTGTTCGCGCTGTTCGGCTACATCGGCACCCCGACCAGTGTGGCGGCCCTGCCGCTGGCGACCAAGGACAAGGCGCCCTTCATCGCGCCTTTCACCGGCGCCATGGCGCTGCGTGAACCCTTCAACAAATACGCGTTCCATGTCCGTGCTTCGTACAACGACGAGACCGGCCTGATCGTCAAGCAGCTGACCAGCCTGGGGCTGAAGAAAATCGCGGTGTTCTACCAGAACGACGCCTACGGCAAGGCCGGCCTCGACGGTGTGACGCTGGCGCTGGGCGCCCAGAACCTCAAGACGGTGGCGCAGGCCACGGTGGAGCGCAATTCGGTCGATGTGGCCGCTGCCGTCAAGACCCTGGTGGCCGCCGGCCCCGACGCCGTGGTGCAGATCAGCGCCTACAAGTCCTGCGCGGCCTTCATCCGCGAAGCCCGCAAGGCCGGTTATGGCGGCACTTTCTACAACGTGTCCTTTGTCGGCACCCAGGCGCTGGCCGACGAACTCGGCAAGGACGGCGCCGGCGTGGTGGTGTCGCAAGTCATGCCTTCGCCCTACAACGCCGCACGTCCCATCGCCCGGGAATTTGTCGATGCGGTCAAGGCCGCCGGCAAGGACGCCCAGGCCAACTTCTCCAGCATGGAAGGTTATATCGCCGCCCGGCTGTTCGTCGACGGCCTCAAGCGTGCCGGCGCCAAACCGACGCGTGAGTCGCTGATTGCCGGCCTCGAGGGCGTGGGCAGCCAGTCGCTGGGCGGATTCTCGGTGAGCTTTTCGCCGACCGACCACGTGGCCTCGAGTTTTGTCGAGCTGTCCATGCTGACGGGCGACGGGCGCGTTCGCACCTGAGTGCTGCGCAGGCGCGGGCGGCCGCCCGAAGTGCTATTTCTTTAATAGCTGCTTACGCATGTCCAGCAAGGGCTGCCGGCCTTTTTTGTTCATAAAGTCCAGCGGGCCGGAGCGCCCGCCCCGGCGGCTGGCCTGATCCTGCCCCGGCGGCAGGCGCCGTGGCCGGTGTCAGTTATGCTTGACGCCGACCGGCCGTGCCCCATGCGCCGGCATCCATCCGTCCTGTCCCCACCGCCCATGCGCCTGTTGTCCAGCCTCGTCACCCTGATGCGCCCCCACCAATGGCTGAAGAACGCCTTTGTGTTTGCCGGGTTGATGTTCAGCGAAACCTGGAACAACGGCCCGCTGGCGCTGACGGTGCTCAACGCTTTTGCGGCCTTCTGCTGTTTTTCCAGCCTGGTCTACATCCTCAACGACTGGCACGACCGGGCCGCCGATGCCCGGCATCCGGTCAAGCGCACGCGCCCGCTGGCCAGCGGCGCCGTGTCGCCAACGGCAGCCCTGGTGCTGGCGGCCGTGCTGCTGGCGGCCGGTCTGGTCCTGGCGGCCGGCAACTTCAAATTGCTGGTGCTGCTGGGCCTGTACCTCGCGCTGAACCTGGCCTACTCCTGGCGGCTCAAACATGTGCCGGTGGTGGACGTGACCATCATCGCCTCGGGGTTCATGCTCAGGCTGCTGGCCGGCACCCTGGCCGTGGGCATCCCGCCCTCGCGCTGGCTGCTGCTGGCGGGCCTGTTTGTGGCGCTGTTCCTCGGCTTTTCCAAACGCAAGGCAGAAAGTTTCCACGACGAGGCTGACCAGCGCGCCGTGCTCGAACATTACCCGCCGGCGCTGCTGGACATCTTCATGGCGGTGACCATGACGGCCTCGCTGCTGACCTACGGCCTGTTTGCGGCCAGCGCCGATTCGCAGCGCCAGCATGGCGACCGCCTGCTCTACACCGTGCCCATCGTGGTTTTCGCCATGTTGCGTTACGCCTTCCAGGTGCACCGCGGGCGCGGCGAAGACGTCTCGCGCGACCTGCTGCGCGACCCCTGGATCCTGGCAGCGCTGGCCGCCTGGCTGGTGGTGTTTCTGGGGCACCGCTTTTGAACCTGCCCGGCCGGCCGGCCGCCCGCCTGCCGCTCAAGCCCTTGCTGCTGGTGATGGGCGCGGCCGCCACGCTGTATGCCGTGCTGCTGGCGCTGTTTTCAGAGACCTCGCCGCTGGCGCCGCTGCAGGCGCTGGCATCAACGGCCGGCCTGCAGGCCATCGCCCTGTGCCTGCTCAACAACCTGCTGCGCGGTCTGCGCTGGCGGCTGTGGATGGCGCATTACGGCCGGCCGCTGCCCATCGGTGAGGCGCTGCGGCTGTACCTGGCCGGCTACACCTTCACGCCGACCCCGGGCAATGTCGGCGAGGCGGCGCGCGGCCTGCTGCTGGCGCGCAATCCGTTGAGCGCGACACAAAGCCTGGCGATTTTCGGCGCCGAGCGGCTGGCCGACCTGCTGTGCCTGTTGCTGCTGTGCCTGCCGGTGGCCTGGTGGCTGGCCGGGCTGGTCGGGCCGCCGCTGGTGTTGGGACTGGCCGGACTGGCGGTGGTGCTGGGCGTGATGGTTGTTGCCCTGCTGGCCAAATTCCGCGACCGGCTGCTGGCGCGTTTTGCCTGGCTGCGCGAGGCCTGGACCTGCCTGGCGACACGCCCGCTGCTGTGGCTGGCCCTGAGCCTGGTGGCCTGGGCGGCGCAGGGTGTGGCGGTCTGGCTGCTCTGCCGCGAGGCCGGCTTGTCGGTGAGCGCGCTGGAGGCCACCGGGTTTTATGCGCTGGCCATGGTGGGCGGCGCGCTGTCGCTGCTGCCGGCCGGCCTCGGCGGCATGGAGGCCATCCTGGCGGCCGTGCTGGTCGCCCACGGTGCCAGCGCGGGTCTCGCGCTGGGTATCACGGTGCAGGTGCGGCTGGTCACGCTCTGGCTGGCGGTGGCCATCGGTGCGCTGGCGCTGGTCTATAGTGCCGCCATCCGCCGCGACATCAGTTTCAGGTAACCCATGTTTTCACGCCTCCAGGCTGCGGCCGCTTCCGTTTCCATCACCGGCTGGCTGGTCGCCGCCGGCCTGCTGTCGCTGGCGCTGCGCCTGTGGATCGCCGGGACCTTTCCGATCACCGGCGACGAAGCCTTTTTCTATTGGTGGGGCGTGTACCCCGACTGGGGTTATTACGACCACCCGCCCATGATCGGCTGGCTGATCGCGCTGATGCGTGCCACCCTGGGCGACAGCGTCTGGTCCATCCGCCTGCCGGTGGTGCTGCTGCCGCTGGCGCTGGGCGGCCTGGTGGGCTGGGCGCTGGCGCCGCTGGGCCGCGAGCGCGCGGCCTGGGCCGTGCTGTTTTTCTGGCTGGCGCCGCTGAACTGGCTCAACACCCTGATCACCACCGACACGCCGCTGATCTTCTGGTCGGTGCTGTCGGTCGCGCTGGTGCTGCGCGCCGAGCGGCGCGAGCAGCTGGACCGCCACGCCTGGATGCTGTATGCGCTGGCCGGGCTGGCGCTGGGCTGCGCGTTTTTGTCCAAGTATTTTTCGGTGGTGCTGGGCCTGAGCTACCTGGTGTATTTCGCGCTGTACCGGCGCGAGCGCTGGCCGGCTTTTGCGCTGCTGGTGCTGTGCGCCCTGCCCGGGCCGGCCATCAACATCGCGTACAACATGTCGCACGGCTGGTCCAACATCATGTTCAATGTGTACAACCGCAACCAGGGCGAAGCCTTCGCCTGGAACAAGCCGCTGCTGTACCTGGCGATGATGGCCTACCTCATCACGCCGGCGGCGGCCTGGCTGGCCTGGCGGCAACGCGGCGCGCTGGCCGCCGTGTCGCGGCAGCAGCGCCTGCTGGCCTGCCTGGTGCTGGTGCCGCTGCTGTTTTTTGCCTTGCTGTCGTTCAAAAAGGTCGTGGGCCTGCACTGGGTGTTGTCCTTCTACCCCTTTGGTTTTGCGCTGCTGGCCCTGGCTTTGCCGAAAGACAAACTCAGGGCCTGCGCGCTGGGCATGGCCGTCTTTGCCGGCCTACACGTGCTGGCCGTGGCCGGCCTCTATGCGACCTCGCTCCAGGACTGGAAAAACACCAGCCTGTACCCGCGCATCATCCGCAGCTACAAGACCCCCGAGATGCTGGCGCAAGTGACGGCGCCCGGTGTGGTGCTGATGGCCAGCGCCTACACACCGGCCTCGATTTACGGCCACACGCTCGGGCAGTACGTGCCGGTGTTCGGCCCGGGCAACTTCCATGCGCGGCAGGACGACATGCTGGTGGACTTCTCGCTGTACCAGGGTAAAACCGTGCGCATCGTCCGCATGGATGCGCCGCAGCTCGATGACTACACGCCTTACTTCGACAGCGTGCAGGTACTCAGTTACACGCAGGACGGCGTGCCCTTTTATGCGGTCGAGGGCCGCGGCTTCAACTACGCCGCCTACCGTGACGGCGTGCTGGCAACAATTTACCGGCGTTACTACAACATCCCGACCTGGCTGCCCATGAGCGGCTGCCCGTTCTGCGAGCGCCTGTGCGGGCAGGTGCGATGCCAGAAGTAGTTGTTTCGCCTGACACAGCGAGCGCGCCTGTGGAAGTGGCCGCCTTCGATTTCGACGGAACGCTGACGCGGCGCGACACCTTGCTGCCCTATCTGCAGCGCGGGCTCGGCTGGCCGCGGTTTGTGGGGGCGCTGCTGCTGAGCGGGCCCTGGCTGGCGGCTTTTGCGCTGCGCCTGATGAGCAACCACCGCGCCAAGGCGCGTTTGCTGTCGGTCGCCCTGGCCGGGCGCAGCGACGAAGAGATCGCGCGATGGACGGCCGCTTTTGTGCAGGACGACCTGCCTGCGCAGTGGCAGCCCGACATGCTGGCGCGGCTGCGCCGGCACCAGCAACTCGGCCATTGTTGTGTGATCGTGAGTGCTTCCCCGGGTATTTATTTACACGAAGTGGGCCGCGTGCTCGGTGTGCAGGGCGTGCTTTGCACCGAACTGGCAAGCCGGGATGGCGCACTCACTGGCGAGATGGCCACGCCGAATTGCCACGGGCAGGAGAAGGTGCGGCGCCTGCAGGACTGGTTGCTGGCGCGGGGCTTGCAAAAACCGCTTGCCCTGCATGCGTACGGCGACTCCAGCGGCGACGTGCCCCTGCTAAATCTGGCAGACTATGCCCACTACCAAGGCCAACCTTGGGTCCGCAAGCCGTCCGCACATCGCGCCGCGCCGCGGGCCTGACCATCAAGAGGTTTTCATGAAAGTCATCGACTCCATCGTCACCCAGGCCGCAGGCATTGCCGCCGTGCGCCGTGACATCCACGCCCATCCCGAACTGTGTTTCGAGGAAGTGCGCACCGCCGACGTGGTGGCGCAAAAACTCACCGAGTGGGGCATCCCCATCGATCGCGGCATGGGCACGACCGGCGTGGTCGGCATCGTCAGGAACGGCACTTCCAGCCGCGCCATCGGATTGCGCGCCGACATGGACGCGCTGCCCATGCAGGAATTCAACACCTTTGAACATGCCAGCAAGACCGCCGGCAAAATGCACGCCTGCGGCCACGACGGCCACACCGCCATGCTGCTGGCGGCCGCGCAGCACTTCGCGAAAAACCGCAACTTCGACGGCACGGTCTACCTGATCTTCCAGCCGGCCGAGGAGGGCGGTGGCGGCGCCCGCGAGATGATCAAGGACGGCCTGTTCGACAAGTACCCGATGGACGCGGTGTTCGGCATGCACAACTGGCCGGGCACCCAGGTCGGCAAGTTCGCCGCCAGCGCCGGCCCGGTGATGGCCTCGACCAACGAGTTCAAGATCACGATACGCGGCAAGGGCGGCCATGCCGCGTTGCCGCACAACGGCATTGACCCGGTGCCGGTGGCCTGCCAGATGGTGCAGGCCTTCCAGACCATCATCAGCCGCAACAAGAAGCCGGTGGATGCCGGTGTGATTTCGGTCACCATGATTCATGCCGGCGAGGCCACCAACGTGATCCCCGACAGCTGCGAGCTGCAGGGCACGGTGCGCACCTTCACGCTGGAAGTGCTGGACATGATAGAGCGGCGCATGAAGCAGGTCGCCGAGAACATCTGCGCCGCGCATGAGGCCGAGTGCGAGTTCGAGTTTGTGCGCAACTACCCGCCGACCATCAACCACGCGAAGGAAACCGAGTTTGCGCGCAAGGTGATGGCCGAGATCGTCGGCGCGGACAATGTGATCACCCAGGAACCGACCATGGGCGGCGAGGATTTCTCCTACATGCTGCAGGCCAAGCCCGGCTGTTATGCCTTTATCGCCAACGGCGACGGCGCACACCGCGAGATCGGCCACGGCGGCGGGCCCTGCATGCTGCACAACCCGAGTTACGACTTCAACGATGACCTGATTCCGCTGGGAGCGACCTTCTGGGTGCGGCTGGCCGAGAGCTGGCTGACCAAGGACGCCGCATGACCGGGGTGAACGACGCATTTTCCACAAGTTACGCCGAAGCCCGCGCGAAGTTCCTCGAAGCCGCCGCCGCGGCCGAACTCACGGTCGAGACGCATCTGCACCCCGAAGCCGGACGCGACGGCGAGGTGCTGGCGATGGACGTGGTCATGGATGGCCCGGCCGATGCGCGTTCGCTGCTGATCGTCAGCAGCGCCTGCCACGGCGTCGAGGGTTATTGCGGCTCGGGTGTCCAGGTGCATGCGCTGCGCGACGCGGAATGGCGCGCCAAGGCGAGGGAGCAGGGCGTCGCCGTGCTCTACATCCATGCGCTCAACCCCTATGGTTTTTCGCACATCCGGCGCACCACGCATGAAAACGTGGACCTGAACCGCAACTTCCACGATTTCTCGCAGCCGCTGCCGGTCAACGAAGCCTACCGCGAGATTCAGCCGCTGCTGCTGCCCGAGGTCTGGCCGCCGACCGCGGACAATGCCGCGGCCACCGGCCAGTACATCCAGGACCGCGGCATGGACGCCTACCAGGCCGCCATCACGCGCGGCCAGCACGAGTTCGACAAGGGCCTGTTTTTCGGCGGCACCGCGCCGACCTGGAGCAACCTGACCCTGCGCCAGGTGATGCAGACCCATGTGCGTTTTGCGCGCCGCGTGGGCTGGATAGATATCCACACCGGCCTGGGCCCCAGCGGCGTCGGCGAGCGCATCTGCGCCTGCCGCGACGACAAGGAGGCGCTGGCCCGCGCACGCGCCTGGTGGGACAACGGCGGCAAGACGCCGGTGACTTCGATTTACGACGGCTCGTCGAGTTCGGCTTTCCTGACCGGCCTGATGTGGAATTCGATTTACGAGGAGTGCCCGGACGCCGAGTACACCGGCATCGCCATGGAATACGGCACCCTGCCGCCTTTCGAGATGATGCAGGCGCTGCGTGCCGAACACTGGCTCAATCTGCACCCCGAGGCGCCGGCGGCGCTGGCCGCGCAGATCAAGCAGCAGATGATGGATGCGTTTTACGTCAACACCGACGACTGGAAGCAGCAGGTCATCACGCAGGCGCGGCAGTCGCTGTTCCAGGCGGTGGATGGCCTGAGTTCATAACCATTTTGGGGCTCCAGACCCCGTAAGACGGGCGTAAGCAGCTATCAAAAAAATAGCGCTCCGCCCGTTTTTTTCGCCTAGTCTTCGAGTTCGGCCTTGGCCATCTCCACGTCCAGGCGCTCCATCGCATCGAGCGGCTGGCTGGCGGCGGCCTGTTCATACAGCTTGGTGGCTTCCTTCATTTTCTTGTCGCCTTCGAGCATGACCATGCCGTTGGCATATTCGATCATGGCAATCGCCGAAGTCGGGTTGAGCTTGAGGGCTTCCTTGAACAAGGCCAGGCCCTGGTCCTTCTTGGCGCCGTAGGTCATGCCGCCTATCAGCGAGCCGACCTTGTCGATCACTTCGGCATGAAACGCCGCCAGCGCGATGTGGGCGTCGGCATGTTTGGGTGAGAGCTTGATGGCCTGCTCCAGCGCGTTCTTGACCTTGGTGCCCAGGCCCTGGGCCAGCGCCTTGGCCACGCTGATGCCCTGGCCATAACGGCCCAGCGCGTAGGCCTGCCAGTACCAGGCGTTGGCGTTTTTCGGTTCCGCCGCCTGCTGGGCCTCGGCCCGCCCGGCCACTTCCATGAACAGGTCCAGCTTGGCTTTTTCCTTGGTCTCGAGGTAGTTGGCGTAAATGCTGGTGGCCTTGTTGGCCACCGTGAGGCCGGCGCCGCCGGCCTTCAGGCCGGCTTCGGCCGCCTTCTGGAACTCGCCGTTGTGGAACAGCACCCAGGCCTGCAGCACCCCCGCGTCCTTGGGCAGCGGCTCGCAGTCGCCCTGGTGCAGGCGGGCCCAGCTCTTTTTGAGGCTGGCCGCGTCGAAGGCATAGTCGCCGGGGTGGGGGAAAGCGGTCCATTTGGCCATGTTTGTCTCCTTGAATATTGTGTTGTGGTGATCAGGTCGGCTGGGTGTAGGCGCCGACCAGGGCCTGCAGGTGCATGCGCTGGCCCTGCTCCAGGTAAGGAATCAGCAGGTTGAGCACATGGTGGGCGCCGCGCAGCAGCGCGGATTGCGCATTTTCGGGCTCCAGCGCATTGCGCGGGTCGCGCACGTACTCGAAGCTCAGCCAGTAGGTCAGCACCACCACCATGCTGGTGGCGGTGGCCTCGACCTCGCGGGAGTCGATGCTCACGGCATTGGCCCGGCTCATGCTGTCGAGCATGGCCTTGACCGAGCGCGTCTTGTTTTTCAGGATCCACTGGAAATGTGTCTCGAGCCGGCGGTTCTTGCTGAGCAGGTCGTTGAGGTCGCGGTAGAGAAAGCGGTATTGCCAGATCAGCTCGAACAGCGAGTGCATGAAAAACCAGGCGTCTTCCACGTCCCGCACGCTGTCGCTGGCATTGAGCAGTTCGCTGAGCGCCCGCTCGTAGCGGTCGAACAGCGAGTTGATCAGTTCGTCCTTGGCCGGGTAGTGGTAGTAGAGGTTGCCGGGGCTGATGCCCAGTTCGGCCGAAATCAGCGTGGTCGACACATTGGGTTCGCCGAAACGGTTGAACAGATCAAGCGTCACCTCGAGGATGCGTTCAGCAGTTCGGCGCGGCGCTTTTTTCGCCATGGTGTCTACCTCGTATTTTTTTCTACTCTAACGCACGGATGCCGGTCCTGGAACTGGGGAAGACGAGCGGGGCCGCTTTGGGACAGCCCCTGCCCCGGGAGCGGTCCTGTGGCTCATGCCGGACGGGCGGCCGACGGCCCCAGCGCATGGCTCACGTCTTCCATGACTTCCTCGAGCGAACGGATGGCCCGGCCGATCCGCGTCGGCGCAGGCGCCGGGCTGACCAGGTGGCGGCGCGTGTCTTCCAGCACCGCCAGGTTCAGCGACACCCCGTGCCGCGCCAGCTTGGCCGAGAGGCTGGTCTTGCGCGAGCGCAGCATCTCGCGCGTCGTCTGGTAGGCGTGTTCGGCGAGCTGGCGGCGCTGGCCGTAGCTGAAGGTGTTGGCCAGGAACATGTCGGTGTCCCGGGCGTCAGGCTCGATCAGCACGATGTCGGTGTCGGGATAGGCGTGTTCGTAGTGCTTCATGCCCAGCTCCAGGCGCGAGTGGATCATGGAGCGGAAGGTCTGGCTCAGCACCGCCGGCAGGCCGCCGTCCACGATGCGCGGGATGGCCTGGCGTTCACGCGGCAGGCCGCGCCGCATCACGCGTTGTGCCATCGACAGCTCCGGCGCCAGGGTGGCGTCAAACGGCACCAGCGGGTTCAGGCAGATCATCAGGTCGATGCCGCCGTCCATCGCCACGCCGGCGTGCAGGGTTTTCTTGAGCGCGCCATCCACGTAGTAACTGTTGTCGATTTCCACCGGGGGAAACAGCCCCGGCAACGCCGAACTGGCCTGCACCGCCCGGGAGATAGTCACATGGTCCCAGCCGGGCTGGCCGAAGGGCGCGGCCTCGCCGCTGTCCAGGTTGGTGGCCACCAGCGTGAGTCGCGTGCCCAGCTCGCGGAAGTTGTTGGTGCGGCCGTTTTTCGAGAACAGGGCAGCCAGTCGCCGGTCCACTTCCTCGTTCGAGAACATCCCCGTTGGCAGGGCCGGGCCCAGGGTTTCCAGCGCATGCAGCAGCGACTTTCGTCCGAAGGTGGCACGCCACAGGGCCGAGGCCGCCAACCCCGGCAGCATGATGCCGCGGCGCAGGAATTCACCATAGGCGGGCATCAGCAGCCACGCCGGATCGAAGACTTCCGAGGCCTGGTGGTCGTTTTCAATGAATGCGGCGCACAACTCGCGCGGCGTCATGCGGTTGGCGAGCCCGGCGGCGATAAACCCGCCGGCCGAAACCCCCACGTAGTGGTGCAGCTTGGTGAAGGACAGTCCCTGCAGCGCTTCGTCGAGCGCGCAGAGGGCGCCGATTTCGTAGATCGCCCCCAACGGTCCGCCGCCGGCCAGCGCCAAAGCGATGCGTGGTCCGCTGGTGGTGTGGGCGGTTTTTTTCACTGCGTTGCCTGGGCGGCTTTTTCCTGAACGCTGGGCAGAAGTCATGAATCGGAAGTGTAGACGCCGGTCACTGGCGAATTTGCTGCTTTGCAGCAATGTGGCCGTGGACGGGCAGGCATAAAAAAAGGACGTCGAGCGTCCTTTTTACCGTGAGTCACAGTCTCAGGCGGACTTGCGTGCCGGCGCACGCTTTTTGGCGGCGGGTTTGGCTGCCGCGGATTTTTTTGCCGCGGCGCGGGGCGCTGCCTTGGCGGCCGGCTTGCTGGCCATCTGCTGCACGTTTTTGTTGAGCTCGTCGATGCGGGCGATCAGTGCATCCACGTCCTTGGCCGATGGCACGCCCAGCTTGTTCAGGGCCTTGGCGACGCGCTCTTCAAAAATGGTTTCGAGCTTGTCCCACTGGTGGCCGGCCTTGGAGCTGATGTCGGTGGCCATGGTGGCCATCTTGTTGGTGGCGGTGGAGATTTTTTCTTCGGCCACAGCCTGGGTCTTGCGCTGGATGGACAGGCCTTCCTTGACCAGGGTTTCGAAGACCTTGCCGCCTTCTTCCTGTGCCTTGGAGAAGGCGCCGAGGCCGGCCAGCCAGATCTGCTGGGCAGATTCCTTGACGGCACCGGAGAGTTGGGGCGCGGACTTTTTGTCGGCGCTCATTTTTTGCAGCTTCTTGACCATGGTGGACTCCTGACGTGGGGTGTGGATGGAGGCCGCATGGGGCATGCGGCGCATGGTCAAAATATAAGCCCAGTCGGGTTCCAGGTTTAGGCAGGGGCTCCTAGAAGCCGGGGGTGCGCGGGTTTCTGCTGACCAGCGGGAAGTAGGGCTTGCGCAAGAATCTACCTTTGGTTCAGAGTTGTCTAGCGGAGAACACAATGCAGTATTTCGTCACCGGAGCCACAGGCTTCATCGGCAAGCGCCTGGTCAAGAAGCTTCTGGAGCGCAAGGGGGCTGTCGTCCATTTCCTGATCCGCAAGGAGAGCGCGGGCAAGGTCGAGGCGCTGCGCGAGTACTGGGGTGTGAGCGCGGCCAGGGCCGTGCCGGTGCACGGCGACCTGACGGCAAAAAAACTCGGTGTGTCTGCCGACGACATCAAAAAGCTCAAGGGCCAGATCGATCACTTCTATCACCTCGCGGCGGTTTACGACCTCAGCGCCGACGAGGAAAGCCAGATCGCCGTCAATGTGGAAGGCACGCGCCACACCGTCGAATTCGCCAAGCTCATCGACGCCGGACATTTCCACCATGTCAGCTCGATTGCCGCGGCAGGCTTGTACGAAGGTGTGTTCCGCGAGGACATGTTCGAGGAAGCCGAGAACTACGAGCATCCCTACTTCATGACCAAGCACGAGAGCGAAAAAATCGTGCGCAAGGAATGCAAGGTGCCGTGGACCGTGTTCCGCCCGGCGATGGTGGTGGGCGACAGCACCACCGGCGAGATGGACAAGATCGACGGGCCCTACTATTTCTTCAAGCTGATCCAGCGCATGCGGCAACTGCTGCCGCCCTGGATGCCGGCCGTGGGCCTGGAAGGCGGCCGCATCAACATCGTGCCGGTCGATTTTGTGGTCGACGCGCTCGATGTCATCAGCCACAAGACCAGCATCGCCAAAAAATGCTTTCACCTGGTGGACCCGGTGGGCTACCGCGTCGGTGATGTGCTGGACATTTTCAGCCGCGCCGCCCATGCGCCCAAGATGAATTTGTTCGTCAATGCGGCGCTGCTCGGTTTCATCCCGCGCGGTGTCAAGAAGAGCCTGATGGCGCTGGCGCCGGTCCGGCGCGTGCGCAACGCCGTCATGGCCGACCTGGGCCTGCCCGAGGACATGCTGACCTTTGTCAATTACCCGACACGTTTCGACTGCCGCGAAACGCTGGCCGCCCTGAAAGGCTCGGGCGTGGAATGCCCCAACCTCAAGGACTACGCCTGGCGGGTCTGGGATTACTGGGAGCGGCACCTGGACCCGGACCTGCACATCGACCGCTCACTGCGCGGCACGGTGGCCGGCAAGGTGGTGCTGATCACCGGCGGATCGTCGGGCATCGGCCTGGCGGCGGCGCACAAATTTGCCGAAGCCGGCGCCGTCACCATCATCTGCGGCCGCGACCAGGACAAACTCGACGAGGCCTGCAAGGAAGCCAAAGCCAAGGGCTATGAATTCATCGCCTACCCGGCCGACATTGCCGACATGGCCGATTGCGACCGTTTTGTGCAGACGCTGATCGCCAACCACGGGGGCGTGGATTTCCTCATCAACAATGCCGGCCGCTCGATCCGCCGCGCCATCGAGGCCAGCTACGACCGCTTCCACGATTTCGAACGCACCATGCAGCTCAACTACTTCGGCTGCCTGCGCGTGACCATGGGCTTTCTGCCCGGCATGGTGGCCAAACGCAAGGGCCATGTGGTCAACATCAGCTCGATCGGCGTGTTGACCAATGCGCCGCGTTTCTCGGCCTATGTGGCGTCCAAATCCGCGCTGGATGCCTGGACACGCTGCGCGTCTAGCGAATTTGCCGACCAGGGCATCACCTTCACCACCATCAACATGCCGCTGGTGCGCACGCCGATGATTGCGCCCACCAACCTGTACAACAACGTGCCGACCCTGAGCCCCGAGGAAGCCGCCGACCTGGTGGCCCAGGCCTGCATCTTCAAGTCGGTGCGTATTGCGACCCGCCTGGGGATTGCCGGCCAGGTGTTGCATGCGCTGTTGCCGCGCGTCGCGCAGATCGCGATGAACACCAGCTTCCGCATGTTCCCTGATTCGTCAGCTGCCAAAGGCGCCAAGCCGGGCGACAAGCCGGTCAAGCAGACACTGTCGCCTGAAGCCGTGGCCTTGCAGCAGATGATGCGCGGGATTCATTTCTGACGGTCCTCCGCGCTTCCCGGAAATCGCCCGCCCGGGCGATTTTTTCTGGTTTTTTCACTGGGTCGCGCGTAAGGGGCGGCGCAAACGCCAAAGGCATAATGCATCCGAACGCCAGACGGCGTCGGCATACATAGGACGGGCTCATGATTTTGCTTACCGGAGGCGCGGGTTTTATCGGCGCCAATTTTGTTCTGGAGTGGCTGGCGATACATGACGAGCCGGTCATTAATCTCGACAAGCTCACCTATGCCGGCAACATGGAAAGCCTGGCTGTGCTGCAGGGCGATCCGAGGCACATCTTCGTCAAGGGCGACATAGGCGATGCTGCGCTGGTGTCTGGCCTTCTGGAGCGTTACCAGCCGCGAGCCATTGTCAATTTTGCGGCCGAATCCCATGTAGACCGGTCCATCTCCAGTCCGGAAGATTTCATCCAGACCAACATCGTCGGAACCTTCCGCCTGCTTGAGGCTGCCAGGTCCTACTGGGTTGGCCTGGACATGGCGGAGAAAACCGGCTTTCGCTTTCTGCACGTGTCCACGGACGAGGTGTACGGGTCGCTGGGGCCGGCCGATGCCGCATTTACGGAAACGCATCCCTACCAGCCCAACAGCCCTTATTCCGCAAGCAAGGCGGCCAGCGATCATCTGGTACGCGCCTACCACCATACCTACGGCCTGCCGGTGCTCACGACCAATTGCAGCAACAACTACGGGCCACGCCATTTCCCCGAAAAACTGATTCCACTGATGATCGTCAATGCCCTCGCGGGCAAGCCCTTGCCGGTTTACGGGGATGGCCTGCAGGTCCGGGACTGGCTGTATGTCGCCGACCACTGCAGCGCGATACGCCGCGTGCTCGAAGCGGGGAAAGCCGGTGAGGTCTACAACGTCGGCGGCTGGAACGAGAAACCCAACATCGACATTGTCGGCAGTGTGTGTGCCTTGCTCGACGGAATGCACCCGCGTCCAGACGGCAAATCCTATCGAGAGCAAATCACCCATATCAAGGACCGGCCCGGACACGACCGCCGTTATGCCATTGACGCGAGCAAGATCGAGCGTGAACTCGGCTGGCGGCCTGCGGAAACTTTTGAGACCGGCATAGAAAAGACGATCCGTTGGTACCTGGCCAATCCCGGCTGGGTGGCCGATGTGCAAAGCGGCGCCTACAGGGACTGGGTCGACACCCACTACGCGGGCGCGGCCACCGCATGAAAATCCTGCTTTTCGGCAAGAACGGGCAGGTCGGATGGGAGTTGCAGCGCAGTCTGGCCCCCCTGGGCGAGCTGGTGGCGCTGGACCGGCACAGCACCGACCATTGCGGAGATCTCGGCAACCTGCAGGGAATTCGCGCCGCCGTGCAGCAACTGCGCCCTGATCTCATCGTCAACGCAGCTGCCTATACCGCAGTGGACAAGGCCGAAAGTGATGCCGCAACCGCGCACACCGTCAATGCCGAAGCCCCCGGCGTGCTGGCGGAGGCGGCTCAGGCGGCAGGCGCCTGGCTGGTGCACTACTCGACCGACTATGTGTTTGACGGCAGCGGCAGCACGCCCTGGCGAGAGGACGATCCAACCGGCCCGCTCAACGTCTATGGCCGATCCAAGCTGGAGGGTGAAAAGCGCATCGTTGCCTTGTGCAAAAAACACCTGATATTGCGCACCAGCTGGGTTTATGCAGCACGCGGCGGCAACTTCGCCAGGACGATGCTGCGCCTGGCCGCGGAGCGCGAGCGCCTGAGTGTTGTCAGTGACCAGTTTGGCGCGCCAACCGGCGCCGATTTGCTGGCAGATGTCACGGCGCACATGACTTGGGCCGTCCGGCATGGCGCTTCCGCCGCCGGTATTTATCACTTGGCCGCCGCCGGTGAGACCTCGTGGCATGGTTATGCCCGTTATGTGCTTGAGCATGCGACCCGGTCGGGCATGTCTCTGAAGACCTCGCCTGAGGCCGTCGATCCGGTTCCGACGGCTGCCTTTCCCACGCCGGCCTTGCGGCCCGACAATTCCCGCCTGAACACCGCTAAACTCCGTGACAGCTTCGGCTTGACTCTCCCCGAGTGGCAACAAGGCGTCGCCCGCATGTTGTCCGAAATCACCTGATCCATCTCATGACCCAACGCAAAGGCATCATCCTCGCCGGAGGCTCTGGCACCCGCCTGCACCCGGCCACACTTGCCATCAGCAAGCAGCTCCTGCCGGTTTACGACAAGCCCATGGTGTACTACCCGTTGAGCACACTGATGATCGCGGGCATCCGCGAGGTGTTGATCATCAGCACGCCGCAGGATACGCCCCGCTTCGAACAGCTTCTGGGGGACGGCTCACAATGGGGCTTGAAGCTCAAGTATGCGGTGCAGCCCAGCCCCGATGGCCTGGCGCAGGCCTTCATCATCGGGGAGAAGTTCCTCGACGGCGCCCCAAGTGCGCTGGTGCTCGGAGACAATATTTTCTACGGCCATGACCTGCACAAGCTGCTGATGGAAGCAGATGCGCAGGAGTCGGGCGCAACGGTGTTTGCCTACCATGTGCAGGATCCCGAGCGCTACGGCGTGGTGGCTTTTGATGCGGACGGCAGGGCCAACAGCATTGAGGAAAAACCCGCGTCGCCCAAAAGCCACTATGCCGTCACCGGCCTGTATTTTTATGACGCACAGGTGGTCGAGATCGCCAAGTCCATCAAACCCAGCAGCCGGGGCGAGCTTGAAATCACGGCAGTCAACCAGGTTTATCTGGAGCGGGGCGGATTGAAGGTCCAGATCATGCAGCGGGGCTATGCGTGGCTGGATACCGGTACCCACGACAGCCTTCTCGATGCGGGGCAGTTCATCGCAACGCTGGAGCACCGGCAGGGTCTGAAAATCGCCTGCCCCGAAGAAATTGCCTGGCGCAACGGCTTTATCAGTGATGCAGCGCTTGAAAAACTTGCGCAACCGCTCGCCAGGAACGGGTACGGTCAATACCTGCTTCGCCTGCTTAAAGAGCGGGGTCAGCCATGAAGGTGACACAGACGGCCATTGCAGATGTGCTGATCATTGAGCCCCGGATTTTCGGCGATGCGCGTGGTTTCTTTTTTGAAAGTTTCAACCAGCGGGATTTCAATGCCGCCACCGGCACGGACCTGACTTTTGTCCAGGACAACCACAGCCGGTCTGCAAAGGGGGTCCTGCGTGGCTTGCATTACCAGGTGGGGCAGCCCCAGGGCAAGCTGGTTCGCGTGGTGCGCGGGGCCGCTTATGACGTGGCGGTGGATATCCGTCCCGAATCGCCGACCTTCGGTAAATGGGTTGGCGTGGAACTCAATGAACAGGACAATCGCCAGCTTTGGGTTCCGCCGGGGCTGGCGCACGGGTTCCTCGTGCTCAGCGAGACTGCGGACTTCCTGTACAAGGCCACCGACTATTACGCACCGGCGCAGGAGCGCTGTGTGGCGTGGGATGATCCTGACCTCGCGATTGACTGGCCCCTGGCGGGTTCCAGCCCGCTGCTCTCGGCGAAGGACAAGGCCGGGCAGGCGTTCAGGGGCGCAGATTTCCAGACCTGACAGCAGCCGGGCCGGCGCGCCCCTTGCGGCAGGCTAGCTAGGCAACCGACTGGCCGAGGAGGTCGCTGTCCTGCTCGTCAGGCTTAAATCCGCTGACGTGTTTGAGCAGAATGCCACGCAGGGTCGCGGTGTCATTGGCGGCGACAGCCTCGCGCAGAAGATCCAGGTCACCGCGAAACTGCTGCCACGGCACAAAATCCTCGCGCGCTTTCAGGATGCGCGGATGAACGGTTGCGACAGGGTTGTCCCCGATGAGCAATTCTTCGTAGAGTTTTTCCCCGGGCCGCAGGCCGGTCACCTCAATCGCAATGTCGCCGTCGGGGCGGGTTTTGTCGCGCACCGTTAGTCCCGACAGCTTGACCATGCGGCACGCCAGGTCGATGATTTTCACGGGTTGGCCCATGTCCAGGACGTAGACCTCGCCCCCTTCAGCCATGGCGCCGGCCTGCAGAACCAGTTGTGCAGCCTCGGGAATGGTCATGAAGTACCGGGTGACCTCGGGGTGTGTCAAGGTGATCGGCCCGCCGGCTTTGATCTGCCGGCGAAACAGGGGCACAACGCTGCCGCTGCTTCCGAGCACATTGCCGAACCGGACCATGGCAAAACGCGTGGTGTTGCCCACCGGGTCCCCATCCGGATCAAAATTGACGACCTGGCTCGCGGAAAGTGCCTGCAACACCATCTCGGCCAGTCGTTTGCTGGCCCCCATGATGTTGGTTGGTCGAACCGCCTTGTCGGTGGATACAAGCACAAAATGGCTCACACCTGTTTCGACGGCCGCGCGCGCAGTGTTCAGCGTTCCCAGCACATTGTTGGCAATGCCTTCGGCCGGGTTGTGTTCGACCAGCGGGACATGCTTGTAGGCAGCGGCGTGGTAGAGCGTGTCCGGCCGGTAGGCGCGGCAAATGTCGAGCAGGCGGGCGTGGTCCCGGACGTTGGCAAGAAGCGGCACCAGTTCGGTAGTGATGCCATCGCGACCGCGCAAAACCGACAATGCGTTTTGCAGTTCCTGGTGGATGCTGTAAAGCCCGTATTCGCTGTGCTCGAGGAGCACCAGGCGCGAAGGATTTTCCTGCAGGATCTGGCGGCACAGTTCACTGCCTATGCTGCCTGCCGCCCCGGTCACGAGGACAACCTTGCCGGCCAGGTTGCGAGCCAGCAGGGCACGATCTGGTGCGACTGCTTCGCGTCCCAGCAGATCCTCGGCATCCAGCTCCTTGATGTCGGCAAGGGCAATACGCCCATGGGCCAGGTCGCTCAGGCCGGGCAGGGAGCGGACGTGGACTGGCAATGGCTGCAGGTCGTTCAGAATTTCATTGCGGCGGGAACGGCTCACCGAGGGCAAGGCCAGCAGAAGGTCGGTCACGTCGTATTTCGAGATCAGATCGGGAAGATCGGAAGGCATGTGCACGCCGACCCCATTGATCGTCAGGCCCCGGATGGCGGGACTGTCGTCAATAAACCCGACGAGCGTGAATTCGTGCGAACTGGCGATGGCGTTGGCCATCTGCACGCCCGCAGAACCGGCGCCATAGATGAGCAGCCGGCTGATGGCCATACCCCGGCGTTGACTGCGTGACAGGCTGCTGAGCCAGAGGCGGGCGACGATCCGGCTGCTTCCTACCAACAACAGCAGCAAAATGGGCTGAAGCACGCCGATGGAGCGGGGCACTTCGTACCACTTCATGACCACCAGCAGGCCGAAGAAAAGTGCGGCATACGTCAGGACAGCGACCCCAAGCGCACGCATGGCAGCCATGCCGCTGTACCTGAAAACCGCACGGTAAAGTCCATTCCGGACAAAAACGGGCGCCGCAAGCAGGGGGGCGGCGACATAAGGCCACCATTGGGCAGCCTCTGGCCAATGCAGCGTGTCGAGCCGCAACGAGAACGCGCCCCATACTGCGATAATGCCCATCACCGCGTCCGCCAGCAGGGCGACGGCCTGCTTGACGCGCCGGGGCTGGTTCACAAGTCTGGTTTTCAGCATGGGGCAACGATACACAAAAAAGTAGGCAAGGAGAGGACTGGTTGGGTAGACACCGGGTCGTTAGTGGGCCACACCGTCGCGCCGTACCACCTTGAGAGCGGTCAGCCAAAGTATGCGGATGTCCAGCCAAAGTGACTGCCTTTTCAGGTACTCAACGTCAAGAGCCACTTTTTGGGGAATCGGAAGCTCGTCACGTCCGTTGATCTGCGCCCAGCCGGTGAGTCCCGGCACCAGCTTGTCGACGCCCTGTGCGGTGCGAAGTTCGACAAGATCTGCCTGGTTATAGAGTGCAGGGCGCGGGCCCACAAAACTCATGTCGCCCGCAATGATGCTCCACAGCTGTGGAAGCTCGTCCAGGCTGCTTTTGCGCAGAAAAGAGCCGATCGGAGTCAGGTACGCGTCCGGATTGGCAAGCAGGTGCGTGGCTACCGCAGGCGTGCCGGTCCGCATGCTCCGGAACTTGGGCATGCGAAAAATCCTGTTGTGCCGACCTACCCGATCCGACCAGTACAGGGCGGGACCGGGAGATGTCAGGCGAACGCATATGGCGATCAGAACCAATGGCAAAGCCAGTGCGAGACCTGTCAGGACCGCCAGCGCCAGATCAAACGAGCGCTTTAATACGTGCTGCATGGCATGGTCGTCATTTCGTCCCTGGAATTCATTTTTTAGGCGGTCGGCTGCTTGCTGATCCACAGACTGCGCGTTGTTGGCGCGTGTGGCCAGGGCAGCAGCGGCTGTCGGGAATACGTCGGGATTTTAGCCTGCCGGACCAGTCAAAATCGGGCAAGGTGACGCGCACCGCGCCCATCGGGACGGCCTCGGGCTTCCGGCGGCAGCAGCCCCGCATTTCTGAACTATTATTGATGTTTAAGCTGCGTCCTCCCCCATGCATGAATATCCCGTAATCGTTGACCGCAGAATCCGGATCGCCTTGGTAGGTTGCGGCCGCATTTCAAGCAATCACTTTGACGCGATCCAGAAGCACTCGGATCGCGCTGAGCTCGTGGACATTTGCGATACCAGCGCCACCGCACTCGAGGCCGCCGTCGCACTTACCGGCGCCCGGGGCCACAGGAGCCTTGAAGCGCTTCTGGCGCATACCAACGCTGACATGGTTGTGCTGGCCACGCCCAGCGGACTGCACCCGGAGCAGGCTGTACAGGTCGCCAGGTCGGGCCGCCACGTCATGACCGAAAAACCAATGGCAACCCGCTGGCACGACGGGCTGCGCATGGTGAAAGCATGCGATGAAGCCAATGTCCGGCTGTTCGTTGTCAAGCAGAATCGCCTCAATGCCACGCTGCAACTGCTCAAGCGCGCTGTAGAGCAAAAACGGTTCGGCCGCATTTACATGGTCAATATCAATGTCTTCTGGACGCGTCCACAGGAGTATTACGACAGCGCCGCCTGGCGTGGTACGTGGGAGTACGACGGTGGCGCCTTCATGAACCAGGCCAGTCATTACGTTGACCTGCTCGACTGGCTGATTGGCCCCATCGAAAGTGTCCAGGCCTACACCGCGACGCTTGAGCGCAACATTCAGGTGGAAGATTCCGGTGTTCTCAATGTCAGGTGGCGCTCCGGCACGCTCGGGTCGATGAATGTAACCATGCTGACCTACCCGAAAAACCTGGAAGGCAGCATCACGATTCTTGGCGAGAAGGGAACCGTTCGCGTTGGCGGGGTTGCCGTCAATGAAATCCAGCAATGGCAATTTTCCGAAGAACACGACGATGATGCGGCAGTTAAAGCGGCCAGTTACGAGACCACTTCGGTCTACGGCTTTGGCCACCCGCTCTACTACAAGAATGTCATTGACACCTTGCGCGGCGAGGCCGAACCGCAGGCTGACGGCAGGGAGGGCCTCAAGGCACTGGAGGTTCTGATCGCCGTGTATCTGTCGGCCAGAGATGGCAAGCGCGTGCCCCTGCCGCTGGACTATTGACCTGTCTGGCATGGCTTCAAACTTCCATCCAACTGCCATCATTGATCCGGGCGCGCAGATTGGCAGCGAAACCCGGATATGGCACTGGGTTCATGTATGTGCCGGAGCGCGAATTGGCGACGGGTGCTCCCTGGGGCAAAACGTGTTTGTGGGAAACGACGTTGTCATCGGCAACAACGTGAAAATACAAAACAACGTTTCGGTGTACGACGGTGTAGAAATCGAGGACGACGTGTTTTGCGGGCCCAGCATGGTTTTTACCAACGTCTATAACCCGCGTGCCGCCGTCAGCCGCAAGGACGAGTATCGCAAGACAGTGGTACGACGGGGCGCCACCTTGGGCGCCAATTCCACGATTGTTTGCGGCACGACGGTGGGGGAGTACGCTTTTGTGGCGGCCGGGGCGGTCGTCAACCGCGACGTAAAACCGTATGCGCTTGTGGCCGGCGTGCCCGCGCGCCAGACCGGCTGGATGAGCCGGTTCGGCGAGCGTCTTGAGTTGCCGCTCACCGGCAACGGTAGCGCGACATGTCCTCACACGGGTGACCGTTATCAGCTTGCAAGTGACCAGTGTCTGCGACTTCCATGATTCCCTTTATCGACCTTAAAACCCAATATCAGGCGCTCAAACCGCAGATACAAAAACGCATCGACGACGTGCTTGAACACGGCCAGTACATCATGGGGCCGGAAGTTCGCGAACTTGAAATACGGCTGGAAGCCTACACCGGAGCCAGGCATTGCATCACCTGCGCAAGCGGCACCGAGGCTTTGTTGATGAGCCTGATGGCCCTTGGCGTGGGACCTGGCGACGAGGTGATCACCACGTCGTTTACCTTTGCGGCGACCGCCGAGATGATCGTGCTGCTTGGTGCCAAGCCTGTTTTCGTGGATGTTGAGCCGGACACCTGCAACCTGAACGTTGCCGCTATCGAAGCGAAAATCACCCCCCGAACACGCGCGATCATGCCCGTCAGCCTGTATGGCCAGGTGGCGGACATGAACGAGATCAATGCCGTGGCTGCGCGTCACGGGAATATTCCCGTGATCGAGGATTCCGCCCAGAGTTTTGGCGCGGACTACGAGGGGCGGAAGAGCTGCAATCTGAGTACGCTGGGATGCACCAGCTTCTTCCCCAGCAAGCCCCTGGGGTGCTACGGCGACGGCGGGGCCATTTTTACCAATGACGATGAACTGGCCCAGGCTTGCCGCGAAATCCGGGTCCATGGGCAGAGCCGCCGTTATGTCCATACCCGGGTCGGACTGGGCGGCCGGATGGATACCCTGCAATGTGCGGTCGTGCTGGCAAAACTGGAGCGTTTCGAGTGGGAGATCGAAAGACGACTTGAAATTGGCGCGCTTTACAACGCTACACTTGACCGGTTTGGCATAACACGTGTAGCCCAGCGGCAGGGCCGCAACAGCGTATTTGCCCAATACACCGTATTTGTCGATGCCCGGGACGCGGTGCAGGGGAAGTTGAAGGAGGCTGGCATCCCCACGGCCGTCCATTACCCCATACCGTTGAACATGCAGCCGGCCTATGCCCATCTGTGCTGTGCCGATTGCACGCCCATTGCAGCTGAGCTTGCCCAACGGGTGATGAGCCTGCCGATGCACGCCGATCTGTCGGCACCGGAAGTGGAGCGGATCGCCTTGGAATTGAGCAAGGCAATTGGTTAAAAAGACGGACGGGCGCCCGCTTTCTCTGGTTCGCCGCCTCCCGGACAGACATGCATTTTTAGTGATTTGAAATGAGGTAAGGCAATGGAACTCAAAGGGAAAAAGCTGGTGTTGGTTGGAGGTGCAGGCCTGATAGGGTCGCATACGGTCGATCACCTTATCAAGGAAGACGTCAAGGAAATCGTCATTTATGACAACTTCGTGCGTGGCCGAGTCGAAAACCTGCATCAGGCTCTGAAAGACCCGCGCGTGAAAATTTTCGACGCCGGCGGCGATGTTCTCCAGACGGATATCCTGGAAGCAGCGCTTGACGGTGCGGACGGCGTTTTTCACCTCGCCGCGCTTTGGTTGTTGCAATGCCACGAGTTTCCGAGAAGCGCATTTGACGTGAACGTGCGGGGCACCTTCAATGTCATGGAAGCGTGTGTCAAAAAGGGCGTCAAGCGCCTCGTGTATTCATCCTCGGCTTCTGTCTATGGCGATGCCGTGGAAGAGCCCATGACGGAAGACCACCCCTTCAACAACCAGAATTTTTACGGGGCAACGAAGATCTGCGGGGAAGCGATGTTGCGGCCGTTTCACTTCCGCTATGGCCTGAACTATGTCGGGCTCCGGTACATGAATGTGTATGGACCGCGCCAGGACTACCACGGCGCCTACATTGCCGTCATCATGAAAATGCTCGACGCCATTGACCGCGGCGAGAGCCCGACCATCATGGGCGACGGCTCGGAAGCGTTTGACTTTGTCGCGGTGGAAGACTGTGGACTTGCCAACGTCTGTGCCATGAAGGCCAACACCAAGGATCGCTTCTACAACGTCGGTACCGGCAAGCGCACATCGCTCAAGGAGCTTGCCGAGATGCTGCTGGTGCTGACGGACTGCAAGAAGCCCATCACCTATGCGCCGCGCAGCCAGGCCACCTTGGTCAGGAACCGGATCGGCTCTGCCAAACGCGCCAGCGACGAGATCGGCTTTACGGCAAAGATTGACCTGATGGACGGCCTCAAGCGACTGATTGAATGGCGGGCCAGTCACAAGGCTGAAGTGGAAGATCGCCGCCGGTCAGTCGGGTTGCCGGTGTAATGGAAAAAAACATGAAACGGTCCATACAGATTTCCCTGCCTTCCACGGGTGAGGAAGAGTGGCAAGCTTGTCGTGAGCCATTGATGAGCGGTTGGTTGACGCAAGGCCCCAAAGTGGCGGCCTTTGAGAAGGTGTTCGCGGAACACCACCATGTGAAGCACGCGCTTGCCACCACAAACTGCACCACCGGGCTTCACCTGATCCTTGCTGCGATGGGCATTGGGCCAGGGGACGAGGTCATCGTCCCGGCGTTCACCTGGGTCGCCACGGCCAACGTGGTGCTCTACTGCGGAGCAACGCCGGTGTTCGCCGACGTGGATCGCACGACCAACAATATCGATGTGGCAGATCTTGCACGCAGGATCACGTCCAGGACCAAGGCCGTGATCGTCGTACATCTGTTCGGACTCTGCGCCGACATGGACGCGATCCGCGCTGTACTTCCGTCTCACGTCAAAATCATTGAAGATGCGGCATGCGCCGCCGGTGCCAGCTACAAGGGGGCGTTCGCAGGTGGTTTGGGTGATGCCGCCGCCTTCTCCTTTCATCCGCGCAAGTCCATCACCACCGGCGAAGGCGGCATGGTGACGACGAATGATGACGAGCTGGCCGAAGTGGCCAATATGCTGCGCAACCATGGCGCATCGATCTCGGAAGAGCAGCGACACAACGGCCCGCGCCCCTATCTTCTGGCGGAATTCAACCTGCTCGGGTTCAACTACCGCATGACGGATTTGCAGGGTGCGGTCGGCCTGGTGCAAATGAGCAAGCTGGAAAGCTTTATCCAGGAGCGCCAGGAGTGGGCCGACTACTACCGGCGTGAACTCGCGGGGATTCCCTGGCTGCGCATGCCGGCACAGCCCGTAGGTGGCCAGCACGCCTGGCAGGCATTCGTGACCTATGTCGATCCCGACCATGCGCCTATGCCGCGCAACGACATCATGGAGCGGCTGCAAGCCCAGGGCATTGCGACCCGGCCAGGGACGCATGCAGTTCATATGCTGGGTTATTACAAAGAGCGGTTTGGGTTGAAGCCAGCAGACTACCCCGGAGCGCAGGACTGCGATGCGAACACCATGGCCATTCCCTTACATAACCGCATGAATGAAAAAGACTACGCATATGTCGTCCATTGTCTCCAGCAGGTTGCTGGCTAGGCCGTCGCCTGATTTGGCGGGTCTGGCATTCTTGTAATTACAAAGTCGTTGACCCAGGCTATCTATGTGCGGAATAACCGGATTAGTACATCTCGACAACGCGCCAGTCTCGCCGGTCACGCTACAGCGCATGACGGATGCGATTGCACACCGTGGGCCCGATGGTGAAGGTCATTGGATCGAAGGCAATGTTGGCATAGGGCACCGGCGGTTGGCAATTCTTGACCTATCGCCTGCCGGACATCAACCGATGGCTAGCGCCGATCATCGTTACATGCTTAGCTATAACGGCGAGGTCTATAACTTTCGGGAGTTGCGCAGCGAACTTGAAGCAAAAGGCTATTGGTTCCGATCCAAAACAGATAGCGAAGTGGTTCTGAACGCAATTGCGGAATGGGGGGTGAAGGCTCTCGATCGCTTCAATGGGATGTTCGCACTGGCCCTGTGGGACCGCAAGGAGCGAACCCTGTTGCTGGCTAGAGATCGTTATGGAGTCAAGCCGCTTTATGTCAGTCGCCAGGGTTCCACTTTTGCTTTCGGCTCAGAGCAAAAAGCGATTCTCGCGATGCCGAGATTTTTTCGCCACATGGATAAACCGGCATTGCTCGAGTACTTCACTTTCCAGAATATTTTTACCGATCGCACTTTATTGCAGGACATTCAACTGTTGCCAGCGGGGCACTACGGCATTCTGGATCTCAAACATTCGAACCCAGAGTTTCGCCGAACCCAATACTGGGACTACGATTTTCGCGAGCCGACGGAGAAAGCCAGCGACGACGAGTATCGTGAAGAACTGGATCGCCTCTTCCAGCAGGCGGTAAACAGACAGCTGGTGACTGACGTCGAAATTGGCAGTTACCTGAGCGGGGGTATGGACTCGGGGTCTATTACCGCGATCGCAGCAAAATCGTTTCCGTATCTGAAGACATTTACATGTGGCTTTGATCTAAGCTCAGCTTCTGGCATCGAACTAAACTTCGATGAGAGGGCCAAGGCGGAAGCCATGTCCTATCATTTCAAGACTGAACATTATGAAATGGTCTTGAAAGCGGGCGACATGGAGCGCGCGCTTCCGAAGCTGGCTTGGCATCTGGAAGAGCCAAGAGTTGGGCAAAGTTACCCCAATTTCTACGCGGCCAAGCTCGCAAGCAAGTTTGTCAAAGTGGTGTTGAGCGGCGCCGGGGGGGACGAACTTTTTGGTGGGTATCCGTGGCGCTACTATCGTGCCGTCGTCAATGATAATTTTGAGAATTACGTCGACAAGTATTACCTGTATTGGCAACGCCTGGTTAATAACAGAGATCTTAAACGTATGTTCGCGCCCATTCGTGGGGATGTTGAGCATGTCATGACTCGCGACATCTTTCATGATGTTTTTCGGCATCATAAAGATGACCTTGAAACCCCTGAGGATTACATCAATCATTCCTTGTACTTCGAAGCCAAAACATTCTTGCATGGACTGTTGGTTGTGGAGGACAAACTCAGTATGGCGCATGGCCTAGAGAGCCGGGTGCCATTTCTGGACAATGATCTTGTTGACTTTTCAATGCGTTGCCCCGTTCGCCTCAAGCTGAATAATCTCGCTGATGTTGTACGGATCAATGAAAACGAGCCGGGAAATAAGCAGGCCAGATTCTTCCAAAAGACCCGCGACGGAAAGCAAATTTTGCGTGATGTGATGAAGCGTCACATTCCTGAAGAAGTAACGAAAGCTGAGAAGCAAGGATTCTCCGCCCCGGACGCAAGCTGGTTTAAAGGCGACAGCATTGAATTTGTTCGCCGAACCTTGCTCGATCGAAATGCTCCCGTTTACCAATATCTGGATCGAGAAGTTGTGGAGACATTGCTGCAAGAGCATCTGAGTGGAGTTCAAAATCGCCGCTTGTTGATTTGGTCCTTGCTGAATGTCAATAGCTGGCTAAAGAGTGTTGAGTGCTGACAATACGTTGTACTGCCTGTGAAATGGAAGAGCCGGGCCTGCTGGCTTTTCTCAACGGATGCCCCAATTCGCTCATTTACGCCAGTCCGCGTTTTATGAGCTTGGTGTCGCGCCATCTTGTTGCGCAAGGAGGATGGCTTGAAGCGGTTCGCGATGGCGCTATTGTCGGAGTGTTGCCCTTCATGTGGAGGGACGGATACCTTGGGCCCGTGTACAACTCCCTGGCTTACTATGGAAGCAATGGTGCAGTAATTCAACAAAGCAAGGATGACGAGGCTAAGGCCGTATTGCTCGACGCATTTTTTGAGATGGCGGCCAAGGCTGGCAGTGCAAGTGCAACGGTCATCACGAATCCTCTGGAGGAGGATGCCGATTTTTACAGACTACACGCTCATCACGATTTCCTGGATGAAAGGATTGGGCAGATAACTCACTTCATTCCGGGCATAGACCCGGAAGGGTTACTGAAATCGTTTGATGATCCAAGACCACGAAATATCCGAAGAGCTATGCGCGACGGTATCGTCGTGGAGCGCCGCCAGGATTCTCAGGCCATGAGTTTCTTGTATGACACGCATGTAAAAAATATGCAAGCTATTGGGGGGATAGCGAAGAGGTCGTCTTTTTTTTCCCTGGTGCGCGACACGATGTCGCCCGACGACTGGTCAATTTATCTCGCCAAGAAAGGGGACGAGGCGGTGGCGGCGCTTTTGCTATTTAACTTCAATCGGACCGTTGAGTATTTCACGCCCGTCGTACTTGAAGAATTTCGGAACACGCAAGCGCTCTCACTGATCATCTATCAAGCGATGCAGGATTCCATTCGACGGGGGTATATCAATTGGAATTGGGGCGGTACCTGGCTCAGTCAAGGTGGCGTGTATGACTTCAAAAAGCGCTGGGGAACGACAGAGTATCCATACTATTACTTCACGCGTGTATTTAGAGCTGACGTACGCATGCAAAGCAAAGACGCCCTTTTAAAGCACTATGAAGGCTTTTATGTCTTACCGTTTGACGGATTGGTAGCTGCCTGACAAATCGGGAAAATCCAGAAATGAAGAAGAAACTAGTCATTGTTGGTGCGGGGCTTTTTGCCGAAGTGGCGAGAGTTTATTTTGAAAAATATACGGACTACCGTGTCGAGGGATTCGCCTGCCATGCAGAATTCAAGAAGACTGAAGTCATTTATGGGTGCCCCCTTTATGAATTGGAAACGCTGACAAAGAAATGCCCACCGGATTCTTACGATGTGTTTGTCGCCATAGGTTACAGAAAAATGAACAAGCTGCGCCAAGCAGCATACGATCAGGTTAAAAGCTTCGGCTATACCTGCACAACGTTTGTTCATCCCGATGTGAATATTTGGCCATCGACCACGCTGGGAGACAATGTGTTTATCTTCGAAGACAACACGATTCAGCCGTTCACGTCCATCGGAAACAATACGATTCTTTGGTCAGGAAATCATATTGGCCACCATGGCAAAGTAGGTGAGCATTGCTTCATCGCTTCCCATGCAGTTATCTCGGGTTCATGCGAAATTGGGAATAACGTCTTTATCGGCGTCAACGCCACTCTTCGCGACGGCGTCAAAGTTCTCGATGAGTCTTTGATTGGGGCCGATGCCTTAATCATGAAGGACACGATATTCCGCGGGGTATATGTCCCTGAGGGTACAGAAGCGCATCGCGTGCCAAGCAATAAACTGAAATTTTGAAGCTGATGCCTGCTGAGTAGGCTATCCGGCGCAATTGCGGATTTGTACGACCACTGTCAAGAAAGATATTGATCATTTATGTGGAAAAAAATTGGGTTTTATTCCTTGCCAGAAGGTAGGCCCAAGCGGGCGCACTCTCATGCTCAGTTGCCTACTGCACTTGTTCTGGGAAATAAAGTGAGGGTGTTTTTTGCAGCGAGGAATGTGTCGCAGCATTCGAGTGTGGATTTTGTGGACTTGGCGCTTGATGGTGAGCGAGTGAGTTTTTCCACATATTCAGAGCAACCTGTGCTGACGCCGGGTGATATTGGCACCTTCGATGAGCATGGCGTATTTCCTGCTTCCATCGTTAAGCACAATCAAAAATACTTCATGTACTACATTGGCTGGAACCAGGGCGCTGAGGCCCCTATGTTCTATGCCTCCGTTGGACTCGCGGTTAGCGAAGACGGCGAGCACTTCGTCAAGCACTCAGTGGCGCCAATCATGTCCCGCAGCGTTCATGACCCTTGTCTCGTTACTTCGCCGCACGTCTATATTGACAATGGTATCTGGCGTATGACCTATGTATCAGGCACGGCTTGGTCACGCAAGGCTGACGGGACTCTTCAGTCGCACTACCACATCAAATGCGCAGAATCTCAAAACGGCATTGACTGGCGGCGTGATGGTAAGGTGGCAATTGACTATGCACCTGGAGAAACAAATATTGCGCGCTCCTGGGTCACCAAGCTTACAGATGAAAACTATAAAATGTGGTTCTCATTTGTGAGCGCCAAAATTGGGAAATATAGGATTGGTTATGCCGAGTCCAACGATGGCCAGTCCTGGCGGCGGAACGATGCGATGGCAGGCATTGACGCAGATGATGATCAATCGCGCGACATGATCTGTTATCCCTGCGTATTTGAGTTCGCCAAGGCTCGCTACATGGTCTACAACGGGGACGGTTTTGGAAAAAACGGATTTGGTGTTGCCGTCTGGTCCGAATGAATCGCAGGCTACACTTGTCTGTACGAAGAAGGGACTCTCATTCCGGCTGAAGGTGAAATCAATCAGCCGAGTCGAACAAACACATGTGCAACGACGATGAACGGAATGGACGCCGATCTGGCCATTGAAGACTTCACCGAGGTTGGGTACGCCCATCTTTTGAATGCTGCCATGGCGCGTTTCAGGTTCATCAGATTTGATGATGTTGCCGACCAGGGCCGCGTCGCCATTTGGCGCCATGACATCGATATGTCTCCGCATCGAGCGTTGAAAATGGCTGAAATCGAGGCTGCTTCAGGTGTTAGTGCAGATTATTTCGTGATGTTGGGCTCGCGGTTTTATAACCCGTGCGAGCCTTCTGTTACTGCGTTGATAAAGAAAATTTCGTCCCTTGGGCACAGGATAGGACTGCATTTTGACGCCAGTGTTTACAGTGGAAATATGGCGGTGCTTGAAGCAGGTCTGATAAATGAAAAGAACCTCTTGTCCGGCTTAATTGGCAGACCGATCGACTGTTTTTCACTTCACAATCCGACGGCGCAAAGTGGAGCAGCATTGAGTAACCGTCGCCATGCTAATCTGATTAATGCATCTGCACCAATGTTGGTCCAGGGCTTTAGGTATTGTTCTGATAGTAATGGAGTCTGGCGCCACGAGCGTTTGATGGACTTGGTGAATGATCCCTCTATTGAACGCCTGTACGCCTTGACTCACCCTGAATGGTGGACTGCTGAGCCGTTACGCCCAAGGCAGCGTGTTCAGCTTTGCATTGATGGTCGCTCCCGTCGAGTTGGCTCTGAGTATGACGGCGATGTGGCTCAGTTTGGCCGTCCTAATTATTGAAATTCTGCAGGAGCGAATCGGCTGATATGAAGATTCTTTATACCGACGCGCATCTTCATTCGCTGAACCCGACCAACACCTTGATGTCAACCTTGGTGGCAGCAGCCGTAGATGACATTTGCTTCTACGGGCCTGGGTTCGTCTCCGAGGCACAGCTTTCACAGGGGCTGCTGCGATTTATAGATCAAACAGGTCCTTACGATGCCTTGGTGCTCGGGCCGAATGTCCCCTTGTTCTCCCGTTCTTCAGAGGATACCTTGGCCGCAGCCAAATATGCCAAGCGTTTCACCGCTCTCGCCTCGTCGCCGAATGACTTGGTGAAGTATTTCGACGATGTATTGGCTGCTGTGCCTTTGACGCCGATCCCGCTGCGTTTTGCCTGCTTGGTTACCCTCGATTACTATGGTTGCACTGGTAATCACATCGAAAGGCTGGAGAAATTTGGACTGCATGTGATTGCACCAGATTCAACATTCGCAACCCGCCTTGAACAGCTACCCCGCTGGGCGAATCAGGAGGCGCATTTTGTTCGAAAAAAGGACCGTATCTCAAACGCTTGGGCGGATTTCACGACGGCGCACCCCGATCGGATCGTAACGGCCTTGCATTTTATTGCCGATTCTGAATTTTCATTTCGGGGGCTTTCTGCGCGTACTGCCAGTGTTTCAATTCCAGGTGTTGAATATGTTCTTCGGCGGCAGGCTGTCGCAGCACTTAAAGAGAAGGGGATCCGGCTTTCCACCAAGGGGATTTTCAATGGGTTTCGATTAGCCAATCGAATCGGATTGCCTGTTTTTGGCAGATTTGTTCCCCTTAAGCTTTTTAATCTCTTTTTTTTTCGTGACCTCATTGACACCCGTTTCGTGTACACAGCCCGGGGTGCTTTCGGTATCCCCATCAGAAAATTCTTCGAGATTCCGGCTGCTGGTGCAATGATGATTTGTTCTCCGCCCCTTGGGTTCTCTGAAATTGGTTTTAGGGATGGCGAGCATTACATTAATGCGGATCCTGCTAATCTGCCGGACATACTGCAGATGTTTGGCGCGGACATTGATCGCGCCCAGGCGATCGCTGCGGCTGGCAGAAAGCTTGTTTTTGAGAAGCATTCCTTGCGTGCCCGGGCTGAGCAATTGCGCGCTTGTTTGGAGGCCATAAAGCAGGGTGCTTATGAAAGCGGCTCGTGGAAAGAGGGCTCGTTCACTGTGGTCTCAAAAAAATTAAAAGCTAGTTAAGGAAAAAAATGAGTCCTGATCACTCATCCGAGGTGAAGTCTGGTGAACGCTTTCAATTTGGTGAGAACTGGAACCGCTTTCTATCGGTAGTTGACGAAGATCGTATTCGTGAGGCCGAGGCCACTCTCCGACAGATGCTCGATGTGGAGTCTTTGACAGACAAGGTCTTTCTCGATATCGGCTCTGGCAGTGGCTTGTTTTCGCTCGCCGCAAGGCGTCTGGGGGCGAAGGTATATTCGTTCGACTACGATCCGGCATCGGTTGCGTGCACCCGAGAAATGAAGCGTCGATATCGTGAGGGAGACGTGGATTGGCGAATTGATGAGGGGTCAGTTCTTGACGCCGACTACGTCAAGGGACTTGGTCAATTCGATATCGTGTACTCATGGGGGGTGCTGCATCACACCGGAAATATGGTGGAGGCATTTGCAAATGCGGCAAATGCACTGCGGCCGGGTGGAGCGCTGTTTATCGCGATTTACAACGATCAAGGTGTAATCAGTCGATACTGGACACTCGTGAAGAAGTTGTTTAACCGGGTCCCCTTGTCCCGACCATTTCTGATTTTGCTTCACGCTCCCTATTTGCTACTTTTGCGCTTTGCTGTACGACTATTGCTTGGGCGGCTCCAGTTAGAGCGCGGGATGTCGATGTGGCACGACATGCTGGATTGGCTAGGAGGGTACCCATTTGAGGTCGCAAAACCCGAGGTGGTTCTTGAGTTTTTTCTGCCGCGGGGACTCGAGCTAAAAAAGTTGCGCACATGCGCTGGACGGATGGGGTGCAATGAATACGTGTTCAGGTAGGTCCCCAAAAACAGCACTGATCCCGGCTGCCGGTGGCCCAGTAGTCTCTGGGCATCAGCCAAACTTCTTTCCTTGGTTTGGCTATTTCGAAAAAATGTCCAAAGCAGACATTTTTGTGTTTTCCGAGGACGTGCAATATACAAAACAGTCTTATGTCAATCGGGTGGAGATACTTTTAGGTAGCGAGTCTGGCTACGTGACACTTCCCGTGCAGAAGGGGAATGATCAACGAATTGCGGACAAATTGTACGTTCGCGACGAGGCAACCTTGCGCAAGATTCAAAAGACTTTGACTCTGAATCTCTCGGGTCTTCCGTATTTTTCTGAGATCGCGCCAGTCATTACGGAATTCGAGAAAGCCTACGTGAATTGCGTCACGGTTGCAGATCTGAATATTCATATGATTTCCCATATTGCATCTCTGCTTGGAATAAGAACGCCAACTTATCGAGGGACAGAATTGGGGCTGGATGCATTCAAAAGTAACGAGCGATTGATTCGACGTTGCCGGTTGTTTAAGTCTGACATTTATCTGTGCGGGCAAGGTGCGGATGACTACCAAGATGAAGAGTTGTTTAAAAGTGAGCGTATCGAGCTGCGAAAAATAAGCTACGCGATTGGTCGGGCAGCAATTGGACAGGATCTTAAATACTCGATTCTTCATGCAATAGCCAAGTGCGGGATTGCCCCTCTCAGGAAGGCTCTGACAGGCGACTGCCTTGAAGCAACATGAAATGAGTATTTTCTATTTTCATCTCGAGCGCCGTGCGCTTCCTTTTCAGAGCTTGTCGTTTTTTCAGCGATCCGCCTGATGCTTGCAAGTTTTTCAACTGATGCGTTGTGAGTTTCCAGCATTTCAGAAACAAAAAAGGCTAAAAACGTGTGCGGAATACTTGGAGCTTTTGATCCCCGTGGGGTCAATGCTGACTGGCTGATCAGGGGATTGGCAGACTTGCACCACCGGGGTCCAGACGCGCGTAGTCATATCGTCCAAGCTGACGGCCGCGTATTTCTTGGTCACGCACGCCTTAAGGTTATTGATGTCGCGGACACGGCTAATCAGCCGATGACTTCGCACTGCCGTCGCTACACCATCATATTCAATGGTGAAATCTACAACTATCGTGCTTTGCGTGGTGAAATCGGCGAACGGTGGCAATGGCGGACTCGCAGCGATACGGAGGTATTGATGGCTGCCTGGTCCTTGTGGGGCCCTGCATGCCTCGACAAGTTGGTGGGCATGTTTGCATTTGCCATCCATGATGCGCAAACGGGTGAGTTGACACTGGTTCGGGACCGCTTTGGTATCAAGCCGCTCTATCGGGTCAAAGTGGGCGACGCGTTTTTCTTTGCAAGCGAAATCCCCCCCCTGCTGCGTTTTTTGCCGAATACCCAGGCTGACAATTCCACCATATTGACCTATCTGCAGGATGGGCTTTACGACCACGGCGTACACACCTTTTTTTCCGGCGTTGAATCAGTCGCACCCGCCAGCCTGGAAACGATCGATTTGAAAACAGGCGCTTTGTCGCAGCGACAGTGGTACAGCCTGACTGACCACATCCCCGATCTCTCGGGCGCTTCCGAAAGCGAGCTGCTTGACCGGACAGAGGATCTGATCGTGCAAGCGGTGCGGTCCCACCTGGTTTCAGATGTCGCTGTGGGCCTTAACGTTTCCGGCGGTGTTGATTCGTCCATGCTGGTGAGGACAGCGCTTGCTGAACTGGGGCATGCGCATCTTTTCACTCAGGACTACGAGGGTTACAGCGAACTCCCATGGGTTGAAGAGGTATCCCAAGGAGGAACGCTGCATGTTGCAAATCTCAATTTGGAAAAAATTAACGCCTACCTGCCGCAGACCGTACGGTCCCAGGCGGAGCCTTTTGGGGGCGTCACCGTTTGCGGTTACAACGCGCTCTACCAGATGGCCAATGACGAAAACGTGACGGTTCTGCTCGATGGCAACGGCGTTGATGAGGTTTTTTTGGGCTACAAGCGTTATCACCAGATTTATGTGGCCAGCGCGGTATCGCCCCTTGAGCATCAGCGACTGGCCGCAGATTTTGAGACGTTCTGGAAGGAGCCTCCAAAGCAAGTACGCGCCGGCGCATCGATCGACGGAACGGATGGGCTGCGGCCCGAGGCCATGACCGCACAGTTGCGCGCCTGCACGCCGCACATTCACGCTCCACAGACGAAATTTTCCAGCCCGGTTCGACAGGCGGCGGCAGATGACCTGCTACGTGCCAAGATTCCGCGGGGCTTGCGGTTTAACGACCGGGTGTCCATGGCGCACGCCAGGGAGTTGCGGGTTCCTTTTCTGGATCATCGCCTGGTTGAGTTCGGTTTCGGGATCCCTGAAGAATTTTTGTTTGGTGCGCAGGGCTCCAAGCTGCTCTTTCGCAAGCTTCTTGCAAGAAGAGCATCTTCCACGGTTGCGTTTGCCGCAAAGCGTTCCGTCCAATCGCCGCAGAGGGAGTGGTTGGCAAACGGGTGGCAGGATTTGGCCAGAAAGATTTTGCAATCTAAAAGTTTTCTCGAGCGAGGTTGGGTCGATCCGCACAAGGCTACGCAGGCGTATGAACTGTATCTTTCAGGAAAACAGGAAAACTCTTTTTTCATCTGGCAATGGATCAACCTCGAACTTTGGGCGCGAACGTTTCTTGACTAGAGTGGTATCGCATCAATTTTCCCTCGCCTATGGGTACAAAAGATGCAGTTGAAGAACGGCGCAAATAGTCGAACTGACGGACACAAGTGAAGGTTTATGAAGACAGCATTTCTATCCGCACTCGGCGCCATGGGGCGTCGACACCTTAAAGGCCTGGTGCGTGCCGGTTTCTCTGTCACGGCCTATGACATCAATGATGGTCTGGAAGAGACCGTAAAAAAGGAGTTGATCGCCGCCGACCTTTCTGCAGACCGAGTCAGCTTTACGAGTGCAATTCCAGGCGGCAATTTTGACGTTGCCATATTTGCAGAAACCACCGTCAACCGCTTGCAAAACTTCAAGCAGTTCTTAAGTCATGGCAGAGCCGCTCGAATCTTGCTGGAAAAACCAATGTCAGCCGACCCTGACGAGGTTCGGGATTTTCATGCGGTGGCACTTGCGAATGGCGTTGTTGGCAACACCCAGGTCAACTTTGTACGCCGTCACTGGCCACATTTGCACAAGCTGGCAGAGCTTTGCGCGCGGGAAGACCGGTTCAGTGTGACACTGAACGGAGGCGCGATTGGTCTCGGTTGCATGGGCATTCATTATCTCGATACTTTCCTGGCGCTGTCGGGCGACGAGATTCCCGAAGTGACTTGGTCTGAGTTGTCACCGACGCGGGTCGCCAGTGGCCGCGGGGCGCAGTTTACCGATTTTGGTGGCGATTTTGTACTCACTGGCCCCAGAGCTCGCCTGATGGCAAGTCTTGAGGCCGCCAGCAGTGCAAACGTGCTGATGACCGTGCGTGGCGCGCATTTCCTTGCGCAGGTTGATTACACAGACATGCGCTGGAAAATCAGTTCACGTAACCCAGACAGCGCTTTACCTAACTACCGATACGGTGCTGACTACACAGTGAAAGAAGAGGGAGTCGTTGTTGTTCCGGCCATGGACTTGGTCACACACGACTGGGCTCTGGGATTGATCATAATGCCTGGCCTTGATCAGGCCATGAAAACTCACGTTCTTCTGGACCGCATTTTGCAGGCGGGTGGCGCACGGCCACCTTATCAATACACATAAGATCAAGCATGGCGATTCATTGTCTGGTTATCGGCGTCGGAAAAATGGGCGCAGCCCACCTCCAGGCGCTTGCGGCGCTGGCGCCTGATTCACTCACGGGCTGGGCACCTGGCTCGCGACCCCGTGCGGTTGAGCGAGACGTGGGGAGCGACGTGGTGGTACGGCGTGATGAGCTGCAGGCTACTTTGGCCGCGGTGCGCCCCACCCATGTCATTGTTGCCTCGCCTGTGGAAACCCTCACGCCGATAGCCGTTGAAGTCATGAAGTCTGGTGTCAAACACCTTCTGATTGAAAAGCCCGCTGCGTTGGACCAGCGTGAATGCGGTTTGCTGCAGGCTTGTGCCGCTGAAACCGGTGCAGAAATCCATGTGGCTTATAACCGGCGTTTTTATGCCTCGGTGCGCGGAGCGCTGGCGCACATGCGCGATGCCGGTGAACACATAGAAAGCGTTTTGTTTGAGTTCAACGAAGCCATGCCGGCGCATGGCCCCAGCGTCCCGTCCGAGGTCAGTGCCCGCTGGCTGCTCGCCAACAGCATGCACGTGATTGACACGGCCTTTCATCCGGTTGGACTGCCTGACCTGCAGCGTAGCCTTTTCCAGCATTCCGGCGGCTTGCCGTGGCACCCCGCTGGGAGCGTTTTTGTGGGTTCCGGCAACACAACAAGTGGCGTGCCGTTTGCCTTTCACGCTAACTGGGATGCGCCTGGGCGCTGGGGTTTTGAGTGGATGACCAGATCCACCCGCTATGTTTTCAGGCCCATGGAAAAACCGTCGGTTATGCGCAAAGGTCGCTTTGACCTGGAGCCCATGGTGCTTGACGACGAGATGGACATCCGTTTCAAACCCGGTGTGTACCATCAGAATGCAGCTTTTCTGGCGGGGGATCGCGAGGCGGGCCTTGTGACGTTGGCCGAAGCTGCGGCCTTGATACCGATGGGCCAAAAAATCGCCGGTTACCCGGAAATGTGAGCGCAGGAAGGAGTTCAAAGCTGAAATCCTTTTGTGTTGAAGCTGGAGGCGCTTCAAAATGCTGCCCGCTGGGATTCAGAGAGGGGAATGCGGATAATAGGGCAGAGTTTTGCTGCTAAACATGATCAATGAGGAAAATATGACTTCGACTCTTGAAGAGGAAACTGGGAAATTGTTTGGGGGCCTTTGGACCTCATTGAGTGATCAGCAGTATCGGGAATCAGTGGAGCTTTTCACAAAGCGAGCCGTTGCAAACAAATTCGATCTTGACTGGCTGAAAGGCAAGAAATGTCTTGATGCTGGGTGTGGCAGTGGACGCTATTCAGTCGCTTTGGCCATTCACGGGGCTGGCTCTGTCACAGCCGTTGATGTATCTGTGAGTGGGTTGGCGGAGGCCAGTCGTCGGGCGTCTGAATTTTCTTCAATTGCTTTTCAGCAGGCGTCTGTACTGGATCTGCCGTTTGAGGACAACTCGTTTGATTTCGTGTGGTCGGCTGGTGTTATTCACCATACGTCGGATTTCGACAGGGCATTGAGCGAGCTGACAAGGGTGTTGAAACCTCAAGGTAAACTTTTTCTATTGGTCTACGGTGCTGGCGGTTTGCGGTGGAAGGCTGTGCAGGCTCTTCGCCCTGTTGTGGTGGATCTTGGTATGAAGTTTATTGATGACGCAATCGGTATCGCCGGGCTTCCTGCCAACAACCGCAAGCATTTTATGGACGATTTGTTCGTACCAATTCAGAAACTTACAAGATTCTCTGAGCTGACCTCCAAGTTGCCGAACTTGGGTTATGGGTCCATTGACCGATGGACAGGCGAAACCTTCGACCATGAAAGTAACCCTATCGCTCAGCTTGAAGATATTAAGAAGCTGGAGCGTATTACCCATGCCAGCTTGGGTTTGGCTGAGACGGAACCGCAACGGTATTTGACGCGGCTCGCTCACGCCACTGCACAGATGTATGTCGACGTTGCCGAGAGGGCCCTGGCTGACAAGACGCTTTCAGACACCAATCTTCGCGAAATCGTTATTGGTGAAGGTAATCACCGCATCGTTGCAACAAAATTCTGAAGTAAATGGCGTCGTTTGCTATTTCTGAATATCAAGTGGCAGGGTCTTTTGCATATTTCTGCGCGTCTACATTTGGTAGTTTTAGTCTCAACATGAAGTTATGCGCATTCTGGGAATAGTGCCCGCCCGCGGGGGATCCAAGGGGATTCCCCGCAAAAACCTCGCCGATGTATGCGGCAAGCCCCTGATCGCCTATTCCATCGAAACCGGCCGGCAGCTTCTTGCTGACGGTACTTTGGCCAGGTGTATTGTTTCGACGGATGACGATGAGATTGCAGCCTGTGCCCGGGCGCTGGGGGCAGATGTCCCCTTTCTGCGGCCAGCCGCCGCCGCAACAGACACCGCCAAGGCGCTGGCCTATGTCCTGCACGCGCTCGAAACGCTCGAGCCGCAGGACGGTGCCTATGATGCGGTCATGCTGCTTCAGCCGACCAGCCCGATACGCAACGCCGCCGTTATTGCCGAAGCGGTGTGGCGCATGGCGGCCGGGCAGTCCGACTCCCTGATTTCCTGCTACCGGGAGGAGTACATCAATGAGCTGGTCATGTACGACCCGCAGGCCGATGGCACGCTGATTCCTCGCAACCCCCTGCACAACAAGGGCGTACGGCGGCAGGAGCATGGTCCGGCCATGGTTCGTAACGGCGCGCTGTATGTCACCCGTACACCCTACCTCAAGGCGACCGGCTCACTGGTCTGTGATCGGCCGGTGCTGCTCGAAATGAGCAAGCTTGACTCCATCGATGTGGATGCGCCGGATGACCTTGTTCTGCTGCGGGCGGTTATGTGCAAGTAGGCCTGCTCGAACCCGATCGTTTTGACTCTTCCGCCGTGTCCCGGATGCGGCAGATGGGGCATGTGGTCGTTCCTTTCGATGGCGGTGATTTGACGGAATTCCTCAAGCCCGTGCATGTGCTGTTCACGCGGCTTGCCTACCGCATCGACGCCGCATTTTTGGCCCGGGCCCCCGCCTTGCATTACCTCTGCAGCCCGACCACCGGGCATGCGCACATGGATGAGCACGCGCTTGCCAAGCGCGGAATCCGGATTGTAAGTTTGAGGGGCGAGCAGGCTTTTCTGGAAACCATCCGCGCAACGCCGGAACATACCTTCGGCCTGGTATTGGCATTGCTGCGCCGTTACCGCGGCGCGTTTTCCCATGTTGACGCCGGCGGATGGGACCGCGACCTGTTTCGCGGCGAAGAGTTGTACGGCCAGAAAGTCGGCATCGTCGGCCTTGGGCGCGTGGGGTTTCGCGTCGCCAATTATTGCGAGGCTTTCGGTGTCCATGTCAGCTATGTCGACACCAAAGAAGTCACGGCCTCTCCCGGTTGGCAGCGTCTGCCCGGCGTGCAGCAACTGATCGAGGCGAATCGAATCATCATTCTCTGTGCCTCGTACACCAATGGAGCCCCGCCTGTCCTGGGGAAGGCAGAGATCGCGGCGATGCGCGGGCGCTACCTGGTCAATACCGCACGCGGTGAGCTGGTGGATGAGGACGCACTGTTGCAGGCCATTGAGTCCGATGCGCTGGAGGGTGTCGCCACAGACGTGCTGAGCGATGAAACCGGGGCGCATCAACTTCAACGCTGGAACGCAGCGGCCGTCAGGCGCAATATCATTGTGACGCCTCACATAGGTGGTGCGACCTCTACAGCAATGGCCAAAACAGAAAACTTCATCGTGGGCAAGCTGGAGAAGATCCTGGACGGTACGGAGAAAGCAACATGAAGCTGTCTGAATACGAGTCTGTTGGGCGTACTTTTATCATTGCCGAGATCGCGCAGGCACACGATGGCAGCCTGGGCATATTGCATTCCATGGTCGATGCCGCTGCGAGCGCCGGCGTGGATGCCGTCAAGTTCCAGGTGCATATTGCCGAGGCAGAAAGCAGTGCGCTGGAGCCGTTTCGCGTGCGCTTCTCTCCGGTGGACGCCACCCGCTTCGATTACTGGAAGCGGATGGAGCTGTCGCTTGAACAATGGGCCGACCTGAAACGCCGCTGCGAAGCTGCGGGCGTGGAGTTTTTGGCCACGCCGTTTTCCAATGCCGCGGTCGATCTGCTTGAAAGCATTGGGGTCCGGCGCTACAAGGTTGGCTCCGGAGATCTTGCCAATCCTGTGCTTCTGGAACGGCTGGCACGCACCGGCAAAGAGGTCATTTTGTCGACGGGCCTGGGTGCACTGGAAGAAATCGATGCGGCGGTCGCCTTCATGCGCGAGCGCGAAGTGCCTGTGGCCGTTTTACAGTGCACGACGAAATACCCGACTGCGGCTGTCGATATCGGCCTTTCATGGCTTTCCCGCCTGCGCGAAAGGTATGGCTGCCCGGTCGGCCTGTCGGATCATTCCGGAACCATCTATTCGCCGTTGGGAGCCGCCGCGCTTGGCGCCGTCATCCTGGAGGCCCACATCACGTTTGACAGGCGCATGTTCGGGCCTGATGCCAAGGCATCACTGACTGTTGACGAGTTTGCGGAACTGGTCAAAGGCACACGCTTTCTGGAGGCGGCGCGCGGCGGTGGACCTGACAAGGTGATCGACGAAAGCAAGGGAGAGTTGCGTCGCATGTTCGGCAAGGCTCTGGCGGTCAACCGTGACATGCAGGCCGGGGAGATCCTGCGCTTCGAGGACCTCGAAGGCAAGAAGCCCACGGATGGGGGCCTGCCGGTCGCTAAAATGGCAGAAGTCATTGGCGCCAAGCTGGGCAGAGCCAAAAAGCGCTGGGATTTCCTCACCCCGGATGACCTCGCTTAGGTTTTTCCACGCTCATGGGACCGGTCCGTGATCGATCGGATCGGCCCCCATGCTGAAGCGCCTTCCTTTGCTGCAGATTCACAAAGAACACGAGATACCTGATGAAGAAAATATGCGTGGTGGTAGCCAGCCGGGCCAACTATGGGAGGGTCAAATACCTCATGAAGGCCATACAGGCGCACCCGGAGCTGGAGCTGCAGCTTGTCGTGGGCGCTTCAACGCTTCTCGAGCGTTTTGGCAAAGCGATCAATGTCATCAAGAAAGACGGCTTTACGCCGGTGCGATCTATTCACTACGTGATCGAAGGTGAAACGCTGGTCACCCAAGCCAAGTCGACCGGTCTGGGCATTGTGGAGCTCTCCACTGCCTTTGAAGATCTCGCGCCGGACATGGTGGTCACGGTGGCGGACCGGTTTGAGACGATGGCAACGGCCATTGCGGCCACATACCTGAACATTCCCCTGGTGCACCTGCAAGGCGGCGAAGTCAGCGGAAATATCGATGACCGGGTTCGTCACGCGATCACGAAGCTGGCTGATATTCACTTTGTATCCTCCGAAGATTCGAAGAACCGCGTCATTGAGATGGGTGAAGACCCGCGCTACGTGTACAACTACGGATGTCCTGCGATGGATGTCCTCGTTCATGAAAATTTGTCGATCAGCAATGAGGTCATGGAGCAGTATCTGGGAGTGGGCAAACCCACCGACTGGTCCAAACCTTATGTGCTGATGGTGCAGCATCCGGTCACGACCAGCTATGGCCATGGCTTTGAGCAGGTCAGCGAGACCCTTCACGCCCTGAAGGCGATCGGAGACATCCAGAAAGTTGTGATGTGGCCCAATGTCGACGCCGGGAGTGACGACGTGTCCAAGGGCATTCGGCATTTTCGCGAGCTCAACATGCAGGAGCCGATTTACTACTACAAGAATTTTTCCCCCGAGGACTACGCCCGGGTGATCAACAACGCCGCCTGCTGCGTTGGAAATTCTTCATCCTTCATTCGCGAATGCTCGTTTCTCGGGGTTCCAGCGGTGATCGTCGGCGATCGGCAACAGGGGCGGGAACACGGCAACAATGCGGTGTTCGCCACCTATGACGCCAGGGACATTGCGGAGAAGCTGCGACATCAAATCGCGCATGGGCGCTATCCGGCGGATTCCCGTTACGGCAAGGGCGACGCAGGCGCGCGTATTGCTCAGGAACTGGTCGCGCTCGATTACCGGCATAGCGCGTGAACAGGCGCAGCTTGCCAGCAGCGGCGGAGATGGCGGAACGTTCATGAAAATTGCGTTTATCGGGAATCAGGGTGGCAAGCTCGTTCTTGATTTCTACACCGCCATGGCGGGTGCGCTTCGCGACCCGCGCCTGGGAGCTGAATGCCTGTTTGCGCCATGGCTCAATTCAGAGCGAGACCTTCTTGTTGCCGAAGGATGGTCCGAAGCGTCCATATTTACCTTTGAAGATTGGGTGCACCGGGCGTCTCAAACCAGAGACGAAGTGAACCGGTTGCGCGAAGAGTATCGCGAGGTTAACTGGTCTGCGGTGCTTGCAAGCGAGCGGGTGTTTACCGATTACTCGCTGTTGCTGGGGGGGGCGGGGCAACGCATTGAGACACCCGAATACGTCATGCGGCTGCTCGTCAACATGGTGACTTTCTTCGAGCATCTGTTCAAAGTGCAGCGCGTGCAGGCCGTGGTGTGCCAGACGGCGGACACACTGTTTTCGCACGTGGTTTTCAAGGTGGCACAGCATTTTGGCGTCAAGGTGTTTGCGATCACACCAGCCTGGCTTCTGGAGCGCGGCGCGGAGGGCGGCTACTTCTCGAACAATGAGTTCATGGAGTCCGAGAAAATGATCGCCGAGTATCGTCGGGTTATGCAACAGGACCTTTCGGAGGCCGAGATTTCGCGTGTCAACGCGTTTGCTGAATCCGTGAAGGCTTTCCAGAACAAAACCCCCTTCACGCAGAAAAACAGGGAGCGCAACGCGGGTTTCAGCGCACTGTCTCCGAATGTGCGTGGCCTGTTCTCCTATCTCATGAAAAATTCACGCCGCGATCCCGACGTGGAATACATCAAAATTTCCCCGGCGCAGAAAGCCAAGGCAAACCTGCTCCGCGTCTGGAGGAAGTTTGCCGGACGAAATATGTTCGGTCCGCGTGACGCGCACGGCATCCCCGCTCAAAGCGTTTTCTTTGCGTTTCAGTATCAGCCGGAGCAGTCCACGCTCAGCCAGGGCATCTTCTACGCCAACCAGATTGCCTTGGTAGAGAGTATCTCCAAATCCCTTCCGCTGGGCTATACGCTGATTGTGAAAGAGCACCCCTGGGGTCGGGGCGCCCGGCCCGTATGGCAGTACCGGCACCTGGCCGGCCTTTACAACGTGCGCTTTTGCGACGCGCCTTCAAAGGAAATCATCAGTCGCGTGGAGGCAGTCATCGCCATCAGCGGCACTGTTGGTTTTGAAGGTGTCGCGCTCGACAAGCCGACGGTCATTCTTGGCCGGTCGTTTTACACCCACTGCGATCTTTTTTATCGCATAGGTTCAGTGCAGGAGTTGCCTGCCGTCCTGCGCAAAATTCTCGTCGAGCGCGACTTCTATAAAATTCCTGACCGTCAGGGTCACCTCAACCGGTTTTTGCTGTCGTACCTCAATTCGCTGGTTCCGTACTTTCCGATGGTCGAGAATGGCAAGCACTACGGGGCGGCCTTGGCCGCTCAGCTCGACTTGCCCCTCAAAAAACTGAATTCCACAGAATAGGAAAAGCCGATGAAAGCAGTCATTCTTGCGGGTGGGCTCGGAACGCGCCTTAGCGAAGAAACCGTTCTGAAACCGAAACCCATGGTCGAGATCGGGGGCATGCCCATCCTCTGGCACATCATGAAGACCTATTCATGCCACGGAGTGAACGACTTTGTTGTTTGTCTTGGCTACAAGGGCTATCTGATCAAGGAATATTTCGCGAACTATTTCCTGCATATGTCGGACGTGACTTTCGACATGGCCAACAACAAGATGGAAGTGCATCAGGCCAGCGCCGAGCCATGGAAGGTCACACTGGTGGACACCGGGCAGGACACCATGACTGGTGGACGCATGAAACGGGTGGCTGCCTATCTGGGCGATGAGGACTTCTGCTTTACCTACGGCGACGGTGTGGCGGACGTCGACGTGGGCAAGCTGATCGAATTCCACAAGGCGCAAGGAACGTTGGCAACCGTGACCTCGGTGCAACCTCCTGGACGCTTCGGCGCCCTGGATATTGCCCATGGCAAGATTACCGGCTTCCAGGAGAAACCGCAGGGTGACGGTGCCTCGATCAACGGCGGGTACTTTGTGCTGTCGCCAAAAGTCATCGACTACATTGCAGACAGCACGACCACGTGGGAGCGCGAACCGCTGGAGCGGCTTGCACGGGAGGGGCAGCTGTCGGCCTACAAACACGAGGGCTTCTGGCAGCCGATGGACACGCTCAGGGACAAGACCTTGCTCGAGGAACTATGGAGCAGCGGCAAGGCTCCCTGGAAAATCTGGAAATGACGCTTTTCAAGCGGCTGGCCCCACCGTGACCATCGTCATAGACCCCAGCGCCAGGGTGTCCGCTCTTGCGGATATTGAGGACTCTGTGCGCGGAACCGAAATTCGTGTTGGCGCGCATTCGGTCATTGACAGCTTCGTGAAATTCAAGCCTGCAGGCGGTGCGGGAAATGTTGTCATCGGTAGCCGGTCGATCGTGAATTCCGGCTGTGTTTTTTATACCGGCAACGGCATCCGCATCGGCGACTCCGTGGCCATTGCGGCCAACTGCGTTTTTGCGCCGGTCAACCACGAGTACGGCGATCGCCATCGCCTGATCCGCGACCAGGGCTTCAGGCCCGGCAAGGGCGGCATTCTGGTTGAAGACGATGTGTGGATAGGTGCCGGGGTCGTACTGCTGGATGGCGCCATCCTGAGGCGCGGCTGTGTCATCGGTGCGATGAGCCTTGTCAGGGGGGAAATCCCTGCCTACAGCATTCAGGCGGGCAACCCACTCAGACTCATGGGGTGGCGGAAGTGAAGTTCACCGTTCTAGGTGGCCACGGTTTTATCGGTGGCCATCTCGTGAAACACCTGAAGGCGCAGGGACACGTTGTAGACGACCCTGGGAGAGAGCTGGAAGGCGTTATGGATGGCGAACTCGGCCATGTCATCTATGCCATAGGGCTGACCGCTGATTTCCGCAAGCGACCCTTTGACACGGTGGATGCGCATGTGTCGCTTTTGGCCAGGCTGCTGCAGCGCTGCCGCTTCGAGTCGTGGCTGTATCTTTCCAGCACACGCGTTTATGCCGGCCTCGGCAAGAGCCAGGTCACAGAGGATGATGCCATCCTGGTTCCGCCGGGCCCCGACAGCCTGTATAACCTGAGCAAGCTCATGGGGGAGTCGCTGTGCCTGACGCTCCCCAATCCCGCCATACGTGTTGCGCGCCTGTCTAACGTGTATGGGAAGGGCATGAGCCCGGACAACTTTCTGGGGTCCGTGCTGAGTGACCTGCGGCGTCAAGGCCGGGTCACCGTCAACGAGGCGCCGGAGTCCGGCAAGGATTACGTTGGCATAGAAGATGTCTGTACCTTGTTGCAGGCCATCAGCGCTGGTGGGAAGGAGCGTCTTTATAATGTCGCCAGCGGCCGCAGCCTCAGCCATAAGTTGTTGCTTGAAAGAATCTGCGCGCTGACAGGCTTCTCCGCAGACTATGCAGTAGGGGCGCCCATCCGCACTTTCCCGTTGGTCGATGTTTCCCGGGCCCGGCACGAGTTTGATTACAGGCCGCGCCATTTGTTTGATACCGTCGGTGGATTGCTTACTGAATGTGGGATCCCCCGGCAAGCTGGAGATGATTTGTGAGCATCAAGAAGTCCGTCGACCCCATCGCTGAGTTTGAGGCGATGAAGCTCGTAAATATTGCTTCGTATGCTCAGGACAAAGACTGGCATCGGCTGTCGAAGGAGTTTCATACAAAGTCCTTCCTCCAGTACTACATGTACAACTTTGCGATTCTGGGTCGGCCCATCATCCAGATGCCGATGGACATCATCGCCACACAGGAACTGATCTGGAAGGTCAAGCCGGACCTCATCATCGAAACGGGCATTGCCCACGGTGGATCCCTCGTCATGAGCGCTTCCATGCTGGCGCAGATCGACTACTGCGAAGCCGTCGAAACCGGCAGCGTGCTGGACCCCAAGGCCTCCCGTCGCAAGGTGCTGGGGATAGACATTGATATCCGGGCGCACAACCGGGCGCTTATCGAAGCGCATCCCATGGCGCATCTGATCGAAATGATTGAGGGCCCGTCCACCGATGCAGCCATCGTGGAACAAGTCCGGAACTTTGCGAAGGGCTACCAGCGGATCATGATTTGCCTGGATTCGAACCATGCCCATGACCACGTGCTGGCGGAACTCGAAGCCTATGCGCCCCTGACCAGCGTCGGCAGCTACTGCTGCGTGTTCGACACCGTGGTTGAAGACCTGCCAGCCGAGATCAGTGCCGGAAAGCCGTGGGCGCATGGCAACAGTCCCAAGACCGCCGTCTGGGAGTACATGCGTCGGCTGAAAGATGGGCGTAGCAAGGGCCTGCAGGGCGAACCCATGGTTTTTGAAGTCGACAAGCTGGTTGAAAACAAGCTCATCATGACCAATGCACCCGATGGCTACCTGCAGCGGACAGCCTGATACGGTGCACAGACCTCAACGCTTTGTGCGCCCGAAAAGCCCCGCGGCGCTGCGCGCTGCCGTAGCACCTTCATACCGTGGCTGATTCTGACGCAGGTGCTGTTGCTGCGCGCGTGCCACGCGTCAGCATCGGCATGCCGGTCTATAACGGCGCCGCTTTTATCCGGAACGCTCTCAAAACCCTGCTGAGCCAGACCGAGTCCGATTTTGAGCTGGTGGTTTCCGACAACGGGTCGTCGGATGGGTCCACTGAAATCCTTCTTGAAACCGCGGCAGCAGACAAACGTGTGCGGTACTTCCGTCAGGAGAAAAGCCTGCGGGCTTATGACAACTTCCACTACGTGCTGTCCAAGGCTCGGGCGCCGTATTTCATGTGGGCCGCCTGCGACGACAACTGGGACCCGGATTTTATCGAGAAGCTCGCAAACGCCCTCGACGCCGCGCCGGAGCCCGTTATGGCATTTTGTGATGTCACGACAGTCACGCCCACCGACAAGGTTGGGACGTTCACCCCCTTTGATTTCGCGACGACCGGCTTGACCGTGGCGCAGCGCCTGTCCAAGCTGGCACCGTTGCAGTGTTATTACTTCTATGGGCTCTGGCGTACGTCGGCGATCAGGAAGGCGCCATATTCCTACTGCGCGTGGTGGCCCGACTTGCCACTGATGCTTGCGGCGTCGATGCTGGGCTCCTTTTTGTATGTGCCTGGGGTGAAGTTCCATTACTACGAGGTGCCCAAAAGCAATTTGCGACGCGTCAAGGAGCAGGATTACGTCGATCGCTTTAACCTTCTCATGGCGATAGGAGGCCTGATTGCTGCAGTCTACAGGGCATGCGCCACCTTGGGGGGGCCTGTCATGGGCTTGTATGCAGCGGCGCTGGTTAGCTGGAAACAGGTCAAAGTCATTCCCGTATACCTGCGTCGCCGTATCAGCCGGGGGGCATGACGTCGGAGGCTTTTGATCGGCATATGCAGCCGCAGAGCGCTATGTATTTAATAGCAGCTCGCGCAAGCGTATATGGGCTGGCGGCCGTTTTTTGCTCTCAAAATACAATCATTGCTTGATGCTGTGCCGAATACGCAGTTGGCGCTGAGTGAACGGTTCTAACAGGGGGTTGATGTAGTTTGGATGCCCCCCCCGAAGCAAGCGTTCTTCGGTAGCTGCGACTCCGGGGGGGAGGCAGAAAACGCGGGAGAATCACGGCCAACGGCGTTTATTGCAGGACTTGTCCCCATTCCGGTGACTTCACACAATTTCAGACCTCAGGGCCATGACGTCAAAACTCCCAGATCAGGTTAATTTCGAAGGCAAGCCCTGGCTGCAGGCGACGCCCTGGCTCTTGCTGGCTGTCGCCTTCCTCGGGACCTGCCTTGTGGCTTGGGCTGTGCAACTGATCCTGTTGCCGCATTTTTTTCCGCATCTTCATGCAGGGCACGGCATGTTGGTCGGTGGCGATTCGGCAGGCATGCACCTCACGGCTGTCGATCTGGCCGCTCGCATTCAAAAAGAGGGCTGGTCTGTCTGGGAGCTCCGCCCGGCTGGCAACGCCCCAACGGGGATCGCTGCGGCCTTGTATGTGTTCGTGACACCCGAACCCTACATGCTGGTACCCCTGAACGCCCTGGTGCACGCGGCCGGGGGCATGATGGTTTACCTGATTGCATATCTTGTGTCAGCAAGCCGGCTGGCTTCAGTGCTTGCTGCCCTTCCTTTTTTGCTGTTTCCCTCTGCAGCGAGCTGGTACGCCCAAATCCACAAGGATGGCATTTTTGCCCTGGGCATGTTGCTGTGCGCGCTCGGCTGGATGCAGGCCTTCCGACCGGCCTTCTGGGCGTCCGCAAGGCCGGCATATACGGCGCTGATTCTCCCGCTGGCAATAGGCCTGTTTCTGGTGTGGCTGGTGCGGCCGCACATCATGATCCTGATGCAAGCAGTGGCATTCGTTGCCTCGATACTTGAATTAGCCGTGGCGTCGGTTTGGTGGCGTAGGCGTGTCATTGGCGGCGAGCGTGCGCTAACAGCCGTTTTTATATTGCTCACAATCCCGTTGATGATGATATTAGTCAAACCTTCCGATGATCGCGTTGAAAGCTGGCGCGGAAGCGTTGTTGAGCGTGAGATGGTGATGCAATATATGCCCGGTGCCTGCTTGCTCGAGCGAGGCGCCAACGTTGGGGTCGATAAGCTACCCACCACTATCGCGGCGATGCGAGACTTCTACATATCAGGATACCGCAATGCCAAAAGCAATATGGATCCTGAGTTTGTGCCAGGTACGGTATGCAACTTGCTCACCTATTTGCCGCGGGCGCTTCAGATCGGCTATCTGGCGCCTTTTCCTGCTCAGTGGGTGGCGGACGGCAGCGTTGCTGCCAATACCGTGATGCGCAGGGTGATCAGTGCAGAAATGCTGGTTGTTTACGCATGCCTGCTGTTCTTGCCTGTGGCGATGTGGAATTTCCGCAAAAAAACGGAGTTCTGGTTCGTACTGGGCTTTCTGACCCTGCTCACGGTGATCCATGTCTACCTGGTCCCGAACCTGGGCACCTTGCACCGGATGCGCTACGGTTTTCTGACCGCTGTGGTGGGCTTGGCCCTGGCCGGGGCGGTGGACCGGGTTCTGGCACGCCGGGCGGCCCGGCTGGAATGACGGCCGCAGGGGCTCACGGCGGCTACAATTCCGGGTGGTCAGCACAACAGCGCCACTTCTCAATCTTGCCCATTCGGCGCTTGCCGGTGGACCTTTCAATGCCAAGTCGCGAGCGCTTTTTGATCTTCATTTCGCTAAAGCCACTGGAGCGCATGTGTTCCAGGCTAACTGCATTGCCGGCGCCGTGTTGTCTCGCCGCGAGTTCGTCCGCGGCGTCAGGTCCTCTGGGCCAGGTTGATCAATGATTGACATTCTGGCTTTGCGTCGCTTGTTTTCTGACATCTGGTCGGTGGTCGGAACCCGTTACGCGCTGTACCTGTGCCTGCTGGCGCTGACAGGACTGCTGGAAGGTTTGACGCTGGCGAGCGTGGTTCCCTTGCTTGCCGCGATCGGCATCGGCGAAGGCGGGAGCGGAGTCGGCGGTGTGGTCAGCCGGACGGTTCTTGAGTTGCTGGCCTGGTTGGGATTGGGCGCGTCGGTGCCTGCGATTGCCGCTTTGATACTCGTCTCTCTATTCTTCAGCACCGTCGTTTTCCTGGCGCAGGCCTATATGGGAATTTCCCTGCAAACCACTTACATGAGCCGATGGCAAACGCGGCTGCTGACCGGCATCTTCGCAGCAAAGTGGGGCTTGTTTCTGAAGACAAGAAACGGTGATCTGATCAACTCGGTGGTCACCGAAACCCAGAGGCTTGCCGGCGCCTTCTACCAGACCGGCCTGCTCCTCACGGGGCTACTGCACAGTGTCATCTACATGGCCCTGGCCGCCATGCTGTCCGGCTTGACGACCCTGGGGGTCATCGCCGGGGGGGCCTTTCTTTTTCTGATTACACGGCCGTTGATTCAGCGTGCTTATCGCATCGGCGCCGGCATCAGCCACGAAAACGCCGAGTTGCAGGTGAAGACCGGGGAGTTTGTCGGCAGTGCGAAGCTGCTCAAGGCCACCGCCACCGAAAGTGAGGCCTTGCGCGTCCTGGGGGGGATCATCCAGCGCTTGCGCAAGCACACGCTGGCCAACGGCTTTGATGCACAGATCGTCAAAGGCATTTTCGATTTTGGCGCGGCCGCGATGGTTGCCAGCATCCTGGTTATCAGCCGCAGCGTCCTCAATATTGACGCCGCCGTGATATTGGTCATTCTGGCCATTTTTGTGCGATTGATTCCAAAGCTGACCGGCTTGCAGCAAAGCCTGCAGTCCCTCACAAGCAGCCTGCCGGCCGTTGCCAATCTGAACGCGATGGCGCGAACTATCGAGGCGGAGGCCGAAGTTTCCAGTGAGACCCCTCTGCCGGAAGCCCTGACCAGAGGCCCCCTGGCCGTGTCATTGCAGAACGTTGCCGTGAGCCATGATGATTTCCAGGTCATATCGAACCTCTCGATGTCCATACCGGCGGGTGCCTGCGTCGCCTTGGTGGGGCGCTCGGGGGCTGGGAAGTCGACGCTCGTCGACGCGATGCTGGGACTGGTCCCCATAACAACCGGGGCTATCCATGTCAACGGCATGGGTCTTGAGCAACTGCCCCTGCGTGGCCTTCGCCGGCGTATCGGCTACATGGGCCAGGAGACCATGCTGTACAACAGCACCATCCGCGGCAATATTCTGTGGAGTCAGCCGCATCATTCCGACGAGGCTGTCATGGCTGCCGCTTCCCTGGCTGCGGCGGATGGTTTTATTTCACAGTTGCCGCACGGGCTGGACACCATGGTCGGCGACAGGGGAGGGCGATTGTCCGGCGGCGAGCGACAGCGCCTGGGACTGGCCAGGGCCTTGCTTGGCAATCCCGGCTTGCTGGTGCTCGACGAGGCTGCCAGTGCGCTGGACGCCGAAACCGATGCTGCTGTGACGCGGGCACTAGAATTACTCAAGGGGAAAGTGACCATGATCGTCATCTCGCACCGCCTGTCTTCGGTACGCATGGCTGACTACATCTATGTGCTGGACAAGGGTCAGATCGTCGAGTCAGGCACATGGGCCGAGCTTGAAGGCAGCCAGGGGCAGTTCAGCCGTTTGCTATAAGTCTATAAGTAGACATTGGACGTCGGCTTGCTGCTGTAGCCGCTTGACGGACAAGGTCGAAATTGCCTCATCCACATTCCCGCAAATGGCGGTAAATCAGGCCTCTCCGCAGGCTGTTTTTCAGTAGTCAATTGAAAATACTGCACATCATCACCTCTCTGGATCAAGGCGGCGCCGAGGCGGTGCTGTGCCGTCTGGTTGCGGCCAGAGTGGAAGGCGTGGAGTATTCGGTCATATCGCTCAAAGGCGACGGTTTTTACGGCGCAACGCTTCGGGCAAGCGGGATTGCTCCCCATTGCTTCCAGTTCAAGCGATTTTTTCAGCTGGCCAGCTTCTTCGAGTTTGTGCGTCTGGTTCGCCTTATTGCCAGTCTCTCGCCCGATGTGGTGCAGACCTGGCTTTACCACGCTGATTTGATCGGGGGCCTGGCTGCCAGGCTGGCGGGGTGCCGGCGCATTGTCTGGGGCATACGGACGGCCAACCTGAGTCCTGCCTTGAACAGCCGTTTCACCCTGATCGTGGCCTGGCTCTGCGCCCGGCTGTCCGGCTTCCTGCCCGTGGCCATTGCCACCTGTTCGGTGGAAGCTGCGAAGGAGCATAAAAAAATGGGTTACGACCCGACCAAATTCTATGTCATTCCGAATGGCTTCGATTTGAGGGCCTACGCGCCGGATACCGCGAAGCGCGAGCAACTCCGTAAAGAATGGGGCATTGCGCCCAACGAGCTGCTGTTTGGCTGCGTCGCACGGTGGGATCCCTACAAGGATCACCCCAATCTTTTGCAAGCCTTGTCTGCCGTGGCTGGCAGTAGCGGAGCGGTCCGTTGCGTGCTGGTGGGTGGCGGCCTGAGCACCCGCAATGCGGGTTTGATGGGCCTGCTCGCTCAGTACAATCTCGAGAGTTCCGTTGTGCTTGCGGGCCCCCGCAGTGACATACCGTCGGTCATGAATGCCCTGGATTTCCATCTCTTGCCAAGCGCAAGTGAGGCTTTCCCCAATGTGGTTGCAGAGGCGATGGCGTGTGGAACGCCTTGCGTCGTGACGAACGTCGGCGACGCTGCGGTGATTGTGGGAGATACCGGATGGGTCGTTCCGCCGAAAAATCCCGTTTTGCTGGCACGCGCCATCGAAGAAGCCAGGGACGGTTTTGGGGGCGAAAATGACGCGAAACGCCGCATCGACGCGCGCCAACGGATTGAGGACAACTTCAGCCTGGAAAAAATGGCACAGGACTATCTCCATCTCTGGCAATCAGTGGCGCTGAAATGACTTTAAAGGCAATCAAGCAGATGCATGTGCTTCCCGAAAATCTGACGCGACTGACGACCGGACTGCCGAGCCCTGCCTGTAGGGGGTGCCGGGCATGACAGCCTTTGGCGATGTGTTCAAGGGGCGCAAGGTGCTGTTGACCGGTCATACCGGTTTCAAGGGCAGCTGGCTGGCGTTGTGGCTTCAGCAACTGGGCGCAGAAGTGGTTGGTCTGGCCTTGCCGCCGAACACGCAACCGAACCACTGGGAACTGCTCAAACTGGGCATCGAAGAGCATCGCTTCGACATCCGGGACTACGCGGCCGTCCAGAAACTGGTGAGCCAGGTGCAGCCCGAGGTGGTCTTTCATCTGGCCGCCCAGCCGCTGGTGCGCCGCTCCTATGCCGATCCCCTGACCACCTGGGCAACCAATGTTCAGGGCACGGCCCATTTGCTGGAGGCATGCCGCCATACGGGCAGTGTCAAGGCTGTCGTCGCAGTGACCACCGACAAGTGTTATGAAAACCAGGAATGGCTTTGGGGCTACCGGGAAAACGACCGGCTGGGGGGCCACGATCCGTATTCGGCGTCGAAGGCGGGGGCCGAACTCGTCGCCGCCAGCTACCGGAAATCCTATTTCGGTTCGCAAGATTCCCTTCAACTGGCAACTGCGCGCGCGGGCAATGTGATTGGTGGCGGTGACTGGTCGGAAGACCGCCTGATTCCGGACCTGGTGCGCGCCAGCGCGCGTGGCGAATCGGTCGAGATCCGCTCACCGCATGCCACCCGGCCCTGGCAGCATGTTCTTGAGTCATTGTCCGGTTATTTGCTGCTCGGGCAACGCCTGCTCGAACGTCGGGCGGGTTTCGCAGAAGCGTGGAATTTTGGGCCTGACGAATCAGGCAATCAACCGGTCTCGGCGGTTCTCTCCAAACTCACACAAAGCTGGGGTGAGCTGCGCTGGCACCTCGCGACGGCGCCGCAACCGCACGAAGCCGGGCTGCTTCAACTGGACAGCACCAAATCGCGCACCTTGTTGCCATGGACACCCGTCTGGGGCCTGGACGAGGGTCTCCAGCAAACAGCCGCCTGGTACCGTGCCCACCAGGAAACAGGCGAAGTGATCAGCCGGCAGCAACTGGCCGCTTATGTCGCGGCGGCGGCGGCGAAAAATCTCGGCTGGACGGGAGCGGCGTGAAACTCCTTCCCACTCCCCTCGCAGGTGTTTTTGTCGCGGAAACCAAGGCTTTTCAGGACAACCGGGGCGCCTTTGTCAGGTTGTTTTGTGAAAGCGAGCTGGCCGAGGCCGTCGGTGGGCGCCGGATAAAGCAGATCAACCACTCGCGCACGGCCGCAGTAGGCGCGATACGGGGACTGCATTACCAGCAAGCACCGCATGCCGAAATGAAGATGGTGCGTTGCCTGAAGGGCCGCGTCTGGGATGTCGCATTGGACCTCCGACAGGGTTCACCGACCTTCTTGCAGTGGCATGCCCAGGAGCTGTCGCCCGCCAATGCGCTGATGCTTGTCATTCCTGAAGGCTGCGCGCACGGTTTCCAGGCGCTCGAGCCCGACTCGGAATTGCTCTACCTGCACACTGCAAACTACACGCCTTCGGTCGAAGGCGGCGTGCGTTTTAACGATCCCGCATTGAACGTGCCATGGCCCTTGCCTGCGGGTGACGTGTCCGAGCGCGATAGAAATCATCCACTTCTCCATAAAAATTTTCAGGGTATTGCCGTATGAATTGCCGCCACTGCAGCGCTCCGCTGGAGCACGTGTTTCTGGACCTGGGCTTCGCGCCGCCGTCCAATGCCTACCTGAGTGCGGCCGACCTCCAGGCCCCCGAAAAGTACTTCCCGCTCAAATTGTTTGTCTGCAATAAATGCTGGCTCGTGCAAACCGAGGACTATTCCCGTTCGGACGAACTGTTCACGAAGGACTACGCCTATTTCTCCTCGGTCTCGACCACATGGCTCGCGCACGCCCGTTCCTATGTGGAAATGATCACCGCACGGCTCGGCTTGGGCGCCGGCAGTTTTGTCATAGAGGTGGCCTCGAACGACGGCTACCTGCTCAAGAACTTTGTCGCCAATGGCGTGCCGTGCCTGGGCGTGGAGCCGACGGACAGCACCGCTGCTGTGGCCGAGGCGGCCGGTATTCCCGTGGCCCGCGAATTTTTTGGCGAGGATTTTGCGGAGAAACTCGTGAAGTCCGGGAAGCAGGCCGATCTGATCATCGGCAACAACGTTTACGCGCATGTGCCCGACATCAACGACTTCACTGCGGGCATGAAGACGGCGCTGAAGCCGGGCGGGACCATCACGCTGGAGTTCCCCCACCTGATGAGCCTCATGCGCCTGAACCAGTTCGACACGGTCTACCACGAACACTATTCCTACCTGTCCCTGCAATCAGTCAAGGCGGTGTTCGCAAAAGCCGGGTTGAGGGTGTGCGATGTTGAGCAAATCCCCACCCACGGCGGTAGTCTCCGCGTCTATGGCTGCCATGCTGATGATTCGCGCACCGATGGTTCCGCCGTGGCGCGTGTGCTTGCGGAAGAGGTTGCCAGCGGCCTGCAGGATCTCGCGACCTACCAGCGTTTCCAGCGCGAAGCGGACAAGGTAAAAAACAACCTGCTGGCATTTCTTGTCGAAGCCGACAAGGCGGGCAAGACGGTGGCGGCCTACGGCGCCGCCGCCAAGGGCAACACGCTGATGAACTATGCAGGCGTCAAGCCTGACTTGGTGGCGTTTGTGTGTGACGCGGCAACGTCCAAGCAGGACAAGTTCATGCCGGGCAGCCATATTCCGATATTGGCGCCAAAGGAATTGCGCGAGCGCCGCCCTGACTACGTCCTGATCCTGCCCTGGAACATTGCCGACGAGGTGGTCAAGTCCAACGAATTCGTCCGCGAATGGGGCGGAAAGTTCGTTGTTGCGGTTCCGGCGCTGCGGATATTCTGATGAGAGTGCTTGTCACTGGCGGCAGTGGATTTATCGGGCAATACTGTCTGGCGCAGCTGCATGCCCGAGGTTACGAAGTTCATGCCGTTTCGTCGGTAGCCCGTCCGGGTACTTCGACGGTGCAATGGCATCAGGCCAGCCTGCTCGATGCCGCGCAGACGAAGACGCTTGTGCGCGAGATCAAACCCTCCCATTTGCTTCATCTGGCCTGGTACACGAAACACGGTCGGTACTGGACGGCGCCAGAAAATTTGAGCTGGGCGCAAGGTAGTCTGGGCTTGATCAGGGAATTCACGGAAGCCGGCGGCGAGCGCCTGGTGGTGGCCGGCACCTGCGCCGAGTACGACTGGAGCCTCGGTGGTGTGTGCCGTGAGGGTGTCACGCCCCTGGTCCCCGCGACGCTTTACGGCACCTACAAACATGCCCTGCAGCTGATGCTGGATTCCTGGTGCAAACAGGCGGGCTTGTCCGGCGCCTGGGGCCGCGTGTTCTCGCTTTATGGGCCGGGGGAAAATCCCCAGCGCCTCGTGGCTTCCGTGATAACCGCCCTGCTCAAACGCGAGGTGGCCACTTGCGGCAATTCGGGTTTGATCCGGGACTATTCGCATGCGGAAGACGTCGCGTCCGCATTTGTTTCCCTTCTTGACAGCAAGCTTGAAGGACCGGTGAACATCGGGTCCGGCGAATCAGCCACGCTCCACGATATTGTTGAAACGATAGCCAGCAAGCTCGACGGTCGCGACCTCATCAAGTTCCGGGTGCCTCCGCCCGGGTCGAGTGGCGAGCCCGAGCTGCTCGTGCCGGACATCACGCGCCTTCTTTCGACCGGCTGGACGCGGCGATTTGATCTCGACAGTGGACTCGACGATACGATCAACTGGTGGAGAGAGCAGGCAGGCCAGCTGCGCGTGTGACGACGCATTGACAAACCGTGGCCAAGCTCAAGTCCAACATCATCTTCAATTTCCTGGGGAGCGCCTGGCTCGGGATACTCACGCTTGCCGTCACGCCGATACAGGTACATTTTCTCGGCGTCGAAGCCTTCGGTTTTGTGGGCCTGATCACGATACTCCAGGTGTTGCTGGGCTCTCTCGATCTCGGTATTTCAGCTACCGTGACCAAGGTCGTGTCGTCCGATCACAGCCACCAGCGTAGCGCAAGCGCCAATGCCGTGAATACGGCGTCCACCGTTTACTGGAGCATTGCGCTTCTGATCGCTGCCCTGCTGTGGCTGAGCTCGGGGAAGGTAGCGGCCTTCTGGTTGAGCCGTACAAAGCTGGATCCGGCGACCGTCACGCTGGGCATACAGATCATTGCCGTGTATCTGGGCCTGCGTTGGCCGGTCGCCTTTTACACGGGCGTTATCAGCGGGTTGCAGCGCATGGACGTGCTGAACCTGGTCAAGGCGGGGGTGCACACGCTGCGGTTGGTGGGCGGGGTGGTGGTGCTCTTTTTTGTGCCTGATCTTGTGGCATTTCTTGTCTGGTTTGCCATCAGTTCTGCCGTGGAGCTGGTGGTGTACGCCGCCATCACGTACCGCCTGCTGCCAACCCTGGGGATCTGGCCGCGCTTTTCGCTGGCTTCGTTTCGGGATATCTGGAAGTATTCCGTGGCCATGAATCTCATCGCACTGACGGCACTGGTGCTGAGCCAGGCCGATCGTTTGGCCGTCACCAAACTCCTGAGTCTCGAGGCCTTGGGCTACTACTCGATCGCGTACAACGCGTCCATCGTCATCTCGCTTGTCCAGAGTGCGATCAACAGCGCTTCCTTTCCCGCATTTTCCCATTCGTTCAGCAGTGGCCAGCATGCGGATCTGCTGTCGCGTTACGGGAAAGCCAGCCAGTTGATGGGCCTGGCAGTGGCACTCCCCTGCTTCGCACTGATTTTTTTTGGGCATGAGATCCTTCACCTGTGGATCAATGCGCGGGTCGCTGACGAGGCTGCGTTGACGATGGCCTGGCTGGCTGCCGGGTTCTTCTTTAACGCAGTGGCCTCCAATGCCTACATGGCGGCTGTTGCCTGCGGCCAGCCCCATCTGCCCCTCAAGGTCAATCTGGTGGCGCTGGTACTGTATCTGCCGGGGCTTTACTGGCTGGTGAACCAGTACGGCATCAGCGGCGCCGCTGCAGCGTATGCGGTCCTGAATGCCTATTACATCTTTACGCTGCTGCCACTGGTCCAGGCGAAGGTACTGCATCAGGGATTTGGCGTGTGGTTGCGGGCCAATTTGCTGCCTTTCCTTTTCGCCGGCGGCGTGGCGTTCGGAAGTGCGAAAATCCTGACTTTGGCTGTGCAGCCCGGTATACAAACCGCCGCGGTATTTGGTTTGGGCGTTGCGCTGTATGTTGGCATTGCCTGGCTCCTGTTGTCCAACGCCCTCCGGGCCGACTTTGTCAACCTGCTGAAACGATTGACCCGCCGATGACTTCCATCATTCGCCTGCTGTTCGAGAGGGTGCGCTTTGAGTCGCTGCTGGCGATTCCCTACGGGTGGATTTACCGCTTGTTGTTCCGGAGCATGGGCACGGCAACATTTGTCAGTCCGTTCATCCAATCTGTAGGCCTGGACTGCGTGAGCCTGGGGAACCGCTCGCGAATCAGCAGAAATACCCGCCTTCTGGCGCTCAAGGCTTACGGAACCCAATCATTCAAGCCGCTGATCAGCATTGGCGATAATGTGAGCATAGGCTTCGGCTGTACGCTGTCCTGTGTCAACCATCTTGAGATCGGGCACGATGTAACAATCGGAGACAATGTCTATATCGCTGATTCCCACCATGATTACAGCAATCCGGCCTTGGGCGTGCTCGACCAGCCGCTCTTGCCGGGCCGGATAAGCATCGGCCAGGGTGCGTGGGTGGGCTATGGCGCTTTTATAGCCGGCAATGTTTCACTGGGCGAGCGCTCGGTGGTCGGAGCCAACAGCGTTGTGACGCGCCCGGTTCCGGCTTACACGGTCGTGGCAGGGGTTCCGGCCAGGCCGGTCAAGCGGTTTGATCTTGAAACAGGAAAGTGGATCCGGCTAAGCGCCGATTCGACAAGTTTGAAAGAGTTGAAGTAAAAATGAAATTTTCAGTATTGCTCCCTACCCGCAATGGTGGGCCCTATCTTGAGAACTGCATTCATTCAATTCTTGGGCAAGGTTACGACGACCTGGAACTGATCATTTCAGACAATGCGAATACCGACAAAACGCCTGAGATCATTGCGCAGTATGCAACTGACCCGCGCGTGAAGATTCTGCGGCTCGAACAGCCGATCTCTGTCACCGACAACTGGAACAACGCACTTTTTTCGGCGTCGGGCGACTACATCATGATGATGGGGGACGATGACCTTCTGCTTCCGGGCTATTTCGTCAGGATGGCCCAGATCATCGAAAAATACGGGCAGCCCGATTGCGTTCTGCACAATGGTTATTCCTACGTTGCGCCCAATTCGATTGGCCAGAATGAGCATGGCTTTTACAGCCGTGCGCACTTCAATTTCGGGCCTGACCTGACCCAGGAGGGTGTCATGCCGCTTGATCAGCGGTTTTCCATCGTGCACGACATGTTTCGCTTCCAGGTTCGCATCCCGCTGAACATGCAAACCACGCTGGTACGCCGCGATAAACTCCCGCAGTTCCACCCCCCATTTCCCGATCACTATGCGCTTAACTCGCTTTTGCTGACGGCAGACAAATGGGTCTTCAGTCCCGAAAAACTGCTTGTTGTGGGTGTCTCCCCCAAGTCCTTCGGCCATTATTTCTACAGCAGCAAGCACAAGAGCGGACTGGCGTACCTCGGCATTGATCCTGAATTTCCCGGCATGCTCCCGGGCAGCGACCTGACCAACGGCATGCACATGTGGCTCAATCTTCTGAAGAAGAATCTGGGTGACAAGCTCAAAGGCATCGAAGTTGATCGTGGCGGGTATGTGCGGCGGCAGGTTTTTGCGTGGTACATGCAGAAAAAACTGGGCGTTTTGAGCATGGCCGACTTCATGGTCAACCTGCGTTTGTTGTCCATGCGCGATTGGGGTGGGTTGTTTCTCTCCATCTTTGACAGGGCCAGCTGGAACCGGTTCACCAAGATCATTTCTTCGTCAAGGAAGAGCAGGGCTGAAATCCAGTGGAGCAGCCTTCAGCCGTTACCGGGGGTTGTGAATATCGCGCAGTTTTCGGACTGGATCACGAATGAGGCCACCCCCGAGCAAAAGGGTTGAACCGGCGACCCGCTGGACGACTGGTATCGATAGATGATAAAAAACTGGATCCCGACACCCCGAAAAATTGTTCAATTGCTGAACGGCATTTTGCTGTCCACGATAAACGCAAAAATAGTGCGGGCCTTCCCCAAGACATTCAGCTACCGCAAGAACGGGACGCGCGAGGGCATGGACCGCTTGACGGTTGCCAATAACCTGAATGACGTCAAATCGGACATCGTTCTGCGTTCGGCGACTTCCGACTGGTTCACGTTCGACCAGATATTCATTCACGAAGATTACAACCTCAAGGCACTCAAACGGTATCCGGAATTTGAGGCTCTCTACGCAAAATATGTCGCCGAAGGTACGCCGCTGATCCTGGATCTGGGCGCGAACATAGGATTGTCGGGTGTCTATTTCCGTCACATCTGGCCGGCTTCCAAAATCGTGGCCGTCGAGCCGAGTGAGGACAACTTCAGGGTGCTGCGCGAGAACTTCGGGAAGGACAACGCATTTGAGGCCCTGCTGGCGGGTATCGCGAGCCAGCCTTCCAGGCTGACCTTGACCGATCCGGAGGTCGAGAAAAATGCATTCACCACCACGGTGGCAGCGCCAGGTAGTGAAGGCGGTATCGAGGGGGTCACCGTGCCCGAAATCCTGGCGCGTCATCCGCGCTCGAAAGGCTATTCCCCGTTCATCGTCAAGATCGACATTGAAGGTTTTGAGTCGGAACTCTTCTCCGGCAATACTGACTGGGTCAACGAGTTTCCTGTGCTGATCATTGAGATGCACGACTGGCTGTTCCCGGGGCAGCAGACGTCTGCCAATTTCCTCAAGACGATTTCCCGGCTGGACCGCGATTTTGTGTACCTGGGTGAAAACGTGTTTTCGATCAGGAATGACCGTTCTGCAGCCGTGAATTCATGAACCCGAACCCGAAAGTCCTCATCCTCTGCCCTTATCCCCTTGGGATCAGCCCGGGGCAACGATTCCGTTTTGAGCAATATCTGGATGTCCTGAGAGAAAAGGGGGTTGATATTGATGTGCGGCCCTTCCTGGATATGGACACCATGCGCATTTTGTACAAGCCGGGCCACATGTTCAAAAAGGTGGTGGGCGTTGTTTCGGGCTTTTTGCAGCGGCTGTTGATCCTGCCCCGGGTATTCGCTTACGACTATATTTTTGTGCACCGCGAAGCCACGCCGCTGGGGCCGCCGTTTGTTGAAGCCATTCTTTTTGCTCTGGGCCGCAGGGTGATCTTCGATTTTGATGACGCGATCTTTATCAGCAAGACGTCCAAAGTGAATCGTATCGTGGCCTTCGCAAAGTGGTCCTCGAAAATCCGTTTCATCACGCGGCACAGCACGAAGGTGGCTGTGTGCAACAACTATCTTGTCAACTGGGTGAAGCAATACAACGCCAACGCGGTGCTGTTGCCGACGACGATAGATCTGGACTATCACAAACCCATCGCAAAACCCCCACTCACCATGCGTCGCCCTGTCATCGGCTGGACGGGAACGCAGTCCACCATGGTCTACCTTGAGCTGGTTCGGGAAGCGCTTGCTGAACTCCAGACGCGCTACGATTTCGAGTTCAGGGTCATTTGCGATGTCGACCCCCAGTTCCCCGAGCTGAAAAACTACCGCTTCGTCAAGTGGACGCTGGCGTCCGAAATCGAGGATTTGGCAGGCATGGACATTGGCATCATGCCGGTACCGCAGGGCGAGTGGGAGCAGGGCAAGGTTGGATTCAAGGCGATCCAGTACTCCGGCGTCGCTGCGGCGCCCGTGGTGTCGTCAACGGGTTCAGGGCATGAGGTCGTATTGCACGGCAAGACTGGCTTTGTCGTGGACAATGACAAGGCATCTTGGGTCAATGCACTGTCATCATTGCTCGATAATCCCGGCCAGCTGGAAGCCATGGGCCGGGCTGCGCGGGAATACATTGACGAACGTTATTCAGTGCGGTCACAGGTGCCGACTTATCTGGCCCTCTTTGGCAAATAGCGCGAGCTTGTGCAAGCTAACATTACGAAAAAAAGGTGAGGCGAGTGAAAATTGAGAATGGAACCCGTGTTTACGTGGCCGGCTGCGGCGGCATGCTGGGCGACGCAATGTATGCGCGCCTCAAGCGCGTCGGCGCAACCATCAAGGCGACCGATATCAACTGTATTGAGAGCTGGCTCGAGTACGGCGATGTGCGGGACCTCGGTGCCATACGCAAGAGCATTATTGATTTCGGGCCTGACCTGATCATCAATCTGGCGGCATTGACCGACCTCGAGTTTTGCGAAAAGGAGCAGGAGAACTCGTGGCTCACCAATGCCCTGGGCGCTGAAAACCTGGGGCTGGTGGCCAATGAGCTCGATGTGCCTTACGTTTACATCAGCACGGCCGGCATTTTTGGTGGCGAACGCGATCTGTATAACGACTTTCATGCGCCCAACCCCTTGTCGGTCTATGCGCAGTCCAAGTACTACGGGGAGCAGTATGTCCGCAACAGTGTCAGGAAGCACTACGTCTTGCGGGCCGGGTGGATGATGGGCGGGGGGCCGGGCAAGGACAAGAAGTTCATCAACAAGATCTACAAACAGATTTGCGCAGGCTCGCAGGAGCTTTTTGTTGTTGATGACAAACTCGGCACGCCGACCTATACCGTCGATTTCGCCAATGGGCTGTGCGGCATTGTCGAGAGCGGCCAATATGGCCTGTACAACCAGGTGTGCAATGGCGCCGCGAGCCGGTTCGTGGTTGCGCAGGAGTTCGTGCGGCTCATGGGGTTGTCCGACAAGATCAAGGTGACCGTGGTGCCTTCGGACTACTTCAAGGAGCAGTATTTCGCGCCGCGTCCGGCCAGCGAGAAGCTGGTCAATCTCAAGCTCAACCAGCGCGGGCTCAACCTGATGCGCGACTGGCATGTTTGTCTTGAAGAGTACGCCGAAGTCTTCAAGGCGGATTACGCCAAGCGTTAGCGGTGTCAAGCCTGCCAGTCACGCCCATGTCTACACAGCCCATGACGCTGAAGGTCTGGCTCGGCATTTTTGTCTATGCCATGCTGTCTGGATTGGCCATCCAGCTGGTGATTCTTCCCTATGTTTTCCCCCAGCTTCATGCCGGTGACGGCCTTCTTGCGGGGCGGGACTGGGTGGGTTTTCATGAGCAGGCGATTGCCCAGGCCCAGAGGATAGTGCAAGGTGGGTGGGGTGAGTTTCGCCTGAGGCCGGATGGCGACAACGCAATTACCGGCGTTGCTTCATTTTTCTACGTCATTTTTGGAGCCAAACCCTGGACCATTCTGCCGCTGAGTGCGGCAATGTTTGCCACGGGTGGCGCGGCACTCTTTTCCTTGCTGAAGATGCTGGAACTGGAGGATAACGAGGCCCTGATCGCGTTGCTTCCCTACGTTTTTTTCCCCTCGGCGCTTTTGCAGTATGGGCAGATACACAAGGACGTTTTTTGCACCGCCGGCGTGCTGGTCGTTCTGTGGAGCTGGGTGAGTCTGCTCCATGAAGGCCGCAACCTCAAACGTGTTCTTTTGCTGTTTGCCGCAAGCGCCGTCGCGTTGGTTGTTGTTTCAGTATTCCGGCCCTATTTCATGTACCCGTTTTTGGGGCTTGTTGCCGTCCTGTTGTGCTGGTACGTGGGCAAGGCGGTGTGGTTGCTGTTTCGTTCCCGCGTGGCACCGCAGGCGGCCATGTATGGCCGGCTTTTGAAATCCCACCTGCAATCGGTCTTCATTCTGGTCGGACTCGGATTCACTGTTTTTCTCTTGAGCATCAGCTACGTTGATGTGCAAATGCGGGTGTTTCCATCCGACAGTGCTCCCGTAAAGATAGCTCTTCCCAGCTTTGTCTGGCAATCCAATGCCACTGTACGTAGCGCTGATACCGTGCGTCTCCTGAAGAGTGCCGATGCGGCGGCCAATGAGGCAGCGGTGATCAAGGCCATTGAAGAGTGCCGGCCCGTGGTGGTGCTCAAGGATGGGGCATTTCTGGAGAATATGGTGAACCGCGCGTTCCTGAAAATCGCGGTGGCCCGGGCCGGTTTTACGAGTTCGGGAGGCACGACCGCGGCAAGCAATATCGACAAGGGAATCGATTTCTGCAAGAACGAAGACCTGATCCGGTATGTTCCCAGGGCCCTGCAGATTGCATTCTTTGCGCCTTTCCCCTCAAGCTGGTTTGCCGTAGAAAAACGAAATTCAAGTTCGGTGGAGATCTATATTTCGGCGGTCGAAATGTTTTACTGCTACATCGCCTATATAGGTTTGCTGTATTGGCTGGTCAGCTACTGCCGGTGGAACGTGGCGCTGGTGGTGCCTGTGGCTTTTGCTTTTGGCCTCATGTTGTTGCTGGGGCTGACCGTTGCCAATGTAGGAACCTTGTACCGGATGCGTTTTCCGTTTGCGATGATATTTGTGAGCATTGGCATGGCCGGCATCCTGCAGCTCGCTAAAATCAGGCCGCCCTGGATCGACAAGGGAGACGCCGCCAATTGAGCCGGGTGCACTTCGATTGATTTGAAGGCGCTTGCAAGTTCAATTCAGTCCGGCCCTGGTTTTGCAGTCCGGCCAAACCGCCTGGAACGTCATGTCAGTCATTTGCGAGTGAATATTCAATGTGTGGATTGGCAGGCTTTCTTTCCGAGAATCAGCATGAGTCGGCCGACGCCCTGTTGCAAAACATGGCGATGGCCATCGCTCATCGGGGCCCGGATGCCTCGGGTTGCTGGTACGACGCCGATGCCGGCATAGGATTTGCGCATCGGCGGCTTTCGATTGTCGACCTGTCAGAGGCCGGAAGCCAGCCGATGGTTTCCCCCGCCGGGCGCTTCGTCATTGTGTTCAATGGCGAGATCTACAACCATCAGGATATCCGCCGGCGTATCGAGGCGTCGGGCGGGGGCATCCCCGCATGGCGGGGCCATTCAGACACCGAGACCCTGCTGGCCGGGTTCGACTGCTTTGGCATTCAGGCAACGGTTGAAATGGCCATTGGCATGTTCGCCTTTGCACTCTGGGACAAGCAGACGGGCGCCTTGACGCTGGGCCGCGACCGGCTTGGGGAGAAGCCGCTTTATTACGGGTGGCAGAACGGCACCTTCCTGTTTGGATCCGAGTTGAAGGCAGTCCGGGCGCATCCCGCGTTCAAAGCCACCATCGACCGTGGCGCGCTGAGTCTCTTCCTGCGGCATGCCTACATCCCCGCGCCTTATTCCATCTACGAAGGCATTGCCAAGTTGCCGCCCGGCAGCCTGTTGACGGTTTCGCGGCAGCAGCGAGAACCGGTCATCACGCCTTATTGGTCTGCCGCCAAAATCGTCGAACAGGGAGTGGCCAACCCGTTCGCCGGCACGCCCGGGCAAGCTGTGGACGAGCTCGAAACCCTGCTCAAGGACGCCGTAGGGCGGCAAATGGTCGCCGATGTTCCTCTCGGCGCCTTCCTGTCCGGCGGCGTTGATTCCTCAACGGTGGTTGCGCTGATGCAGGCGCAGTCGGCGCGGCCGGTGAAAACCTTCACCATCGGTTTTCACGAGCCGGGCTACAACGAAGCCGAGCACGCTCTGGCTGTCGCGAAGCACCTGGGGACCGATCACACCGAGCTCTATGTGACTGCCGAAAGCGCGCTCGATGTGATTCCGCGTTTGCCCGCGCTTTACGATGAACCTTTCGCAGACTCGTCGCAAATACCTACTTTTCTTGTGGCGCAACTTGCGCGCGAGCATGTCACGGTGTCGCTGTCCGGAGATGCGGGCGATGAGTTGTTTTGCGGCTACAACCGTTACCAGTTGACCCAGAAGCTCTGGCGGCGTTTGTCGTCCATTCCTGCGCCCGCCCGCAGGCTGCTGGCGGCGTCCCTGACCAGCGTGGCGCCCCAGACCTGGAACAGGATAGCAGGGGCCATCGCGCCTTTTCTGCCCGGCGCTGCGCGCTTTGCCCAGCCGGGGGACAAGATTCACAAAGGCGCCGGCGTGCTGGCCAGCGAGTCCGTTGACGATCTTTATCGGGGGCTGGTATCGCAGTGGCAGAACCCTGCGTCCATCGTTGTTGGAGGGCATGAGCCTCCCACGCAGCTTCGTGGGAACCTTCCCGCCCTCGCAGGCCTGGGCCAGGTCGAGCGGATGATGGCCCTGGACCTGCTCACTTATCTGCCGGACGACATTCTCACCAAGGTGGACAGGGCTGCCATGGGGGTGTCGTTGGAGACTCGGGTTCCTTTTCTGGACCACCGGGTGGTCGAGATGGCCTGGCGCCTGCCTCTGTCCATGAAACTGCATGACGATCAGAGCAAGTGGATTTTGCGGCAGGTGTTGTACCGGCATGTGCCGCGCGCCCTGATCGAGCGGCCGAAGGTGGGCTTCAGTGTGCCCATTGACGCCTGGTTGCGCGGTCCGTTGAGGGCCTGGGCGGAGGCCTTGCTGGATCAAACGCGCCTTGAAAAAGAAGGATACTTGAACCCGGCGGAAATCCGCGAGAAGTGGCAAGAGCACCTGTCGGGTCGCCGTAACTGGCAATACCAGCTCTGGAACGTCCTGATGTTTCAGGCCTGGCTGGAGTCGCAAGCCGGCATTGCGTGAAAACTGAATCTGAAATGACCGATTACGACAACCTTAGAACCCGGCTCCGGCAGAACCCGCGCACCTGGCTGGTGACCGGTGTCGCCGGTTTTGTTGGATGCAATCTTCTTGAAGAACTGCTGATGCTGGACCAGCAGGTTGTGGGTCTTGATAATTTTGCAACGGGCCGGCGTGAAAATCTCCGCCAGATTGAAGCCTCTGTGGGCCCTGCCCGCTGGGCAAATTTCCGTTTCATCGAGGGCGATATTTCCTTGCTGGAGGATTGCCATGAGGCGGTCAAGGGGGTCCATCTTGTCCTGCACCAGGCGGCGCTGGGCTCGGTTCCCCGCTCGCTGGAAAATCCCATCAGGACCAACCGCGCAAACATCGATGGCTTCCTCAACATGCTTGTGGCCGCGCGTGACGCCGGCATTCAGCGCTTTGTGTATGCCGCGTCAAGCTCCACTTATGGCGATCACCCGGCGTTGCCAAAGATCGAGGAGCGGATCGGGAAACCCCTTTCGCCGTATGCGGTGACCAAGCTGGTCAATGAGCTGTATGCAGAAGTCTTTTCCCGGTGTTATGGCCTTCCCACCATCGGCTTGCGTTACTTCAATATTTTCGGCCCCCACCAGAACCCTGACGGCGCCTACGCAGCCGTGATCCCCAAGTGGATCGCCGCCATGCACAAGGGGGAGCCGGTATTCATCAACGGAGACGGTGCCACAAGCCGCGACTTCTGCTATGTCGCCAATGCCGTGCAGGCCAACCTGCTGGCGGCGACCACGCAAAATGAGGACGCGTTGAACCAGGTTTACAACGTTGCGGTCGGTGGACGCACGACGCTCAACGACCTCCACACCTTGATCGCCGGTGAACTGCGGGCCCGCTTGCCCGGATTGGCGGTGCAGGCGCCGCAATACCGCGACTTCAGGGCGGGCGACGTTCAGCATTCCCTGGCCAGCATCGACAAAGCCCGTTCGCGCCTGGGCTATGCACCCACGCACACCATCGCGGACGGCATGAAAGAAGCCATGGACTGGTATGTCCGCGATCTGAAGCCCTTAACCCATTGATCCCGCCAATTTATGAATGATCTTTCCAAACTTGAACTCGCCATCGTGGGCCTGGGCTACGTGGGATTGCCCCTGGCCGTGGAGTTCGGCAAAAAGCGGGCGGTCGTCGGCTTCGACATCAACGTCAAACGTATCGCCGAACTCCAGTCCGGCAACGACCACACCCTGGAGACCGAGCCCGAAGAGTTGCGCGCCGCGAAGTTTTTGACTTTCTCGACCAACCCTGAAGACCTGCGCAAGTGCAACGTTTTCATCGTGACCGTCCCGACACCGATTGACGAACACAAGCGGCCCGACCTGACGCCGCTGATCAAGGCCAGTGAAACGATCGGCAAGGTGCTCAAGGCCGGCGATATTGTCATTTACGAGTCCACTGTATATCCCGGTGCCACCGAGGAAGATTGTGTGCCGGTGCTGGAGAAATTTTCGGGCCTGAAGTTCAACCGCGATTTCTACGCCGGCTACAGCCCCGAGCGCATCAACCCGGGTGACAAGGAACACCGGGTCACCACCATCAGAAAGGTCACTTCGGGCTCCACCCCCGAGACTGCCGATATCGTGGATGCGTTGTACAGCGAGATCATTGTTGCCGGCACCCACAAGGCCTCCAGCATCAAGGTCGCCGAAGCGGCCAAGGTCATCGAAAACACGCAGCGCGACCTCAACATCGCGCTGATCAATGAGCTGGCGATCATCTTCAACAAGATGGGCATCGATACCGAGGCCGTGCTCAAGGCGGCCGGCACCAAGTGGAATTTCCTGCCGTTCCGGCCCGGTCTGGTGGGTGGGCATTGCATCGGCGTCGATCCTTACTACCTCACGCACAAGGCGCAGGCCCTGGGCTACCATCCCGAGATCATCCTGGCGGGCCGCCGCCTCAACGACAGCATGGGCGGTTATGCGGTGGCCCAGCTGGTGAAGGCCATGACCAGAAAGCGCATCCATGTCGACGGCGCCAGGGTGCTTGTCATGGGTCTTGCGTTCAAGGAAAACTGTCCGGATCTCAGGAACACCCGCATAGTGGACATTGTTGCGGAACTCCGGGAATACAACTGCAAGGTCGATGTCTACGATCCCTGGGTTTCGGCCGAAGAGTCGGTTCACGAATACGGCATCACGCCGATCCGTTCACCGGAAGCCGGCACCTACGATGGCGTCATCCTCGCGGTGGCCCACAACGAATTCCGCGCCCTCGGTGCCGAGGGCATCCGGGCGCTGGGCAAGCCGGTCCATGTCCTGTACGACCTCAAGTATGTGCTCGCGGCCGATGAGGCCGACCTGCGCCTCTGATGACCGGCACCGGCAGCAATTTTCCGGCGGGGGGGGCGCGTAAAAAGCTCCTGTTTCTCGTCACCGAAGACTGGTATTTTTGTTCGCACCGCCTGCCGCCGGCCCGCGCCGCGCAGGCGGCCGGCTATGACATCGTGGTGGCTACCCGTGTCGCGCAGCGCGGCGCCGAGATCAGCGCCGAGGGCTTCAGGGTCGTACCGATCGGCTTGCGCCGCCGCAGCCGCAATCCCTTGCGCGAGATCGCGGCCATCGTCGAGATTGTGCAGCTGTACCGGCGCGAACGTCCGGACATCGTTCACCATGTGGCGCTCAAGCCTGTGTTGTACGGTTCGTTGGCGGCCTTGCTCGTGCGGCGGCCTGCCGTGGTGAACGCGCTGGCCGGGATGGGTTTTCTTTTTACCTCAGGCAGCCGCCTCGCGACGGTGCTGCGCGCAGCCGTGTCGCGGGTGTTCCGGGTATTGCTCAACGCCGGCCGAAATGTCCTGATCCTGCAAAACCCGGACGACATGGCGATGCTGGTGTCGGGCGGACTTGTGACGGCTTCGCGGGTCAGGCTGATCCGCGGGTCCGGGGTCGATATCGGGCGCTTCCGGCCCACCCGCGAACCCGTCGGCATCCCGCTGGTGATGCTGGCGTCCCGCATGCTCTGGGACAAGGGTGTTGGCGAGTTTGTCGCTGCCGCCGGCATGCTGCGCGCACGCGGCGTTGCGGCGCGGTTTGTCCTGGTGGGGGATGGCGATGCCGACAACCCCGCGTCCATACCAGATGACCAGCTCAGGGCTTGGCACGACAGCGGTGTGGTCGAGTGCTGGGGCCGCTGCGACAACATGCCCGAGGCGCTGGCCCAGGCCCACATTGTCTGCCTGCCGTCCTACCGCGAGGGGCTGCCCAAGGTGCTGCTGGAGGCAGCCGCCTGTGCGCGGCCGCTGGTGGCCACCGATGCGCCCGGCTGCCGCGAGATCGTTCGCCACGGTGAAAACGGGCTGCTCGTGCCCCTGCGTGACGCGGCGAGCCTGGCAGAGGCCATCGAGCAACTGGTGGACGATCCGGCGCTGCGGCTGCGGATGGGTGAAACCGGACGGCAGATGGTTGAGTCCGAATTTTCCGAAGCCAGGGTGGCGCAGCAGACCCTCGCTGTTTACCGCGAGATGTGCGCGCCATGAGCGGGCGCGTCCTGGTGACCGGGGCGTCGGGGTTTCTCGGGCGGCGCCTGACGGCCACGCTGGCGGCCTCCGGGCGGGACCCGCGGGCTGCCGTGCGCACAGCAGCGCCAGCGCCGGCATTCGCGGCGGGGCTGGAGGCTGTCACGGTGGGCGAGCTTGATGCCGCGACCGACTGGCGCGCGGCCCTTGCGGGTGTGGACAGCGTGGTTCACCTGGCTGCGCGTGTCCATGTCATGCAGGACACCGTGGCAGACCCGCTGGCGGAATTCCGGCGCGTCAATGTCGCCGGGACCCTGAACCTGGCCCGCCAGGCGGCGCTGGCCGGGGTGCGCCGCCTGGTGTTTGTCAGTTCGGTCAAGGTGAACGGCGAGGGCACGGCACCGGGACGGCCTTACACCGCGGACGACGTCCCGGCGCCCCAGGATGCTTACGGCGTTTCCAAACATGAGGCCGAGCTGGGCCTGCAGGACATCGCAAAAGCCACCGGGCTGGAGGTCACCATCATCCGGCCCGTGCTTGTGTATGGCCCGGGTGTCGGCGCGAATTTCCTGGCAATGATGCGCTGGCTGTACCGGGGTGTGCCGCTGCCGCTGGGCGCGATTGACAACCGGCGCAGCCTGCTTGCCGTGGACAACCTGGTGGACCTCCTCCTGACCTGCCTGGACCATCCGGGCGCGGCCAACCAGGTTTTTCTGGCCAGCGACGGCGAGGATGTTTCCACCACGGTGCTGTTGCGCCGCACGGCCCAGGCCTTGGGCAAGCCGGCTCGCCTGCTGCCGGTGCCGGTGCCAGTGCTGGGCCTGGCCGCCCGCCTGCTCGGCAAACAGGACTTTGCGCAGCGGCTCTGCGGCTCCCTGCAGGTGGATATCGGCAAGACCCGTGACCTTCTGGGATGGACACCGCCGTTAAGCCTGCAGGCGGCACTGGCGCTGGCTGCCGGGGATTTTCTGCGCAGGGCAGAAGCCGGCTAGGTTGGGCCTGGGAGCCGGCGGGCATGGGCGCGTCTGTCCGGGGCCGGTTTGCGGCACAATTCCCGGTGACCGCGCGAATCCTCAACTTTTTCCTCCCATGACCCAAACTCCTCCCCCCACCGACCCCGACCTCTCCCACGTCGGCCCGCGCGACAAGGCCGAAATCCTGGCACAGGCGCTGCCCTACATCCGCAAGTTCCACGGCAAGACCCTGGTCATCAAGTACGGCGGCAACGCCATGACCGACCCGGCGCTGCAGGCGGATTTTGCCGAGGATGTGGTGCTGCTCAAGCTGGTCGGCATGAACCCGGTGGTGGTGCATGGCGGCGGGCCGCAGATCGAGACCGCGCTGAACCGGCTCGGCAAGAAGGGCCATTTCATCCAGGGCATGCGGGTCACCGACGAGGAAACCATGGAGGTCGTCGAGTGGGTGCTGGCCGGCCAGGTGCAGCAGGACATCGTGGGCCTGATCAACCAGGCCGGCGGCAAGGCGGTCGGCCTGACCGGCCGCGACGGCGGCCTGATCCGCGCGCAAAAGCTCAAGATGGTCGACAAGGACGATCCGACCAAGGAACACGACATCGGTTATGTCGGGGACATCGTGAGCATCGACCCCAGCGTGGTCAAGGCGCTGCAGGACGACGCCTTCATCCCGGTGATCAGCCCGATCGGCTTTGGCGAACACAACGAGAGTTACAACATCAATGCCGACGTCGTCGCCGGCAAGCTCGCCATCGTGCTCAAGGCCGAAAAGCTGGTGCTGCTGACCAACACGCCGGGCGTGCTGAACAAGGCCGGCGAGTTGCTGACCGACCTGAGTGCGCGCGAGATCGACGAGCTGTTTGCCGACGGCACGATCTCCGGCGGCATGCTGCCCAAGATCGAAGGCGCGCTGGACGCGGCCAAAAGCGGCGTGAATTCGGTGCACATCATCGACGGCCGCGTGCCGCATGCCATGCTGCTGGAAATCCTGACGGATCAGGCGTACGGCACGATGATCCGGAGTCATTGAAAACGCGCCCATGAAGCTACTGCGCGTCTGCCATGCGTCGTTGCGCGGTGCTCGCAATCCTCATGTGCGTCAAGCACATTCCGGTTGCTGCGCTCCGTGCGCCTAGCCTGACAGCCGCTCGCTACGCTTCCTGAACGCGTTTTCCAACCTTGATCGAGGCCTTATGAGATTGCTCCTCGTTGAAGACGATGTCATGCTGGCCAGCGGCATCAAGCTGGGGCTCAGCGACGCCGGTTATGCGGTGGACTGGGTCGGCAGCGCCGAGCGTGCGGAGGAGGTCCTGCTGGCCGAGAGTTTTGATGCCGCCATCATCGACATCGGCCTGCCGCGCACCGATGGCCTCGAACTCACGCGGCGCCTGCGCGGCCGCGGCCTGGCGATGCCGGTGCTGATCCTGACTGCGCGCGACGCGCTGGAGGACAGGGTGCAGGGGCTGGATCTGGGCGCCGACGACTACATGGTCAAGCCTTTCGAGCTGCCCGAACTGCTGGCCCGCTTGCGTGCGCTGTTGCGCCGTTCCCAGGCCGCGACCAGCGCCATCCTGAGTTTCGGCAGCCTGGAGCTCGATTCCGCGAACCGCCAGGCGCGCGCCAACGGCCAGTTGATCGAGCTCGGCCCGCGCGAATGGACGGTGATGGAATACCTGCTGATCCATGCCCCCAAGCCCGCCAGCAAGGAAAAACTGCTGGCCGCGCTGACCGGCTGGGACAAGGAAATCACGCCCAACGCCATCGAGGTCTATATCTCGCGCCTGCGCGGCAAACTCGAGCCGCACGGCGTGGCCCTGCGTTCCATCCGCGGCTTCGGCTACCGGCTGGAGCTGGTGGATGCGGCGCCCGCCGGCGGCTGAGCCGCAACACGCCCTCTCGAGCGCCGCCATGAGCCCGCCCCCCGGCGCCTCCGTTGACCGTCCAGCCGCTCTCCCCGCGCGCCTGCCCTCAGCCATGACGTCCGGCCTGCAGCGCCGGTTGCTGCTGCTGCTGCTGCTGCCGCTGAGCCTGTTTGCGCTGGTCAGTGTTTACTTCGATTACCAGGCCGCCGGCAATGCCGCCCTGCAACAGGACCAGCAGCTCACCCGGCTGATCCCGCTGCTGGCCGATTCGGTGCTGGCACCCGGCGCGCCGGGCGGCGCGCCGGTGATGCTGCTGGCGCCGCCGCTGGAAGAATTCATCAAGGCGCACAGCGGCTTTGCCGGCTACCGGATCTCGGACGAAGCCGGCAATTTCCTGGCCGGCGAGAGCTGGATCAGCGTGGTGGTGCCGGCCACCCGCGAGCCCGAACTGCACAGCATGGAGGAAAACGGCGTGACCTACCGCATCGCGGTGCAGCGCGCCCGGACCGGCGCCGGCGAGCTGATCCTGCAACTGGCCGACGGCTCCGATGCGCGCCAGCAGTGGGTGCGTTCGGTGATGTTCAAGGTCTTGTTGCCCAACCTGGTGCTGGTGCTGGCGGCCGGCATTGCGGTCAACTGGGCGGTCACCCGCGCGCTGCGGCCGCTGCTGGACCTGAAGGATGCGGTCGAGCGCCGCTCACCGCGCGACCTCAGCGCCATCGATCCCGCCAGCACGCCAGCCGAGGTCCAGCCGCTGGTGGCCTCGCTGAACCGGCTGTTTGCGCTGGTCAACGACCAGGCCGAGGGCCAGCGCCGCTTTGTGGCCGATGCCGCGCACCAGCTGCGCACCCCGCTGGCCGGGCTGCAGGCCCAGGTCGAAGCCTGGGCCCAGGCGGCGGGCGCACCGGCCGCCGGCGGGCAACTGACGCTGTCGGCCGGAAAAATCACCGCCTTGCGCAGCGCCACCCGGCGCACCTCGCAGCTGGCCAACCAGCTGCTGGCGCTGTCGCGCGCCGATGCGTCCAGCATGGCGAACCAGCCGCGGCAGCGGGTGGACCTCAAGGATTTGTGCGAAGCGGTGCTGGCCCTGCACCTGGACGCCGCCAGCGCCAAAAACATCGACCTCGGGCTGGACGCCGGCTTTGCCCAGGTGGCCGGCCATGAATGGATGTTGCGCGAACTGGTGAGCAACCTGGTGGACAACGCTGTCAAGTACACCCCGGCCGGCGGCACCGTGACCTTGCGTTGCGGCCAGCGGGACGACCCGGTGACCGGCCGGGCGCAGGTGGTTCTGGAGGTGGAAGACGACGGACCCGGCATCCCCGTGGCCGAATACGCGCGCGCGCTGGAACGCTTTTACCGCGTGCCCGGGACTGCCGGCGAGGGCAACGGCCTGGGTCTGGCGATTGCCGACGAGATTGCGCGCCTGCACGGCGCGCAACTCGCGCTGGCGCCGGCCGGCGCGCAGGGCGGCCTGCGCGTGCGGCTGGTGATGCCGCTGACGGGCTGAAACTGCCCCCGGCGGCCGGCTTTTTCGCTCCGGCGCACCCCTCTGGCCGGCGCTCAGGATGCCCTTATAAGCTGTGAGAGAATCCAGTCAGTCTTTAGCTTTTGAAACATCTCTTACAACGCCGCCTATGTCCGAGTTCGAGTCTGAAGTAAGCCCTGAGCTCCCCGCAGCCGCTGCGCCGCGCTAGCGGACCTAGCCGGGCGAGCTCCGCGTGCAGATCCTGCAGGCGCTGGCAACCATGCTCGAGCAACCCGGCGCGGAGCGCATCACCACCTCGGCACTGGCTTCGCGGCTGGATGTCAGCGAGGCAGCCTTGTACCGGCACTTCGCCAGCAAGGCGCAGATGTTCGAGGGGCTGATCGAGTTCATCGAGCAGACCGTCTTCACCCTGGTCAACCAGATCACCGAACGCGAAACCGACCCGGCGGTGCGCACCCGCAAGCTGGTCATGATGCTGCTGCAGTTCGCCGAGAAAAATCCCGGCATGACGCGTGTCATGGCCGGCGACGCCCTGGTGTTTGAAAACGATCGCCTGCAGGAACGCATGAACCAGTTTTTCGACAAGCTCGAAGCCAGCCTCAAGCAAAGTCTGCGCGAAGGCGCGGCCTCCGAGGGCGCGGCCATGCCGACGGTGCAGGCCCAGGTCCAGGCCTCGGTCATCGTGGCTTTCATGATGGGCCGGCTGCAGCGATTTTCACGCTCGGGCTTCAAGCGCCTGCCGTCCGAACATCTGGACGCCAGCCTGGGCATGTTGCTGGGCTGACCGGCGCGGCGCCGGAATGATATAAAAACAGGAGCTGCTGACGCTTGCCAGCCGTGCGCTGCAGGCTGATTTGCTTCATGAATCCGGGACAGGTCCGGACTCACCGTCCGGCCCGGCCTGCAAGCGCTCCAGCGCCGCCAGTACCCCCAGACCGTCGATGGCATCCAGGCTGCGGGTGACGAGCGCCAGCCAGCGCTGATCCCTGGGCAAGACCTCCCCCCAGATCGCCGGCAAGCTGCCCAGCGCCTGCACACTGGCGGCGGCATCACCGGCATGCGCCAGGGCCAGCGCCTGCAGCTGGCTGGCCATCGGATCGTTCATGGCATAGGCCCGGCCCGACTCGTCGCTGCCGCGCAGATAGCGCATCCAGGCCGCGGCGGCAAAGGCCAGGCGGTCTACCGGCAGGCCGGCGCGCAGCGCGCCCAGCACCGAGGGCGGCCAGCGCTGCGGGATTTTCTGCGAGGAATCGGTGGCGATCTGGTGCACGCTGTGCTGCAGCGCCGGGTTGGCAAAACGCGCCAGCAGGGCGTCGCGGTAAGCCGGCCAGTCCGGGCGCGCCAGTTGCGGGCCGACCTCCTGCGTCATCAGGCCATGGATGAAGCTGCGTACGGCCGGCTGGGTGATGCATTCGCCAATCACCGGCCAGCCGGCGACCGCGCCCAGACAAGCCATGACGGTGTGGCTGCCGTTGAGCAGGCGCAGCTTGGCGTCCTCGAACGGTGCCACATCGTCGACCACGGTCACGCCCGCGGCCGCCAGCACACCGGCGTCACCCGCCTCGACAAAACGCCGCTCGATCACCCATTCCCAGAACGCCTCGGTCCCCAGCGCGGCTTCGTCGGCCACGCCCAGGGCTTCGCGCGCCGCGGCCAGGCGCTGCGGCGTGGCAGCAGGCACGATGCGGTCCACCATGCTGTTGGGAAAGGCGCATTTGCCGGCTACCCAGTGCGCCAGCGCAGGGCTCAGCTGCCGCGCGGCCGCCACACACAGGGCCTGCAATTGCCGGCCGTTGCCCACCAGGTTGTCGCAGGACGCGATGGTCAGGCCGGGCAGGCCAGCCGCCTGCCGCGCCGCCAGGCCCGACGCGATCAAGCGGCCCAGTTCGGGGACGTAGCCTTTTTCGGTGACGGTCAACGTGAGCCAGCGGGTGGCCGGCGCGGCGATCGCGGCGATGACCTGCGCCGGCTCGCGTGCGGCGACGGCGGTTTGCCAGATCGCGCCGCCGACCTGCCACTGGCAGCCGGCGCTGCTGGCCACCTGCACCGCGTAGAGGCCGTCTTGCGCCCGCAGGCTGTCGGCCAGCGCGCTGTTGCGCATGGCCACGCCGAACACGCCCCAGCGCGTGTCGCCGCGCTGCAGCAGCCGGTCGAACACCAGCGCCTGGTGGGCGCGGTGGAAGGCGCCCAGCCCCAGGTGCACCACGCCGGGCGCGCCGCTGCGGACATAGGACGGGACGGTGACGCCGCGGCTGGCGATGGCGGTCAGACCAGCGTTGTTCAGCAAGGCTGGTTCAAGCGCGGAATTGATGGTCAATTTGGCTTCCAGCTCAGTATTGACAAGCGTGAGCAGCTATCAATTTCATAGTGATGAAAGCGGCAGCCTGTCAGTCCGGCAGCGACACCCCGACCTTGCGGCCGGCGGCCACAATTTCCCGCCAGGTCTCGCTGTCGACCTCTATGCCGCTGTGCTGGCGTTGCAGGCGTTTGGCGCGTTCCGGGTCACCGGCAATGAGCACCGCGTCGGTGCCGGGTGCGGCCGGCGCGGCCTGGAGCCAGTCCGCAAAGGCCAAGGCCTCCTGCTCGAAGCTGGCCTGGGTGCCGAGTTTGGCCGGATCGATCAGGATGGTCAGCATGCCGTTGACGACGGCGCGGATCGCCGGGTCGGCCGGTTTGTGCGCGGTGCCGCTGCCGGTCAGCGCGCCGCCCAGCAGCTCGCAGGCCACCGCCATGCCGTAACCCTTGTGTTCACCAAACGCCATCAGCGCGCCGAACAGGCCGTTGCTTTGCGGCACCACGACGACGCCGGGGTTGGTGGTGGGGCGGCCGAACTCGTCGATCAGCATGCCGGGTGCTACCTGCTGGCCCTGGTTGTGGGCCACCCGCATCTTGCCCTGCGCCACGCGGCTGGTGGCGAAGTCGAGGATGAAGGGTTCACGTCCCCGGAGCGGGATGCCGATGCAACAGGGGTTGGTGCCGTAACGCCCGTCGGCGCCGCCGAAAGGCGCGACCACGGGCCGCGACAACACATTGACGAAGTGCAGCGAAACCAGGCCTTGCGCCACCGCCATTTCGGCAAAGTGGCCGATGCGGCCCAGGTGGTGGGCGTTGGCCAGGGTCACGATGCAGCTGCCGTGGGTTTTCGCGCGTTCCATGCCCAGCGCCATGGCCTGCTGGCCGACCACCTGGCCGTAACCGCGCTGGCCGTCCAGCGTGAGCAGCGAACCGCTGTCCAGCAGCACACGCAGGCTGTTGTTGGGGATCAAGCCGCCCTCGAGCACCGCGTCCACATAACGCGGCACCATGCCGACGCCGTGCGAGTCGTGGCCGCTCAGGTTGGCAAAAACCAGGTTGGAAGCGACGGTGTCAGCTTCCTCCCGGGTGCTGCCAGATGCTATTAAAACAGTAGCTACTTGCGCTTGCAGGGCGGCCGCTTGAAAGGTTTTTTGCATATAAAAAGTGCTGTTTATCGGGATGGCTGCGTTTATATGTCATCCCGGACTTGATCCGGGATCCATGTCACACAGACCGCCGCTGTCCGTGTGCCCGCATGGATTGCGGGTCGAGCCCGCAATGACAGTCGGGTGCATGCATCAACTACATCACTGCGCCGACCTGCCAGGGCACAAACTCGTTTTGCCCATAACCGTGCGACTCGCTTTTGCTTTTCTCGCCGGAGGCTGTGGCCAACACCAGCTCGAAGATGCGCTGGCCCATCTCGGCCACCGTGCTGGCGCCGTCGATGATCTCGCCGCAGTTGATGTCCATGTCTTCTTCCTGCTTGCGCCACAGCGCCGAGTTGGTCGCCAGCTTGAGCGAAGGCGAGGGCGCGCAGCCGTAGGCCGAGCCGCGCCCGGTGGTGAAGCAGATCAGGTTGGCGCCGCCGGCGACCTGGCCGGTGGCGCTGACCGGGTCGTAGCCCGGCGTGTCCATGTAGACAAAGCCGTGTGCGCCCACAGTCTCGGCGTATTCGTACACCGCCTCGAGGTTGCTGGTGCCGCCCTTGGCCACTGCGCCCAGCGACTTTTCGAGGATGGTGGTCAGGCCGCCGGCCTTGTTGCCGGGCGAGGGGTTGTTGTTCATCTCGCCGCCATTGATGGCGGTGTAGTGCTCCCACCACTTGATGCGTTCGACCAGTTTTTCGCCGACCTCGCGTTTGACGGCGCGGCGTGTCAGCAGATGTTCGGCGCCGTAGACCTCGGGCGTCTCCGACAGGATGGCGGTGCCGCCGTGCGCCACCAGCAGGTCGACCGCCGCGCCCAGCGCCGGATTGGCGCTGATGCCCGAATAACCGTCGGAGCCGCCGCACTGCAGGCCGATGGTGATGTGGGAAGCGCTGCAGGGCTCACGCTTCACGGCGTTGGCGCGCGGCAGCATCTCGTTGATCAGGGCTATGCCTTTGTCCACCGTCTTGCGCGTGCCGCCGGTGTCCTGGATGTTGAAGACACGGAAGTTGTCGCCTTCGCGCAGCGCGCTGTGCGCCAGCCAGGCATTGATCTGGTTGGCCTCGCAGCCCAGGCCAACCACCAGCACCGCGGCGAAATTGGCATGGGTGGCGTAGCCGGTCAGCGTGCGCTCCAGAATCTGCATGCCCATGCCCTTGTCGTCCATGCCGCAGCCGGTGCCATGCGTCAGCGCGACGACGCCGTCGACATTCGGGAACGCCGCCAACGCCGCCGGGTTGGTCTGGCGCGAAAAATGATCGGCAATCGCGCGTGCGGCAGTGGCCGAGCAGTTCACGCTGGTCAATACACCGATGTAGTTGCGCGTGGCGACGCGGCCGTCGGCGCGCTTGATACCCATGAAGGTCGCCTCGCGTTGGGTGGGTGCCGGCTTGACGTCGGCGCCGAAGGCATAGTCGCGCGCGAAGTCGCCCTTGTCCGGACCCATGTTCAGGTTGTGCGTGTGCACATGTTCACCCGGCGCGATCGGCTGGCTGGCAAAACCGATGATCTGGTTGTAGCGCCGCACCGGCTCGCCGGCCGCGATGGCGCGTGTGGCGACCTTGTGGCCGGGCGGGACCAGGCCGCGCACGGTGACGTTTTCAGCCTGCGCGCCGCCCACCAGCTGGGCACGCGCGATCAGCACATCGTCGGCGGGATGGAGTCGGATAAAGGGGGTCATGGGAACACCTGCGATCAATAGAACATTTTGGGCAGCCACAGCACCATTTTCGGGAAGTAGGTGATCAGGGCCAGCGATCCCAGCAGCGGCACCAGCCAGGGCAGGATGGCCATGGTGGTGCGTTCCACCGAGAGCTTGGCCACCCGCGCCAGCACAAACAGCACCATGCCCATGGGCGGGTGCAGCAGGCCAATCATCAGGTTGAGCACCATCACCAGGCCGAAGTGCACGAGGTCTATGCCCAGTTGCTGGCAGATCGGCACCAGGATGGGCACGAGGATGGTGATGGCGGCGGTGGGCTCCAGGAAACAGCCGACAAACAGCATCAGCAGGTTGGCCAGCAGCAGGAACACCCAGGGCTCCTTGGTGAAGCCCAGCACCCACTCCGAGATCGCGGCCGTCACGCCGGTGGCAGTCAGCATCCAGCCGAAGATGCTGGCGGCCGCGACGATGAAGAGCACCGTGGCGGTGGTCTCCACCGTGTCCAGCGAGACCTTGATGAACATCTTCCAGTTCAGCGTGCGGTACCAGGCAAAGCCCAGGATCATGGCCCACAGGCAGGCGGCAATCGCGCCTTCGGTGGGCGTGAAGATGCCGGTGGTCATGCCGCCTATCAGCAGCACCGGCGTCATGATGGGCAGCACCGCCTGGAACTGGAAGAAGCGGTCCGCTGCAAACAGCGCGGCCAGGCAGACCACCACGGTGATTTGCGCCGGCATCCCGAACCTGGCGATCAGCAGCCAGACCAGCACCGGCCAGACGATGACCACGGCGGTTTCCGCAAGGGCCTTGATCACGCGCGGCCACTCGAACTGGATGTCGCCGCCCCAGCCGTTTTTGTGGGCGAAATAGGCCACCGTCAGCATCATCAGGATGGCCATCAGCACGCCCGGCAGGATGCCGGCCAGGAACAGCGCGCCCACACTGACATTGGCCATCATCCCGTAGATCACAAACGGCAGGCTGGGCGGGATGATGGGCCCCAGGGTGGCCGACGCCGCCGTCACGCCTACGGCAAATTCCTTGCTGTAGCCGTGGTCGGTCATGGCCTTGACCTCGATGGTGCCCAGGCCGGCGGCGTCGGCAATCGCGGTGCCGCTCATGCCGGCGAACACCACCGAGCCCACGATGTTGACATGGCCCAGTCCGCCCTTGAGCCAGCCGACCAGTGCCAGCGCGTAGTTGTAGATGCGGTTGGTGATGCCGGCGTTGTTCATCAGGTTGCCGGCGAGGATGAAGAAGGGCACAGCCAGCAGCGGAAAGCTGTCGATGCCGCTGACCATGCGGTGGATCACCACAAAGCTCGGGAGGTTGCCGGTCCACCAGATGTAGATCAGCGAGGAGCCGGCCATCGCGATGGCGACCGGAATGCCGCCGCTCATGAGTAAAAGAAAAATGATTTTGAGCATGGGATCTTGTTATTTGTCGTCCATCGAGGACTCGGGCCGCTCGAGCACGCAGTAGCCGCGCTGGCGGTGAAACAGCGCGACCTGCACCGAACGGAAAGTCATCGCAGCGAAACCCAGCAGGCAGACGCCGTAGACCCAGTTCATCGGCAGGTCCACCATGGTCATGCGCGAGTTGCTGCCGAGCTTGAGCATCATCATCCCGGTCAGGATGGTGGCCGCCGCAAAGAAGCCGATGCGCAGCAGGTCCACCGCTGTCGCCATGACACGGCCCATGCGCTTCGGCATGAATTTGTAGAAAAAATCCACCTGGATGTGGTTGTTCTTCACCACGCCGATGGTGGCGCCGGTGAAGACCACCGCAATCAGCAGGTAACGCGCAATCTCTTCCGTCCAGGCGGCCGAGTCGTTCATCACATAACGCGTGAAGAACTGGTAGAACACCGTGGCGCCCAGGATCCAGAAGAATCCCAGCGCCACCCAGCCTTCCAGCGTGGTACCCGACAGGTCCACGGCGTCGTCCTGCATGTGAAATTCGCCGTCCGCCCCCATCACGGGGGCCATGTCGTCAATGGTTTCTATCTTCATGGTGTGCCTGCAAGTGACTCTCTGTGGATCAGGACACCGCGGAACCGGCTATGCCGGGCCGCTGGTGTCGCCCCCTGGGGGGAGGCGGCTCACGCCAGTGAGCCACTTCGGGGGGAGGCCTATTTGATCGCGATGATCTTGTCCCAGTCCTTCTTGTCCAGCTTCATGGACTCGAAGGTGATGGCCTTGAGCACGCGCTGCTGGAAGTCGGCGCGGTCCACGGTCACCACGTTGTTGCCCTTCTTCTTGAACTCCTCGACCAGCTCGCCTTCACGCTTGCGGATGTCGTTGGTGGCGTTGACGGCGGCTTCCTGCGTCACCTCGGTCAGGATTTTCTGCTCGGCCGGCGACAGCTTGCCCCACAGACTGGGCGCGATCACCGTCAGCAGCGCGTCGGAGATGTGGCCGGTCAGGATGATGTTCTTCTGCACCTCGAAGAACTTCTTGGCTTCGATGGTCGGCAGCGGATTTTCCTGCGCGTCCACGGTGCCGTTCTGCAGCGCCAGGTAAACCTCGGCAAAGGCGATCGGCGTCGGGTTGGCGCCGCAGGCGCGTGGCAGGGCGGTGTAGGCGGGCGAGTCCGGCACCCGCATCTTGATGCCCTTCATCTCGTCGCAGTTCTTGAACAGCTTGTTGCTGGTGGCATGGCGCGCGCCGTAGTAGGTCAGCGCGGTCACGGTGTTGCCGGTGGCTTTCTTGTAACCCTCGGTCAGCTCCTTGAACACCTCGCTCTTGCCGTACTTGACCACATGGTCGGCGTCGCGGAAGGTGAAGGGGTAATAACTGACGGCCAGCCGCGGGTAGGAGTTCGAGGCGAAGGAAGCGCCGGTCAGGATCATGTCCACCGTGCCGAGTTGCAGGCCCTGGTTGATGTCGCTTTCCTTGCCGAGACTGGAGGCCGGAAAGACCTGGATCTCGTACTTGCCGTTGGTGCGTTTCTTGAACTCCTCGCCGGCCCAGACCGACCACTTGTGGTAGGGCTCGGAGGTTTCATACACATGCGCCCATTTCAGTTTGGTCTGCGCATTCGCGATGCCAAGAGGGGCGATAGCCCCCGCCAGCAATGCGCAAGCAGCTACTGTTTTGAGAGCAAATTGTTTTCTTGTCAGCGCTTTCATGGTGTCTCCTCTTGGGTGGTTACTGGCTTTCAAAGGGAAACGATGCACACGCCAGCCGTGCACCGCGGTTCATGGGTCATCCGGCGTTCGCCAGGCTGGCGAAGGGCTCCTTGAGTTGCCGCGCCTGGCGCCAGCTCACGCTGAAGCGGGTGTGCGAGTTGTCCATGTGGGCATGCATGGCCAGGCGGGCGGCCGCGCCGTCGTGGTCGCGCACCGCCTGCAGGATGGCTTCGTGTTCGCTGATGGCGGCGGTCCAGGACTCCAGGTTTTCGAAGTAGCCGCCGAGACGCTCGAACAGCGGACCGCGCCGCGAGTCCCAGAAACGCTGCACGGTTTCGAGCAGGACCACGTTGTCGCACGACTCGACAATCGCGGTATGGAAGGCGCGGTCGCCTTCGAGCGGCAGCACGCCGCGGGCGGCGTCCTTTTTCATGAGATCCAGCGCCCTGGCCATCGCGCTGACGTGTTTGCGTTTGGCCTGCAGCGCCGCGATCGAGGCGATCTCGCCTTCGACCACGCGGCGCGCGCGTATCAGCTCCAGCGGCCCCCATTCGTCGGGCGCGATCTGCGGCCGGCTGGCGGCGGCCGCGGCGGCATGGCTGCTGCGGTCCAGCACATACACGCCCGAGCCGGTGCGCACCTCGACCCAGCCCTCGACTTCCATCGCGATCAGCGCTTCACGCACCGAGGGCCGGCTCACGCCCAGTTGCTTGGCCAGGTCGCGTTCGGCCGGCAGCCGGGTGTTGACGGCAAATTCGCCGGCACTGATCAGCGCACGCAACTGCCCCGCAATCTGGCGGTACAGGCGTTGGGGTTCGACGGTTTGAAGCGGCACGGAACAGGCGAGTGAAAAAGGGATTAAGGGTTAGCCAGAATTGGACAAGTGGTAAGGCCAATTAATAATCCCATGAATCCCCGGCGGCAACATCCGGCAAAACCCTGTGCAGGGGCTGCCGGCGCCGCTTTCGCAACTACAGGAACCATCCATGAGACTCGAAGGAAAAACCGCGCTGGTCACCGCCGCCGGTCAGGGCATAGGCAAGGCCAGCGCGCTGGCCATGGCCGCAGAAGGCGCCCAGGTCTGGGCCACCGACGTCAACGAAAAACTGCTCGCCGCCTATGAGGGTGTGCCCAACATCCGCGCGCTCGCGCTGAATGTGCTCGACAAGGCGGCGATCGGCAAAGTGATTGCCGACATGCCTGCGCTGCATGTGCTGTTCAACTGCGCCGGCTTTGTGCATGCCGGCTCCATCCTGCAGGCCACCGACGAGGAGTGGGCCTTCGCCTTCAACCTCAATGTGCGCTCGCAGTACTGGACCATCCAGGCGGCACTGCCGAAGATGCTGGCCAACAACGGCGGCAAGGGCAGCGGCAGCATCATCAACATGGCCAGCGTGGTCAGCCTCAAGGGCCTGCCGAATCGTTTTGTCTACGGCGCGTCCAAGGCGGCCGTGATCGGCCTGACCAAAAGTGTGGCGGCCGACTTCGTGACCCAGGGCATACGCTGCAACTCGATCTGCCCCGGCACGGTCGACACCCCCTCGCTGCAGGACCGCATCAACGTGTTCGAGGACCCGGTCGAGGCGCGCAAGAATTTTGTGGCGCGCCAGCCCATGGGGCGGCTTGCGCAGGCCCACGAGATCGCGCCGCTGGTGACTTTCCTGGCCAGCGACGAGTCGGCGTTTGTCACCGGCCAGTCTTACAGCATCGATGGCGGCATGACCATATGAACCAGCTCGACTTCGGTGGCCGCCACGCGGTGGTCACCGGCGGGGCTGTGGGCCTGGGGTTCGCCATTGCCCAGCGTCTCATCGCATCCGGCGGTAGCGTCACCCTGTGGGACCGCGACGAAGCGGCCGCCCGCAAGGCTGCAGCTGCGCTGGGCACGCGGGCGTGGGCGGTGGCGGTGAATGTGTCGCAGCACGCCTCGGTATGCGCCGCGGTTGAGGCGACACTTCAACACGCGCCCAGGGTCGATGCCCTGGTCAACAGCGCCGGCGTCACCGGTCCCAACGTCAAGCTCTGGGACTACCCGGTGGACGCATGGGAGCAGGTGATGGCCGTCAATCTCAATGGCCTTTTCCTTTGCTGTCGTGAATGGACGCCGCACCTGCGCGCCAATAACTACGGCCGCATCGTCAACATCGCCTCGGTCGCCGGCAAGGACGGCAACCCGAACGCCAGCGCCTACAGCGCCAGCAAGGCGGCGGTGATTGCGCTGACCAAGTCGCTGGGCAAGGAACTCGCCGACACCGGCGTGCGTGTGAACTGCGTGACGCCGGCCGCCGTCAAGACCGCCATCTTCGACCAGATGAGTGCCGAACATATCGCCTTCATGCTGTCGAAAATTCCCATGGGACGCTTCGGCACGCCAGAAGAAGTCGCCGCCATGGTGGGCTGGCTCTGCACCGAAGATTGTTCGTTTTCAACCGGCGCGGTTTTTGATTTGTCCGGCGGCCGTTCGACTTACTGATAAGCCCATTTCCACATGGTTTTGGATTTTGTTTTGTGTAGCTAAAAAGGAAAAATATGAAACTCGTTCGTTACGGCAACCCCGGCAAGGAAAAACCCGGCCTCATCGATGCCGATGGCAAGCTGCGCGACCTCAGCGCGGTGGTCAAGGACATCGGCCCGGAGCAGCTCGGGGATGCCGCACTGGCCAAGCTGCGCAAGCTCAAGACCGCCAGCCTGCCGCTGGTGAAAGGGTCGCCGCGCCTGGGCAGCCCGGTCGCCGGTGTCGGCAAGTTCATCGCCATCGGCCTGAATTACGCCGACCATGCGGCCGAGTCCGGCATGCCGATTCCACCCGAGCCGGTGGTGTTCATGAAGGCGACCAGCTGTATCCAGGGTCCCAACGACCCGGTCATGTTGCCCAAGGGTTCGGTCAAGAGCGACTGGGAGGTCGAACTCGGCGTGGTGATCGGTGCGCGCGCGCGTTATGTGTCGCAAAAGGATGCGCTGAATTTCGTCGCCGGTTATTGCACCATCAACGATGTCAGCGAGCGCGAGTTCCAGATCGAGCGCGGCGGCACCTGGGACAAGGGCAAGGGTTGCGACACCTTCGGCCCGCTGGGCCCCTGGCTGGTGACGCGAGACGACGTGCCGAATCCGCAAAAACTCTCGATGTGGCTGGACCTCAACGGCAAACGCATGCAGACCGGCTCTACCCGCACCATGATTTTCAGCGTGGCCAAAATTGTCAGTTACTGCAGCCAGTTCATGACCCTGCTGCCCGGCGACGTGATCACCACCGGCACACCGCCCGGCGTCGGCCTGGGCATGAAGCCGCCGCTGTACCTGAAAAAAGGCGACGTGATGACGCTGGGCATCGAAGGCCTGGGCGAGCAGCGCCAGCTTGTCGTTCCTTTCAAGTTGTAAGTCTTTCCAGGCGCCCTGCGGGACGGACCTGCAGGTACACTGCGCCGGATGAGCGCCGTACCCGACCTGCCTTTTCTTTCCGGCGATAGCTCAACCTCGCGGCTGATGCGTGGCATGGACTGGTCGGGTCCGGGGCTGGGCCCGCCGCAACAGTGGCCGCAGGCGCTGCAATCGGTGGTCAGCCTGGTGCTGGGCTCGGCTTTTCCCATGTTCGTGGCGTGGGGGCCCTCACTGCATACCTTGTACAACGATGCCTACGGCGACATCATGGGCGCCAAACATCCGGCAGGCATGGGGCAGCCGTTTCTCGACATCTGGCAGGAAATCGAGGGCGACCTCACGCCGCTGGTTGCGCGTACCATGGGCGGCGAAGCCTTCTTCATGGAAAACCTGCCGCTGCTCATGCGGCGCCATGGTTATGACGAAGAGACCTGGTTTACCTTCTCATGGTCGCCGGTGCGCGACGAAACCGGCGCGGTGGCCGGCATCTATTGCGCGTGTACCGAGACCACCGGCATGGTGCTGGCAGAGCGCCACCAGCGCGCGGAGCAGGAGCGCCTGCAGTCGCTGTTCAGCCAGGCGCCCGGCTTTATTGCCATCATGCGCGGGCCCGACCACGTGTTTGAAATTGCCAACCAGGCCTATGTGCAGCTGACGGGTTTTCGCGACGTGATCGGCAAACCGCTGGCCCTGGCACTGCCCGAGGTGGTCGAGCAGGGGTTTGTCAAGCTGCTGGACCAGGTGTACCGCAGCGGTGAGCCCTACGTGGGCCGGTCGGTGCGCCTGATGCTCAACCGTGAACGTGATGCGCCGCCCACCGAGGCCTGGCTGGACTTCGTCTACCAGCCGCTGCGGGATGCGACGGGTGCGGTCAACGGCGTGTTTGTGCAGGGGCACGATGTCACTGAATTGCAGCGTACCCAGCAGGCCCTGCTGGCTTTTTCCAACAGCATTCCCGCCATCGCCTGGGTGGCTGCGGCCGACGGCCCGCTGGAGCGCTTCAATTCCCAATGGCAGGTCTACACCGGCCAGACACCGGAAAGTGCGCTCGGCAACGGCTGGATGGCGTCACTGCATCCCGATGACCGGGCCGTGGCCCGGGAGAACTGGGCGCGGGTGCGCAGCGGCAACCAGGAGTGGCAGGTCGACTACCGCCTGCGCGGTGCGGGCGGCGGCTATCGCTGGTTCAAGGCGCGCGCCGTGCCGCAGCTCGATGCCGACGGTCGCGTGTTGCGCTGGTTCGGCACCACCACGGACATCGAGGAAACACGCGCCGCGGCGCAGGTGCTGCAGGAAGCGGACCGTGAAAAAGACGAATTCCTGGCAACACTGGCGCATGAGTTGCGCAATCCGCTGGCGCCGATACGCACGGCGGTCCAGTTGCTGGCTTCGCCGGCCGCCACCGACCGGGTGCGCGACCAGGCGACGGCCGTCATTACCCGCCAGGTCGGCCACATGGCGCATCTGCTGGACGACCTGATCGACATCGCGCGCATCACCCGGCGCCGGCTGATCCTCAAGAAAGAACGCATGTCGGTCGACGAGCTGGTGGAAACCGCGCTGGAAACCGCACGGCCGCTGGCCGAGGCCAGGCGCCAGCTGCTGGAGGCGACGGTCGCCCGGCCGGGACTGCAATTGCTGGCCGATCCGGTGCGCCTGGCGCAAATCCTTTCCAACCTCCTGAACAACGCGTCCAAGTACACCGATGCGGGCGGACGCATCAGGCTGGAGGTGACGCTGGCGCCCGGCGCCGTGGTCTTCACCGTCACGGACAGCGGTATCGGCATGAGCGAGGCGGCCATCAGCAAGGTCTTCGCCATGTTTGCCCAGGAACAGTCTGCGCTGGACCGGTCAGAGGGCGGGCTGGGCATTGGCCTGGCACTGGTCAAGGGGCTGGTGGAACTGCATGAAGGCACGGTGACTGCCCACAGCGCGGGCCCGGGCCTGGGCAGCCGTTTCACCGTCACGCTGCCCGGCCCTGCGCCGCTGGCCGAGGCGGAGCAGGCGGCGCAGCCGCTCGTGCCACCCGCAGCGCCGGGACGTGCCCGGACCGTGTTGCTGGCCGACGACAACCGCGATGCGGTGGATCTGCTGGCAGAACTGCTGCGCATGGACGGCCATGTGGTGCATACCGCCAACGATGGCTTGCAGGCGGTGGCACTGGCCAGCCAGCTTCAGCCCGATGTGCTGGTGCTGGACATCGGCATGCCCGGCAAAAACGGCTACGAGGTGGCCCGCCATGTCCGCGCGCAGCCCGGGGGAGACCGGCCGCTGCTGATCGCCGCCACCGGCTGGGGCCAGGACGATGACCGGCAAAAGGCCATGGCCGCCGGGTTTGACCTGCACCTGACCAAACCTTTCGACCCCTTGCGGCTGTCGGTGCTGATCTCGGAGCGCGTTGTTTAGGGGCTTGGTGTTTACCCTTGACGGCCTTAGGCCTGACTCCCTATAAAACCCGGGTTTTTTTCCATCATGGCTTGACGGACGCGGTTTTGCGGCAAAATAGAACGATCGTTCGTTTTTATGGCCCTTCCATCCTCATTCCATGTCTGTGACTGAACTCCCCTCCAAAACTGCCCGCCCCGGCGCGCGGGACGGTGGCCGTGCAGGCCAGTCTGGCCTGCAGAAAGGCCAGCAAACCAAGGCCGCCATCGTGGATGCCGCGCTGGGCCTGGCCACACAGATCGGCCTGGAAGGCCTGAGCATAGGCGCGCTGGCCGAGGTCATGCGCATGAGCAAGTCCGGGGTATTTGCGCATTTCGGCTCGCGTGAAGAGTTGCAGATTTCGGTGATCCGCGAATATTTCGCGCGCTTCGAGGAAGAGGTGTTTTACCCGGCCCTCAAGGAAGCCAAAGGCCTGCCGCGGGTGCAGGCGCTGTTCGGCAACTGGATGAAACGTGTGGCGGTCGAGCTGCAGTCGGGTTGCATCTTCATCAGCGGCGCTGTCGAGTTTGACGACCGGCCCGGTCCGGTGCGCGATGCGCTGGCGACCTCGGTGCAGACCTGGCTCGCCGCGATGTACCGCGCTGTTGTTCTGGCCAAGGAAGCCGGGCACCTGCGCGCCGATGCCGACGAGCGCCAGATCGCCTTCGAAATCCACGGCCTCATTCTTGCACTGCACTACGAGGCCCGTTTCCTCAAGACGCCGGGCTCCATCGAGCGGACCCTGCAGGCTTTCCAGAGCATTCTGGCGCGTTACGGCACCGCGGCCAGCCAGGCAGCCCCACAACGCGCCACACCCTTACCTTCCCTTTAATTTTCCCCAAAAAGGACGCATCCATGCCTCAATACACCCCACCACTGCGCGACATGCAATTTGTGATGCACGAAGTGCTGAATGTCACCGACGAGTTCAAGGCCCTGCCGAAACATGCCGAGGTGGATGCCGACACCATCAATGCGGTGCTGGAAGAAGCCGGCAAGTTTGCTGCCGAGGTGACTTTCCCCCTGAACATCAGCGGTGACACCGAGGGCTGCAAGCTGGATCTGGCCACCCATGAAGTCACGCCGCCCAGAGGCTTCAAGGAGGCGTATGCGCAGTATGTCGCCGGCGGCTGGGCCGCGCTGAGCTGCGATCCCGAATACGGTGGCCAGGGCCTGCCGTTTGTGCTGAACCAGTGCCTGTACGAGATGCTGAATTCGGCCAACCAGGCCTGGACCATGTATCCCGGTCTGTCCCACGGCGCCTATGAGGCCTTGCACGCGCACGGCACCGACGAGCAGAAGAAGACTTACCTGCCCAAGCTGGTCAGCGGTGAGTGGACCGGCACCATGTGTCTGACCGAACCGCATTGCGGCACCGACCTGGGCTTGCTGCGCACCAAGGCCGAGCCGCAGCCCGACGGCAGCTACAAACTCACCGGCAACAAGATTTTCATCAGCGCCGGCGAACACGACATGGCGGCCAACATCGTTCATCTGGTGCTGGCCCGCCTGCCCGATGCACCCCAGGGCAGCAAGGGCATCAGCCTGTTTGTGGTGCCCAAATCCAACGTCAAGCCCGATGGTTCGCTGGGCGATCGCAACGGCATCTTCTGCTCCGGCCTGGAACACAAGATGGGCATCCACGGCAACGCCACCGCCCAGATCGTCATGGACGGCGCCAGCGGCAGCCTGGTCGGCCAGCCCAACAAGGGCCTTGCTGCGATGTTCGTGATGATGAACGCCGCCCGTCTGGGCGTGGGCAACCAGTCGCTGGGCCTGACCGAAGTGGCCTTCCAGAACGCGCTGGCCTACGCCAAGGACCGCATCCAGATGCGCAGCCTGTCGGGCGTGAAAGCCAAGGACAAGCCGGCAGACCCGATCATCGTGCACCCCGACGTGCGCAAGATGCTGCTGACGGCCAAGGCCTATGCCGAAGGCGGCCGCGCGCTGGCGATCTACTGCACGCTGTTGCTCGACAAGGAAATCCATCACCCCGACGAGAAGGTGCGCAAGGACTCGGCTGAAATCGTCGCGTTGCTGACGCCCATCGTCAAGGCCTTCCTGACCGACAACGGCCACATCGCCACCAACGCCTGCATGCAGGTTTTCGGCGGCCACGGCTTCATCAAGGAATGGGGCATGGAGCAGTTCGTGCGCGACAACCGCATCAACATGATTTATGAAGGCACCAACACGGTCCAGTCGCTGGACCTGCTGGGCCGCAAGGTGCTGGGCAACAACGGCGCCACCCTCAAGAAGTTCGGCAAGATCATTGCTGCGCTGATCGCCGAGGAAGGCGTCAACGAGAAGATGGCCGAGTTCATCAACCCGCTGGCCTACCTGGCTGACCAGATGACCAAGTTCACCACCGAACTCGGTTTCAAGGGTTTCCAGAACCCGGACGAAGTAGGCGCCGCCGCGGTGGACTATTTGCGCGTGGCCGGCCACCTGGTGTTCGGTTACTTCTGGGCCCGCATGGCGCAGGTGGCGCTGCGCGAGGTGGCCGCCGGCAACACCGATCCTTTCTACCAGGCCAAGCTGCAGACCGCGCGTTTTTACTTCGCCAAGCTGTTCCCCGAAACCGCGACGCTGATGCGCACCGCGCGCAGCGGCAGTGCCGCGTTGATGGACACCGACGCCGCGCTGGCCTGATGGCCGGATTGCCGCAAGCTTCAAGCCTTTTTGCACCGGAGCCCCTATGTACCGTGCGCTACTAGCTATTATTTTGGGAGCAACCTCGGTCTCCGGCTTTGCCCAGATCAGCCCGGTGGGCCTGTGGCGCAACGTGGATGACAAGACCGGGGAGGCGAAAGCCGAGATCCGGATTGTCGAGGCCGGCGGTGTGCTCAGCGGCAGGATAGAAAAGCGCCTGGGCAAGGACGTCAAGCCCGACGATGTTTGCGACCAGTGCAGCGACGACCGCAAGGACAAACCCGTTGTCGGCCTGGAGATCATCCGCGGCGCCAAAAAGGCCGAGGGTAAAGAGGTGTGGGAAGGCGGCAAGATTCTTGATCCGGAGAACGGCCGCAACTACACCCTGCGCATGACGCCTGTTGAGGGCGGCAAAAAGCTGGAGGTGCGCGGCTCCTTCGGCCCCTTCGGTCGCACCCAGACCTGGGTTCGCATTCAGTAGATGGCACACCCGCCTGCGACACACCGTGTGTAGCCGCTGCCACCGGGCCGGGATTTGATACGCGCAACGAAACAAGATAAGCAATCAATAAGGAACGAAACAGATGTCCCGCTTCCAAGTCAAGAAAGTCGCCGTGCTCGGCGCCGGTGTGATGGGCGCGCAGATCGCCGCCCATCTGGTCAACCTCAAGGTGCCGGTCGTCCTGTTCGATCTGCCGGCGAAAGAGGGCCCGAAAAACGGCATCGTCACCAGGGCTGTCGAGGGCCTGAAAAAACTCAAACCCGCACCGCTCGGCGTGCCGGAAGATGCCGCGCTGATCCAGCAGGCCAACTACGAAGAACACATGGATGTCCTGAAGGAGTGCGACCTGGTCATCGAGGCGATCGCCGAACGCATGGACTGGAAGACCGACCTGTACCACAAGATCGCGCCTTTTATCGGTGAAGGCGCCATCGTCGCCAGCAACACCTCCGGCCTGTCGATCACCACGCTCAGCGAAGCCTTGCCCGAATCGATCAAGCCGCGCTTTTGCGGCATCCATTTCTTCAACCCGCCGCGTTACATGACGCTGGTCGAGCTGATCAACACGCCGACCACCGAGCCCAAAGTGCTGGACGACCTCGAAGCCTTTGTGACCAGCGGCCTGGGCAAGGGCGTGATCCGCGCGCACGACACGCCCAACTTCGTCGCGAACCGCGTCGGTATCGCCGGCATGCTCGCCACCATCAAGGAAGCCGACAACTTCGGCCTGAGCTACGACGTGGTGGATGACCTGACCGGCAAGAAGCTGGGCCGTGCCAGTTCCGGCACCTTCCGCACCGCCGACGTGGTCGGCCTGGACACCATGGCGCATGTGATCAAAACGCTGCAGGACAACCTGGGCCCCGGCAAGACCGAAGACCCGTTCTCGGACATGTATGGCACGCCGGCGGTGCTGGCCAAACTGCTGGAAAGCAAAAGCCTGGGCCAGAAATCCGGCGCCGGTTTTTACAAGAAGGTCGGCCGCGACATCCTGCGTCTGGACCCGGAGTCGATGGAGTACGTGCCCGGTGGCGCCAAGGCCAATGAGGTGGTCGGCCGCATGCTCAAGAAGCCTGCCGGCGAACGCCTGAAGCTGCTGCGCGAAGCCGAGGGCGCCGAGCCGCGTTTCCTTTGGGCCATCCTGCGCGACCAGTTCCACTATGCCGCTGTGCACCTGGCGACGATTGCCGAGACCGCGCGCGACATCGACTTTGCGATGCGCTGGGGCTTCGGCGCCAAGCAGGGGCCGTTCGAGCTCTGGCAGGAAGCCGGCTGGCTGCAGGTGGCGAACTGGATCAAGGAAGATATTGATGCGGGCAAAGCCATTAGCTCTGCGCCGCTGCCCGGCTGGGTGTTCACCGGCCCGGTGGCCGACGCCGGTGGTGTGCATACGCCGGAAGGCTCGTGGAGCGCTTCGGCCGGCAAGTTCATCGCGCGCCGCGAATTGCCGGTGTACCAGCGCCAGTTCTTCCCCGAAAACGTGCTGGGTGCCAAGGCGCCTTCCTTCACCACGGCCGGCACCACGCTGCATGAAGACGACGCGATCCGCCTCTGGACGCTGGACGGTGAGCAGGGCGACGTGGTGATCGCCAGCATCAAGACCAAGATGCACGCCATCAGCCCCGACGTGGTCGAGGGCCTGGCGATGGCGGTGGACCTAGCCGAGAAAAGTTACAAGGGCCTGGTGATCTGGTCGAACGACGAGATGTTCTCGGCCGGCGCCGACCTGCAGGCCATGCTGCCCGCCTTCATGATGGCCGGTGTGTCGGCCGTCGAAGGTGCCGAGGCCGAGATGCAAAACGTGATGCTCAAGCTGCGTTATGCGTCCGTGCCGGTGGTGTCGGCGGTTCGCGGCCTCGCCCTGGGCGGTGGCTGTGAACTCGCGGTGTATTCGGCCAAACGTGTGGCGGCCATGGAAAGTTACATCGGCCTGGTCGAAGTCGGTGTGGGCCTGGTGCCCGGCGCCGGTGGCCTGACCTATATCGCGCGCCGCGCAGCTGAAAATGCCGCGACCTCCACCAACAAGGACGTGTTGCCTTTCCTGACCGAGGGTTTCACTGCCGCGGCCATGGCCAAGGTGGGCACCAGCGCGATTGAAAGCCGCAAGATCGGTTACCTGCTCGACAGCGACGTGATCGTGCCGAACAAGGATGAGCTCTTGTATGTGGCACTGAACGAGGCACGCGCCTTGTTCAACTCAGGTTACCGCGCGCCGCACAAGCGGCCGTTCCCGGTTGTGGGCCGCAGCGGCCTGGCGACCATCAAGGGCCAGCTGGTCAACATGCGCGACGGCGGTTTTATCAGCGCCCACGACTTCCACATCGCCAGCCTGATCGCCAACGTGGTCTGCGGCGGCGATGTCGATGCGGGCTCGCTGGTGACCGAAGAGTATCTGATGACGCTGGAGCGCAAGGCCTTTTGTTCGCTGCTGGAACACCCCAAAACGCAGGAGCGGATCATGGGGATGATGAGCACGGGCAAACCTCTGCGTAACTGATCAAGCTACTGCGGAATCGCCATGCGTCGTTGCAGCCCAAAGAAAATCCTCACGACCCTGAAGGTCGCTCCGGTTTTCTTCGGGCGCCCGCGCCTCGCCTGATGCCTCCTCGCTACGCTTTCTCAATCACGAACCTATCGCTATGACCACCGACCATTCCCCCAATCGCCTTGAACGTCAGCTGAACCGCCTGTCGGATGTGCCGGCTTTTGCGCGCACTTTCTTCCGGGGTGTCGTGATGCATCGTGCCGTGCCTTTCACCGGAACGGCGGGACTGGATTTTCTGGAAATGACGACGCGCCGCGTCGAGATCGGCCTCAAGAACGAAAAGAAGGTGCAGAACCACATCGGTGGCATCCACGCTTCGGCGATGAATTTGCTGGCGGAGACCGCCACCGGCATGGTGGTGGGCATGAACGTGCGTGACGACTGCATTCCGCTGGCCAAGGAACTCAAGATGGCGTTCAGGAAACGCGCAACCGGTGCGCTGCGCGCCGTGGCGACGCTCAGCGATGAGCAGCGCGCGGCCATGCAGGCCAGCGACAAGGGTGAAGTCAGCGTAGCGGTCACCGTGACGGACGAGGCCGGCGTGAGCCCGGTCGAATGTGAATTTGTCTGGGCCTGGATTCCGTCCGGCCCGCGAAAAAGTTAAAGAATTTAAGGAAAAACATCATGGCCAAACAAGTCCAGGAAGCCTACATCGTTGCCGCCACGCGCACACCCATCGGGCGTTCGCACCGCGGTTTTTTCCGCAACACCCGTCCCGACGACCTGCTGGTGCGCGCACTGCAGGCCGCGCTGGCACAGGTGCCGACGCTGGACCCGAGAGCCATCGAGGACATCATCTGTGGCTGCGCCATTCCCGAAGGTCCGCAAGGCCTGAACATCGCGCGCATAGGCGCGGTGCTGGCCGGACTGCCGACGAGTGTCGGTGGCATCACCGTGAACCGCTTCTGCGCGTCCGGCCTTTCGGCCATCCAGATGGCGGCCGACTGCATCCGCGTGGGTGAAGCCGATGTGATGATTGCCGCCGGCACCGAAAGCATGAGCATGGTGCCGATGTCGGGCAATTCGCCTTCGCTGTCGCCAGCCATGTTCGGCAACGATGAAAACATCGGCATTGCCTACGGCATGGGGCTGACCGCCGAAAAAGTGGCACAGCAGTGGAAGGTCTCGCGCGACGCCCAGGACCAGTTTGCGCTCGAGTCGCACCAGAAGGCGATGAAGGCACAAAAGGATGGCGAATTCACGGCCGAGATCACGCCGGTTGAAGTCACCGACCGCTCGCCGGACCTGGACAGCGGTGAGGTGATCGCCACAACCCGCACCGTGAGCCTGGACGAAGGTCCGCGCCCCGACACCTCGCTCGAAGGACTGGCCAAACTCAAGACGGTGTTTGCCGCGCGCGGTTCGGTCACGGCCGGCAACAGCTCGCAAACCTCGGACGGCGCCGGCGCACTGATCCTGGCCAGCGAGAAGGCGGTCAAGGAACATGGCTTGAAGCCGCTCGCGCGTTTTGTCAGTTACGCGGCCAAGGGTGTGCCGCCGCACATCATGGGCATAGGCCCGATCGAGGCGATTCCCGCCGCCCTGCGTTATGCCGACTTGCAGCAGGACGACATCGACTGGTATGAACTGAATGAGGCCTTTGCCGCGCAATCGCTGGCGGTGATCAACACGCTGGGACTGAATGCGGCGAAAGTGAACCCGATGGGTGGCGCGATTGCGCTGGGCCATCCGCTGGGCGCGACCGGGGCGATCCGCGCCGCCACGGTGATCCATGCCTTGCACCGGCACCAGCTGAAGTACGGGATGGTGACGATGTGTGTCGGCATGGGACAAGGCGCCGCCGGCATCTTCGAACGAGTCTGACGGCGGGGCTACTGCGCGGGCGATCTGCGGCGTTGGTCCGGTGCTCCCCATCCTCACGTACCTGAAGTACGTTCCGGTGGGTCCGCTCCGTCCGCCTTGCAGCTCATCCCGCTCGCTACGCCCTGGTGACGGCTATTGAGCGGACACACTGCATCCCGCTCGCTACGCCTTGGGGGTAGTGGCTTATGTGGTTCTTTAAGGGGAAGGTCATGCAACAGCAGCTTCTTGAATCGGGCTCTTCACAACTCGCCTTGCGGGTTTACGAGCCGGCCGGCGCTGCGCGCGCCAGTGTGGTGATCGGCGGGGCGATGGGCGTCAGGCAGGACTATTACGCGCCGTTTGCCGGTTGGCTGTCGGGCCAGGGTTTCCGGGTCACGACCTTTGACTACCGTGGCTCCGGCGAATCCTTGCCCGGCACGCCGGACGGCGGCTTGCGCGGGTTCAAGGCAGACCTTTTCGACTGGGCCAGCGACTATGAGGCCGTTGTTGATACGGCAAAAGCGGCCTTGCCGGATGCGCCGCTGTACCTGCTGGGTCACAGTCTGGGCGCGCAGTTGCCGGGCTTCCTGAAAAACCAGGGCAAGGTCGACGGCCTGGTCAGCATCGCTGCCGGCAGCGGCTACTGGCGCGACAACGCGCCGCAACTCAAACGCCTGATTCTGTACTTCTGGTACGTGCTGGTCCCGCTGGCCACCCGGCTGTGTGGTTACTTCCCCGGACGCAAGCTGAAAAAGGTGGGTGACCTGCCGGCCGGCGTGATGCTGCAGTGGCGCAAGTGGTGCCTGAACCCGGAGTACAGCGTGGGCGCCGAAGGCGAGGGCGCGCGCATGCGTTATGCGCAGGCCAGGTTTCCGGTGCTGGCGCTGTCCATCAGCGACGATGAACTCATGACCTGGCGCGGCACGCAAAACCTCATCAACCTGTACACCGGCGCCACGCGCAGTTTTGAGCGCATCAAGCCGGCCGACCTGGGCGTCCAGCGCATCGGGCATTTCGGGTTTTTCCGCCAGCAGTTCAGCGACTCACTGTGGCCGCGGCTGGCGCAAACCCTGGAGCGCATGGGCCAGGCGCAGCCGGCGGATCGCGTCACCGGCACGACTGCCTGAACCCTTCGCGGGCGGCATACTCGAATCATGAGTTCCCATCCTTTTGATTCGGCCGTGGCCCTGCAGGTGCAGGCCGACGGCACATGTCTCGGGCACACCAGTGCGGCCTATGCCAACATGGTCGGGCCCTTCGGTGGCATCACCGCCGCCCAGGCCCTGAATGCCGTGTTGCAACACCCGCAGCGCCTGGGCAACCCGATCTCGCTGACGGTCAATTTCGCCGCGGCCCTGGCCGATGGGCCTTTTACCGTGAACGCGCGCCCGGCACGCACCAACCGCTCGACCCAGCACTGGGTCATCGAGATGTTGCAGAACGGCGAGACGGTGCTGACCGGCACGGCATTTTTCGGGCTGCGGCGCGACACCTGGGGCGCCGATGAACACACCATGCCCGACGTTCGCCCGGCCGCCGAAGTGGCGCGTGCCACCGGCCCGGCCCGGGTCGAGTGGGTCAAGCGGTATGACATGCGTTTTATCGAGGGTGCGATCCCGGTGGAATGGCATGGCGCCGACCAGGGCGTCAGCCGCACCCGCCTGTGGCTGCGCGACGACCCGCCGCGGCCGCTGGACTTCGCCTCGCTGACCGCGCTGTCGGATGTGTTTTTTCCGCGTGTCTGGCGGCGGCGCCCGATGCTGGTGCCCATAGGGACGGTGTCGATGACGGTGTACTACCATGCCGACGCCGCGCTGTTGCAGTCCACCGGCAGCGGCTACCTGCTGGGCCAGACCCAGGCCCAGGCTTTTCGCAATGGCTACTTTGACCAGACCGCCCAGTTGTGGAACGAGGCTGGCGAGCTGCTCGTGACCACCCACCAGGTCGTCTATTACAAGGAATGACTTTGAAAAAAAAGGTAGCCCTCATCATCGGCGCCGGTGACGCCACCGGCGGTGCGATTGCCCGGCGCTTCGCGCGTGAGGGCTACACCGCCTGCGTGACGCGGCGCAGCCTCGACAAGCTGCAGCCCTTGCTGGAGCAGATTCGCACTGAAGGCGGGGTCGCGCACGGCTTTGCGTCGGATGCGCGCAAGGAAGAAGAGGTGATCGCGCTGGTCGAGCAGATCGAAAGCACAATCGGGCCCATCGCGGTGCTGGTGTTCAACATCGGTGCCAATGCGCCCAGCAGCATCCTCGAAGAAACTGCGCGCAAGTATTTCAAGATCTGGGAGATGGCCTGCTTCGGCGGTTTTCTGAACGCGCGCGAAGTCGCCAAACGCATGGTGCAGCGGGACGGTGACGGTCACAAGGGCACCATCATCTTTACCGGGGCCACAGCATCGCTGCGTGGCGGCGCCAACTTTGCCGCGTTTTCCGGCGCCAAGATGGCGCTGCGTGCACTGGCGCAAAGCATGGCCCGCGAGCTCGGCCCGCGCGGCGTCCACGTGGCGCACGTGGTGGTCGACGGCGCCATCGACACCGCCTTCATCCGGGACAACTTTCCGGAGCGTTATGCGCTGAAAGACCAGGACGGCATCGTCAACCCCGAGCACATCGCCGACACCTACTGGATGCTGCACCGCCAGCCGCGCGACGCGTGGACCCACGAGCTTGACCTGCGGCCTTACATGGAGAAGTTCTGATGCCCAAAACCGTTGAGTTCTTTTTTGATGTGGGCAGCCCGGCTGCCTATATCGCCTGGAAGCAGCTGCCCCATGTCTGCCGTGAAACCGGTGCTGCCATCAACTACAAACCGATGTTGCTGGGCGGCGTGTTCCAGGCCACCGGCAACCATTCGCCCACCACCGTGCCCGCCAAAGGCCGCTACATGATGGACGACCTCGGGCGCTTCGCTGCGCGTTACGGCGTGGCCTTTCAGCAGAACCCGCATTTCCCGATCAACACGCTGATGCTGATGCGTGGCGCGGCTGGCCTGCAGATGCGGGAGCCCGCGCGCTTTGTGCCCTACGTGGATGCGGTCTATCACGCGATCTGGGCCGATGCGAAGAACATGAACGATCCCGCCACCGTCGGCGCCGTTCTGCAGGCCGCGGGTTTCGATCCCGCGGCGCTGCTGGCCATGAGCGGCGAGCCGGCGGTGAAAGACCGCCTGAAAGCCATCACCCAGGAGGCGGTCGAACGTGGCGTGTTCGGGGCGCCCACCTTTTTCGTCGATGGCCAGATGCACTGGGGGCAGGACCGCCTCGATTTTGTACAACAAGCACTGAAAGCAGCAGCATGAGCACAGACATCCTCACCCATACCGAAGCCGGCGTGATGACCATCACCCTGAACCGGCCGGAGCGCAAGAACTCGATCACCGCGGATATGTACGGCGCCATGGCCGATGCGCTGGCTGCGGCTGCGCAGGACCCCGGCGTGCGTGTCGTCGTGCTGCAGGGCAACGAAACCGTCTTCAGCGCCGGCAACGATATCGGCGACTTCCTGAACAAACCGCCTGCCGGCATGGATTCACCGGTCTTCCGTTTCCTGCGCGGCATTGCCGCTTTTCCCAAGCCGCTGCTGGCGGCCGTTTGCGGCCCGGCCGTGGGTGTGGGCACCACGATGCTGCTGCACTGCGACCTGGTGTATGCCGGCGACAACGCGGCCTTCTCCATGCCTTTCGTGAATCTGGGCCTGTGCCCGGAGGCGGCGTCCAGCCTGCTGGTGCCGCAGATGCTGGGTTACCACCGCGCCGCCGAGGCGCTGCTGCTGGGCGAGCCCTTCATGGCCGAGGCGGCGCTGGAGGTGGGACTGGTCAACCGCGTCGTGCCGCCCACCGAAGCCCATGGCCTGGCCCAGGCGGTCGCGCGCAAGCTCGCTGCCAAACCCCTGACATCGCTGGTCGAAACCAAGCGCCTCATGAAGAAGGGCCAGCAGCAACTGGTTCAGCAACAGATGGACGAAGAAGGCGCCAGCTTCGGCCGCATGCTCGGTGAACCCGCGGCAAAGGAAGCCTTCGGCGCCTTCATGGCAAAACGCAAGCCGGATTTCAGCAAGCTCTGACATCCGTCCACACGCCGTGTGGCGCCGTCGCAGCCGGACTGCGGCGCTTGTTGGCGATGGCGGGCCTGACCCCCAGAGCTTGTGCATCAAAAGTGGCAGTTGCCCTTGTACAGAAAGCGTACGCAGCTATACATTTGATAGCAATGGTGTGCCCGCGTCGGACCGGGATGCGGCTTTCGAGCAGGCGCGGCATACTTCTCTCCTGCATTTTCCGGAGGAAGCCGCCCATGCCCTATATGTTGTTGATCCATGAACCCGTCGGCCAGCGCCAGGCACGCGGCGAGGCCGAGGGCCGCCTTGTGTACGGGCGCATGCTGGATTTCGCGGCCGACCTGAAGGCGCGCGGCCTCTTGCTGGCTGCCGAATCCCTGTTGTCCCAGGACCAGGCCACGCGGGTGCAGGTCAGAGCCGGGCGCGCGAGCATGCTCGACGGCCCGTTTGCCGAGGCCAAGGAAATGGTTGGCGGTTTTTTCCTGCTGGCTTGCGACACCCGCGAGGAGGCGATTGCCATCGCCGGCCAATGCCCGGCGGCCGAATGGGCCACGCTGGAGGTTCGCGCCACCGGCCCCTGCTTCTTCTGAGCCCCAAAAATTGTAAGCAAGGGTTTTTGCCTGGTCTGAACTTGTCGATTTCGCATCGGCTGCTTCGTCGTGTCAACAGGAGGCCAGGGATTCTGGCCGCCACACACAAGGAGTACCAGGATGCGATTCATGATCATCGTCAAGGCGACCGCCGACTCCGAGGCCGGCCGCTTCCCCGACAACCCCGAGCCCGTGTTCGCCGCCATGGCGGCCTACCACGAGGAGCTCGCCAAGGCCGGCGCGCTGCTCGATGCCTCTGGCCTGCAACCGAGCAGCAAGGGCTGGCGGGTGCAGTACGAGGGGTCGCGCCGCACCATCGTCGACGGCCCTTTCACCGAGAGCAAGGAACTGATCGCCGGCTACACGCTGATCCAGACGCGCACACGCGACGAAGCGCTGGAGTGGTCGCGCCGCTTCCCCAACCCCGTCAGCGAGGGCGTCTCCTGCCACATCGAGGTGCGGCAGCTGTACGAGATGGAAGACTTCGATGGCCTGCTGAAGGAGGAAACCCGGCAGCGCTTCGACAACATCGAGCTGCGCTGAAAGGACCCGCGATGCTCAAGATCATCGGCCTGGCCGTGGGCACCCTGGTTTTCATGCTGCTGGTTGCCGCCTGGCTGCGGCCCGCTCACTTCCGCGTGACGCGCACTCAAACCGTGCAGGCACCCGCCGAGAAGCTTCATCCGCTGATCGCCGACCTGCGCCAGTTCAACACCTGGAACCCTTTCGCCAGCGACCCCGCCATGAAGGGCCAGTACCACGGGCCGTCGCAGGGACCGGGCGCGGCCTTCCACTTCGAAGGCGGCAGCTCCGGCGCGGGCAGCCTGCACCTGGTGGACGCGGCGCCGCAGAAGATCCGCATGGAGCTGCGCATGCGCAAGCCCATGGAAGGCCGCAACAACATCGAGTTCACGCTGCAGCCGCGCGGCGCCGCCACCGACGTCACCTGGTCCATGGAAGGTCCGATGCCCTTCGTGGGCCGCCTCTTCAGCATCTTCATCAGCCTGGACCGCGATATCGGCACGCAGTTCGACAATGGCCTGGCCGCGCTCAAGCAGCGCGCCGAAACCCGCTGACCCACAGGAAAAAACACACTATGACCCGCAAGATCTTCGTCAACCTGCCCATCAAGCACATGGAAAAGAGCCAGGCCTTCTTCAAGAGCCTGGGCTTTGCCTTCAACCCGCAGTTCACCAACGCGCAGGGCGCCTGTTTGGTGATCAGTGAGGACCACAGCTACGTCATGCTGCTGGTCGAGCCCTTCTTCCAGGGATTCACCAGCAAGCCGATTGCCGATGCGACTAAAACCACCGAAGTGCTGCTTGCTCTGTCCTGTGACAGCCGTGAGGAGGTGGACGAAATGGTGAAGAAGGCCCTCGCCGCGGGCGGCACTGCACCCAACCCGTCACAAGACCACGGCTTCATGTACAGCCATGGCTTCACCGACCTCGACGGCCATACCTGGGAAGTCTTCTGGATGGACATCCACGCAGCACCGCCACAGGCGTGATCCGTCCGGGCTGAATCTGGGACACTTGCCGGATGCATTCAGCCACCCACCAGGCGATTGCCGCCGTCTGGCGCATCGAGTCCGCAAAAATTGTGGGCGCGGTGGCACGTTTGGTGCGCGACATCGGCCTGGCCGAGGAACTGGCGCAAGATGCGCTGGTCGCGGCCCTGGAGCACTGGCCGCTTGACGGCGTGCCGGACAATCCTGGCGCCTGGCTGATGCGGACGGCCAAAAACCGGGCACTGGACCATTTGCGCCACCGCCGCATGCAGGCGGAAAAACTCGAGCAGATCGGCCAGGACCTGGAAGCGCAGCAGGCCCTCGTCGTGCCGGACTTTGTCGATGCGCTGGATGCCGCGCGGCAGGACGAGATCGGCGACGACCTGCTGCGCCTGATCTTCACCGCCTGCCATCCCGTGCTGCCCGCCGAGGCGCGGGTGGCACTGACCCTCAAGCTGCTGGGTGGCCTGAGCACCCACGAAATCGCCCGTGCCTTCCTGGCGGCCGAGCCGACGATTGCGCAACGCATCGTGCGCGCCAAACGCGCGCTGACCGAAGCCAAGGTGGCTTTTGAACTTCCGCGCGGCGATGCACTGGCCGCCCGCCTGGCCTCGGTACTCGAAGTGGTCTATCTGGTGTTCAACGAAGGGTACACAGCCACGGTCGGCGACGACTGGATGCGCCCGGCACTGACGCAAGAGGCCTTGCGCCTGGGACGCATGCTGGCCGAGCTGGCACCGGCAGAGCCCGAGGCCCACGGCCTGCTGGCCCTGATGGAATTGCAGGCTTCGCGCGCGGCCGCACGGGTGGACGCGCAAGGCCGGCCGGTGTTGCTGCTGGCGCAGGACCGGACGCGATGGGATCACCTGCTGATCCGCCGCGGGCTGGCGGCCCTGGAGCGTGCCCGGGTGTTGAGTGCCGACGCCGGCGAGGCGCCCGGACCGTACGCGCTGCAGGCGGCGATTGCGGCCTGCCATGCGCGCGCCCTGCAGGCCGATGACACCGACTGGGCGGGTATTGCCGCCCTGTACGCGGACCTCGCCCGCATCGCCCCCTCGCCCGTGGTGGAACTCAACCGCGCGGTGGCCGTCGCCATGGCCTTCGGGCCGGCCGCCGGCCTGGCGATCATCGATACCGTGCGCGGCGAAAAAGCGCTGCAGAACTACCCGTGGCTGCCCAGCGTGCGCGGTGACCTGCTGGCCCGCCTGGGCCGCCACGCCGAGGCACGCGAAGAATTCGAGCGGGCGGCGGCGCTCGCCGGGAATGCGCGGGAACGCGAGCTGCTGATGGAACGGGCCCGCGGCCTGGGGCGTGCAGATGCTTCGTTCTGAGATGAAAAATGACCTGCAGCCCACATCCGACGAGCGTAAGCAGCTATTAAATTCGTAGCGAATTCTGCATCGCGCTGCGGTTGTAGCTCGCCTGAGACAGTAGTTTTAACTCCCCACTCCCACCCCTAGCCCCTCCCTCGCCCCGCTGGGCGATGGAGGGGGACCTCATTTGGCCGCGTGCGCTGCGCTCGCGTGCACACATGACCGTGCGTTGGGATTCCCGCAGAAGAAGCGCGTCGCGCTTCTTCTGCTCCGGATTTTTCTCCCCGGGATCCGGTTGCTTCCCCTTCCCCGTCGGGCTGGGCCGAGGAGCGCAGCCGAAAACGGATCAGGACGGGCGATTGTCTGAGCGAAGCGAGTTCGAGCCCGGCCCCGTTTTCGGCGAGCACCGCAGGTTGCCCGCAGCGAAGCGGAGGGACCCGGACCATCGGGTCGCCTT
>JAUXPP010000162.1 GCA_030683705.1 Polaromonas sp. | reverse complement strand
ACGTCGAAGCCGAGGTCGGCAAAGGCCGTGGCCACCACCTTGGCGCCGCGGTCGTGGCCGTCCTGGCCGAGCTTGGAGATCATCACGCGCGGGCGCCGGCCCTGGGCTTCGGCAAAGGCGTTGATTTCGGACTTCAGGTTTTCCCAGCCTTCGGCCGAGTCATAGGCTGCTGCGTACACACCGGTCACCTTTTGTGTATCGGCGCGGTGGCGCCCGTAAACTTTTTCGAGCGCGTCGCTGACCTCGCCCACCGTGGCACGCAGGCGCACTGCCTGGATGCTGAGGTCCAGCAGGTTGCCGTCGCCTTTTTCAGCGGCTGCCGTCAAGGCGTCGAGTGCAGCGTGTACCGCCGCGCTGTCGCGGCTGGCACGGATGGCTTTGAGGCGCGTGATCTGCCCCTCCCGCACCGCCACGTTGTCGATGTCGCGCGCCTCGATCGCGTCCTCGGTCTTGAGCTTGTACTTGTTGACACCGACAATCACGTCCTTGCCGCTGTCGATGCGTGCCTGCTTTTCAGCGGCCGCCGCCTCGATCTTGAGCTTGGCCCAGCCGCTGTCCACGGCCTTGGTCATGCCGCCCATGGCGTCGACTTCCTCGATGATGGCCCAGGCAGCATCGGCCATGTCCTGGGTGAGTTTTTCCATCATGTAGCTGCCGGCCCAGGGATCGATCACATTCGGGATGTGGGTTTCTTCCTGGATGATGAGCTGGGTGTTGCGGGCGATGCGCGACGAGAACTCGGTGGGCAGCGCAATCGCTTCGTCAAAGCTGTTGGTATGCAGGCTCTGGGTGCCGCCGAACACCGCCGCCATGGCCTCGATGGTGGTGCGCACCACGTTGTTGTAGGGGTCCTGCTCGGTCAGGCTCCAGCCACTGGTCTGGCAGTGCGTGCGCAACATCAGGCTTTTCGGGCTTTTGGCGTTGAACTCCTTCATGATGCGGCACCACAGCAGGCGCGCGGCGCGCATCTTGGCGACTTCGAGGTAGAAGTTCATGCCGATGGCCCAGAAGAAACTGAGGCGGCCAGCAAAACCATCGACATCCAGGCCCTTGGCAATCGCGGTCTTCACATACTCCTTGCCGTCGGCCAGGGTGAAGGCCAGCTCCAGCGCCTGGTTCGCGCCGGCTTCCTGCATGTGGTAACCCGAGATGCTGATCGAATTGAACTTCGGCATGTGTTTCGCCGTGTACTCGATGATGTCGCCAATGATGCGAATGCTGGGGGCCGGCGGGTAGATATAGGTGTTGCGCACCATGAATTCTTTGAGGATGTCGTTCTGGATGGTCCCGCTGAGCTGGTCCTGCGCCACACCCTGCTCCTCCGCCGCCACCACATAACCGGCCAGCACCGGCAGCACCGCGCCGTTCATGGTCATGGACACCGACACCTTGTCCAGCGGGATCTGGTCGAACAGGATTTTCATGTCCTCGACGCTGTCGATGGCAACGCCGGCCTTGCCGACGTCGCCGGTCACGCGCGGATGGTCGCTGTCGTAGCCGCGATGCGTCGCCAGATCAAAGGCCACCGACACGCCCTGCCCGCCAGCGGCCAGCGCTTTGCGGTAGAAGGCATTGGACTCTTCAGCGGTCGAAAAACCGGCGTACTGGCGGATGGTCCAGGGCCGCACCGCATACATGGTGGCCTGCGGCCCGCGAAGGTAGGGTTCGAAGCCGGGCAGTGTGTCGGTGTACTTCAGGCCTTGCAGGTCGGCCGCCGTGTAGAGCGGCTTGACCGTGATGCCGTCGGGCGTGAGCCAGTTCAGCGCGCTTACGTCGCC
>JAUXPP010000158.1 GCA_030683705.1 Polaromonas sp. | reverse complement strand
CAAGCGGTCGCCCACGGTGGGGCCGAACATTTCTGCGTAAGCGCGTCTTCCTATGGTGGCCATTACCGGACTCCCGCAGGGCCGCCCCAAGGGAGGCCGACGCCCCCTCGGGGGGCAGTGAATACACGAAGTGATGAACGTGGGGGCATCAGATCTTTCCTTGAACAAGTCCGCGAAAACCGTAAATTTTTCGGTCGCCGGCGAAGTCCACCAGTTCGACCGTGCGCTGCTGGCCCGGCTCGAAGCGCACGGCCGTGCCGGAGGCGATGTTCAGGCGCATGCCTTGCGCCGCCGCGCGGTCGAAGGCCAGTGCGCCGTTGGTTTCGGCGAAGTGGTAGTGCGAGCCGACCTGGATCGGACGGTCAGCGCCGTTCTGCACCACCACGCTCAGCGTGCGGCGGCCGGTATTGAGTGCGTGGTCAGGCCCATCGGTGAACAGTTCGCCAGGAATCATGAGCGCCTCACTTGTCTTTGCCGGAGAGCCAGATCGCCAGCACCACCAGGCCGCCCAGGGCGACAAAACCCCAGGCGTCGGTGGCATGCCAGTGGGCGCCCGACAGCAGGTGACCTTCGTGGCCAAAAGAGGCTCCAGACCAGGTGGCGATTGCGTAAGCAGCTATGGTTTTGAGAGCAAGGCTTGGCTTCATGATGGGGACTCTTTGCTAGTGGTGGATTCACACAATCGGCTGGTGCACGGTGACCAGCTTGGTGCCGTCGGGAAAAGTGGCTTCGACCTGGATGTCGGGGATCAGCTCGGGGATGCCGTCCATCACGTCGGCGCGTGTGAGGATGGTGCGGCCTTCGCTCATCAGCTGGGCCACGGTTTTGCCGTCGCGCGCACCTTCCATCACGGCGGCGCTGATCAGCGCCACGGCTTCGGGATAGTTGAGTTTCAGGCCGCGCGCCTGGCGGCGTTCGGCCAGCAGGGCAGCCGTGAAGATCAGCAGCTTGTCTTTTTCTCTGGGGGTCAATTCCATGGTCTCTCCGGGGGCGGCTGCGGCAGTGTTGGGTGTGCCGGGGTGCAAGAATGGTGCCACAGGAATCACCTGCAGGACACTGGTTTTCCCTCTGTGGCATGGAATCTGCACTTCAACAGATCCGCCTGATGACGTATTGACACCCCCACCCATGGACATACCGGCCGCACCGCTGCCCCTGCCTGCGCAGGCCGTGCCCCCGTGGGCGCCCGCGCCGCTGCCCGCCGGGGAGGCCGAAGCGCCGGTGCAACGCATCATCAAGGTCAGGCGCGACTACAACAGCTGGGTTGCCAGCGAAACCATGGAAGACTACGCGCTGCGTTTCACGCCGCAGCGGTTTCGCAAATGGTCCGAGTGGCGGGTGGCCAACACGGCCTTCGGCGCCGCCTCGTTTTTGATCCTGGAAGCCGTCGGCGCGACCCTGCTGGTGCAGTACGGCTTCACCAATGCCTTCTGGGCCATCGTCGCGACCGGGCTGATCATCTTCATGGCCGGCCTGCCGATCAGCATTTACGCAGCGCGTTACGGCGTCGACATGGACCTGCTGACGCGCGGCGCCGGCTTCGGCTACATCGGCTCGACCCTGACCTCGCTGATCTACGCGTCCTTCACCTTCATCTTTTTTGCGCTGGAGGCGGCCGTCATGGCCTACGCGCTGGAGCTGGCGCTGGGCATTCCGCCGAGCTGGGGTTATCTGATCTGTGCGTTGGTGGTGATTCCGCTGGTGACCTACGGCGTATCGGTGATCAGCCGGCTGCAGATGTGGACCCAGCCGCTGTGGCTGATCATGCTGGTCGTGCCTTTTGTGTATGTATTGGTGCGCGATCCCGGTGCGTTCGCCGGAATAACGCACTACAAAGGTGAGAAAGGCGCCAATTCCGGCTTTGATTTGCACTTGTTTGGTGCCGCCTTGACGGTCGGGATTGCCTTGATCACCCAAATGGGGGAACAGGCCGACTACCTGCGTTTCATGCCGGCACGCACGGCGGCCACGCGCCGGCGCTGGTGGGCTGGCGTGCTGGCTGGCGGGCCAGGCTGGGTGTTGCTGGGCGTGGTCAAGATGTTGGGCGGCGCCTTCCTGGCCTACCTGGCGATCCAGCACATGGTGCCGCTGGACCGTGCGGTGGACCCGAACCAGATGTACCTGGCGGCGTACGAATACGTGTTTCCGCACTATGGCTGGGCCGTTGCCGCCACGGCGCTGTTCGTGGTGATCTCCCAGCTCAAGATCAATGTCACCAATGCCTATGCCGGATCGCTGGCCTGGTCCAACTTCTTCTCGCGCCTGACGCACAGCCACCCGGGGCGCGTGGTCTGGGTGGTGTTCAACACCCTGATCGCCTTCATGCTGATGGAGATGGACGTGTTCCAGGCGCTGGGCGATGTGCTGGGCCTGTATTCCAATATCGCGATCGCCTGGATGATGGCGGTGGTGGCCGACCTGGTCATCAACAAGCCGCTGGGTTTGTCGCCCAAGGGCATCGAGTTCAAGCGCGCGCATCTTTACGACATCAATCCGGTCGGGGTCGGTGCGATGGCGCTGGCCTCGGTGCTGTCGGTGGCCGCGCACCTGGGCCTGTTCGGCCCGCTGGCGCAGGCGTTTTCCGCGCTGATTGCGCTGGGCACGGCCTTCGTCACCTCGCCGCTGATTGCCTGGGCCACCAAAGGGCGCTACTACATTGCCCGTCAGGGCGAAGCGCCCGAGACCGATGCCCAGGGCAACTACCAACCGTATGCGCTGAAACGCTGCGTGATCTGCGAGCGCGACTACGAAGGCCCGGACATGGCGCATTGCCCGGCCTACCAGGGCCACATCTGTTCGCTGTGCTGCACACTGGACGCGCGCTGCGGTGATTTGTGCAAGCCGCAGGCCAGCCTGTCGGCGCAGTGGTCGGCGACGCTGCGCTGGCTGCTGCCGCGCCGCATCTGGCCTTACCTCGACACCGGCCTGGGCCACTTCCTGCTGCTGATGCTGATCATCGTGCCATTGCTGGCCAGCGTGTTCGGGCTGCTGTACCACCAGGAGATGCGCGCGCTGCTCGATCTGGAGGTGGCGTCCGAATCGGCGCTGCGTTCGGGCTTCCTCAAAGCCTACATGGCGCTGCTGGTGATCGCCGGGCTGGTGGCCTGGTGGCTGGTGCTGGCGCACAAGAGCCGGCAGGTGGCGCAGGAAGAGTCGAACCGGCAGACGCATTTGCTGATGAAGGAAATCGAGTCGCACCGCCAGACCGACGAGGCGCTGCAGCAAGCCAAACGCGTGGCGGACCTCGCCAATCAGGCCAAAAGCCGCTACATCAGTGCGATCAGCCACGAGCTGCGCACGCCGCTCAACAGCATCCTCGGGTATGCGCAATTGATGGGCGAAGACAGCTCGATCCCGCCGCACCGCCAGCAGGCGGTCGGCGTGATCAAACGCGGCGGTGAACATTTGCTGTCGCTGATCGAAGGCACGCTGGACATCGCGCGCATCGAAAGCGGCAAGCTCACGCTCAACGTCAAGCCCATGCACTTCACCGACTTTGTGCAGGAGCTGACCGGCATGTTCGAGCTCGAGGCGCAGGCCAAGGGCCTGGGTTTTCACTTCGAGTCCGAGGGCACGCTGCCGGTGGTGGTGCGCGCCGACGAAAAACGTGTTCGGCAAATTTTGATCAACCTGCTGGGCAACGCGATCAAGTTCACCGCGCGCGGCCGCATCAGCCTGCGCCTGAAATACGCACGCGAGATGGCCAGCATCGAGATCGAGGACACCGGGCCGGGCCTGTCGGCCGAGGAGATCGAGCGCATCTTCGAGCCCTTCACGCGCGCGTCCACGCCCGGCCCGGCCGCGCCCGGCGCCGGCCTGGGCCTGACGATTGCCAAGATGCTGACCGACCTGATGGGTGGAGAGTTGACGGTGGCCAGCACGCCCGATGTCGGTTCGGTGTTTCGCGTGAAGCTGTTTTTGCCTGAGGTGCGGCTGGCACCGGGCGCCGCGCTGCCGGTGCCCTCGTCGCGCGCGCACAAGGCGCGTTACGGCTACGCCGGTGCGCGCCGGCGCGTGCGGGTGGTGGACAACGAGGAAGCCGACCGCGAATTGCTGGTCAATGTGCTGGAGCCGCTGGGCTTCGAGCTGCGCACCGCCGCCAGCGGCCACGACTGCCTGGATCTGCTGGCCGCTGGCTACCGCCCCGAGGTGATCCTGATGGACCTGGCCATGCCCGGCATCGACGGCTGGGAGACGCTGCGCCGCGTGCGTGCACTTGAACAGGCTGAGCAGAGGCCCGACGCCGGGCCGCCCCAAGGCGGGCGCGCCCCCGCGGGGGGCAGCGTATTACACGAAGTGAAAAGCGTGGGGGCCCATTTCGCCATCGTGTCGGCCAATGCTTTCGACAAGGGCCTGGACAACGATGTCGGTGTGCGGCTGGAAGACTTCATCCTCAAGCCGGTGCGCCACAGCGAACTGCTGGACTGGCTGGAGCGGCGCCTGCAGCTGGTCTGGCTGGAAGCGCCGGTGCCGGCGCCCGCCGCAGCGGCGCCGGCGGCGCTGCCGCGCGTCTACCCGCCGGCCGCGCAGCTGGTTGCCTTGCGCGAGGTGGTCAACCTCGGTTATTTTCGCGGCATCATGAACACGCTGGACGAAATTGAAAAGTCGCAGCCGCAAAGCGCCGGATTCGCCGCCGAGATGCGGTCCCTGGCGCGCCAGTTCCAGTTCGAGACCATGAGCCAGCAGCTCAGCCAGGTGCCGACATGAACGACCGCGTGCTTGCGCAGACCCTGGACCGCGCCAACAGCGATGTTGTGCTGATCGTCGACGACGTGCCGGACAACCTGTCGGTGCTGCACGATGCGCTCGACGAATCCGGCTTCACCGTGCTGGTGGCCACGCATGGCGAAGCGGCGCTGCAGCGCGCCGCGCAGGCCCTGCCCGACATCGTGCTGCTCGACGCGATGATGCCCGGCATGGACGGGTTCGAGGTCGCCAAACGGCTGAAGGCCGACGCCCGCACCGCGCACATCCCCATCATCTTCATGACCGGCCTGACCGAGACCGAGTACCTGGTGGCTGCGCTCGATTCGGGCGGCGTGGACTATGTGACCAAACCGATCAAGCCCAAGGAGGTGCTGGCGCGCATCGGTGTGCACCTGCAGAGCGCGCGTGAAAAGCGCCAGGCGCGCAACGCGCTGGACGCGTTCGGCTACGCCACCATCACGGTGCGTGTGAGTGACGGCAAGCTGATGTGGCAGACGCCGCTGGCGCGTGAGTTGTTGCAGCAGTATTACGGCACCAGTGCCCCGCAGACGCCGGAAGGGGTGCTCACCTGGCTGCGGCGCAACCTGGCCGATGCGGAGCGGCAAATCGAACCGCCGCGCCTGGTCTGCGAGAGCGCCGCTTCGCCCGCGCGGCGCCTGACCTTCCGGTTACACCAGCAGACCGGCGACGACGACTGGCTGATCATCATGCGCGAGGAGTCCGACGACACCGTGATCCAGGCCATGAGCCTGAGCTTCAAACTCACGGCGCGCGAGGCCGAGGTGCTTTACTGGGTGGTCAAGGGCAAGATCAACCGCGACATCGGCGACATCCTGGGCACCAGCCCGATGACGGTGAAAAAACACCTGGAGCGGGTGTTTGCCAAGCTCGGCGTGGAAACCCGCACCGCGGCAGCCGGCATGGCCATGAGCCGGATCCGGCAGCTTCATCCGCAGTTCGAGGCGTAGGCTTCAAGCCCGGGAATTTCAAGCCATTTCGGCCTCCAGCCCTTGGCCAGCAAGCGTCACCAGCTATCGAGTTGATAGCGCTTTGAGGTCGGCCGCCTATTCAGGCTGGATCAGCGCCGCGCCATCCTTGCGGATGGAATCGCGGTCGCGGTGGTCCTTCAGGCGGTCCAGCGTGCTGTCCAGCGCGCGTTTGAGCTTGCCCTCGGCACCCCGGAAGGCTTCGTCGATGCCGGGGGCATGGTGCGTCACCGCGACCGGCGCGTGGTTGGCCAGGCGGGCCTCCATCAGGCAGCGTTTGTCGGCGGCGCCGGCCTTGCCGCTGTTTTCGTCGCTCAGGTGCACTTCCACACGCGTGATCTCATGGCTGAAACGCTCCAGGGTCTGGCTGACTTCGGCCTGCGCCCAGCGCTCCAGCGCCTCGCGGCCTTCGATGCTGTGGTTGGTGTTGACTTGAACTTGCATGCTGTGTCCTCTTGTTAAAAACCGTCGATGAACATTCAGTGTGGGCGTTTTGGCGATGCTGCGTTGTAGGGGTTTTTCCACAATCGGCGGCATGGGCGGTCAAACGCTGCCGGTTCCTGCAGGAAAGCCCGGCAGCGGTTACAATAGGAGCTTCGGTAACGCATCAGCTTTTTTCAACGAAGTCCCATCACTCTGGCTTCCTTCTCAAATGCGGCGCTTCTCAGAGCCCGGATTCACAGTGTTTTCAGTGCCCCCACAGCATTGAACCTTCTCAGCACTGTTCCCTTTCCTAGCGAGCACTTCTCCCAACGGTGCCCACTCAAGGCTCACCCACCCGGTCCTTCCAGGCCGGGCAGGCAGAACCGGATACCCGTTGGCTTGCTCGCAAGCCATTTATTTCTCCATTTATCAAGCCGGGAAACATACCCGGCACCGACTTTTATGACGATTGATCACAACCACATTTCGGTGGGCAAGTACCTTGTCTCACCGCTGGCCAAGCCCCAGGGCGAAGGCCAATACGCCGCTTCCGTGTCCATCCGGTCCGGGCGCGGCAGCGCCACGCATGATCGCGTGATGCGTTTCAGCGAGCTGTTCGACACTGCGTCTGCAGCCGTGCATTACGCTACCGAACACGCGCTGGGCTGGATTCACGAACGCTCGGCACCGGCTTGCGCCTGAACCTGCGCGCCCGTACAGATATTTTTTCCAATTTCCAAGGAGTTACGTCATGGCCAAAGAAGAACTGATTGAAATGCACGGGCTGGTCAACGAGGTCTTGCCCGACTCGCGTTTTCGCGTGACGCTGGACAACGGCCACAAACTGGTGGCCTACACCTCCGGCAAGATGCGCAAGAACCACATCCGCATCCTGGCCGGTGACCAGGTGTCGCTGGAGCTGTCGCCTTACGACCTGAGCAAGGGCCGCATCACGTTCCGGCACATCGCCGGCCGCGGACCCGGCCCTTCGCGCCAGGCGCACTGAAACAACAAAACGGGGCCCAGTGCCCCGTTTTTTATTTGTCGGCCTGTCCGGTGTGCGTTTTTCAAGGTCGAGTGTCACCAGCTCGCCGGGTGCGACCGGCTGGCCTCCGTGGGGCGTTCAGGCAGGCACCGCCATTCGGCCCGCGATCAGGGGGCAGGCCCCGCCCCGGGCGAGCTCACTGCCGGCCGCGCCATCCACGCAATCAGCGAGGAGCGCATCGCTTCCTCGACCGACATGTCGATGGGCTGCACCCACTCCACCGGCACAAACACGGTGTAGCCGCCAATCATGTACCCCATGGGCAGGTAGACGGCCACACGTTCACCCGGCAGGAAGCCCGGCGGCAGGTCGGCAAAGCCGCGGCGCGTCACCAGGCCGACAATTTCCAGCGGGTGGCCGGGCATGCGCAGGATCACCACGCTTTGTTCGCCGGGTTTGCTGGAGGGTGAAAAATAGTCGGCAAAACTTTTCAGCGAGCTGTAGATGCTTTTGACCACCGGCAGGTTGGTGAAGGGCAGCTCGACAATCGACAACAGGTGGCGCACCCTGGGTTTGGACACCAGGTAGCCGATCAACAGGATGATCAGCACGCCTGACACCAGCCCCATGCCGGGGATGTAAAAGCCGCCTATGAAGGGGCTGAGCACCCACAGCGTGAGCTTTTCGGTCCAGGCCAGGAAGATGTAGAGCAGGTACAGCGTGAGTGCCAGTGGCAGCACCGTGATCAGGCCGCGGAAAAAGTATCGGTAGAGTTTTTTCATGGTCATGTGTGATGCAGGCGGTGGTCGTGCGGCGGCTGCCCTCGTGGAATATACAGAGTGTGGCCCGCGCCCCGCGGTTTCTCAAGCGCTGCCGGCGCCGCTGCTGTGTAGGCGTGGCCCTACCCGTGCTTTGGGCGAGCTCCCGCACTCCCGGCAAAACAGCGCATCTATCTTCTGGTTTCTTACATCAACTTTGGAGAAAACAAATGCCCATCATCGCCTGGCTACTCGGTGTCCCCGTGACCGTCATCATTCTTCTGATGTTGTTTGGCGTGTTTTAAGGAGCGCGCAATGTTTCGAAAACTGATTGTTCTCGCCATCACCTCCGGTCTGGCTGCCAGGTTGTACCGCAAGCATGTGAGCAAACGCAGCGCGGCTGGCGAGGTGGCGGATGTGCCGGCCACGACGCGCCGCCGCCGCGCAGGCGCCGCCCCCGCCAACCAGGCCTGAGGGCTTGCCGCCCGGACCCGGACGCAATGGCGTCCGGCCGGTGCGGCAAACCGCCATCAGCGCCAGTCCGCGGCCCGCGGCAGGCCGCTCCGGAGCGCCCACCGCGGCCGCTTGCCCGCTACCACCCTCATCAAGCCGACGATTGTTTCCGCAAGCTTCCCGCGATCGCCTGTGACGATCACGGCACGCGCCGGAGCGGGCCGAAGCAGGCGCTCAGGGCGGCCGTCCGGCAGACCAGCAACTTGTCGCCCTGCGGGCTGAACTGGACAAAGCGGGTGCTTTGTTCACCCGGCCCCTCCAGCACCGCACCCGAGCAGTCCTTTTTGTCGTTCTGGCGCACCACGGTTTCGATCAGCCTGTAAAAGCCGCCGGCGTCCGGCGTCGCAGCGATGTCATAGATTTTTTCCGCGACCTCCTCGCCGCTGGTGCCCAGCATGGTCCGGTTGGGCCGGTACAGCCAGGTCTCGGTGCAGGTCCCGCCGAAAGTGACCCAGCTCCAGGTACCCACAATCGGGTGGCCGACCGTCGGGGCGGGCGGGCCGGCGGCATGGAGCAAGGGGGCGGCGGCCAGCAGGCCGGTCATGAGAAGCAGGGTGGGCAGTCGGTTCATTCGGACTCTTGGCGGCAAGGTGGTGGCAGGTCGCCATGCTACTCCGCCGCCAGCGCGGGCGGCACAGGCCCTGCGTTTCTTCCTGACATCCTGATCATCCGGCAGGCCAGCCCTTGTCTGGCTTGCGTGAGCAGCTATCGTTTCGATAGCAATCCACGGATCCACGCCGGCGCGGCGAGCACAACTGGTAACCAGCTTCACGCGGCAGGCCTTTGCGGCACACGCGGCCGACACGCGGATGGCCTGCAATCGGGAGGCAGCGTTCTCAGCTGCGTTACAGGAGAATCCCATGAAGAAACCAGTCCTTTTGCTTGTTGCTGCCGCCACTTTGGCCGGTTGCGTGGCCGTCCCGTACCACGCCGGCCCGCCGCAGCGACCCCATGTCGGTCCGCACCACGGGGACCGCGACCGCGACGGCATTCCCAACCGCGCCGACCGGGACCGGGACGGCGATGGCGTGCGCAACCGCGACGATCGCCGGCCCAACGACCCGCGGCGTTATTGACCCTGGCGCTGCGCGGTTTGCCGCGTTCAGGCCTGGCGTCGTTATAGTGGGGCGTTGATTTTCGAGGAAACACCATGATCCCCCACGCCGCCCTGATGATTGCCCTGTCATGCCTTGCACTTGCCCCGCTTCATGCCCAGAGCATCGGGGAAGTCGATACGGTGTTCAAGTTTTTCGGCCCCGACCACAAGATTGTGGTCGATGCACACGACGACCCCAAGGTCAGGGGCATCACCTGTTACATGTCGCGCGCCAAGACCGGCGGCATCAAGGGGGCAGTGGGACTGGCCGAGGACCGGTCGGAAGCGTCCATCGACTGCCGGCAGGTCGGGCCGGTATCTTTTGTCAAACCGCTGCCGGTGCAGGAAGAGGTCTTCAGCGAACGCATTTCACTGATTTTCAAGAAAATACGCATCGTGCGCATGGTCGACGCCCCCCGCAACACGCTGGTTTACCTCACCTATTCCGACCGCGTCATCGAAGGCTCGCCGCAAAACAGCGTGGCGTCGGTCCCCGTGGATCGCGCGCTGAAGATTCCCCTGGAGTGAGCCGCGCGGAGGGGTGTCGCCTGTTGCTGTCCCACAGCCAACAAGGACTTATCCCTATTCCGGGCGCAGGGTTAATCGTGGACACTTGAAACGACCTCGTCGCCGGCCTGCGGGCCGGCGTTTTTCCCTCCCACACCAGGACAGGCAGACATGGCTCCCCGATCTGCTCCAACCCCGACGGCGGCTTGGCTGTCACCCACCCGGTGGATGACCGGCAGGCCTGGCCGTGGACGCCGCAAGGCTGCAGTCACCGGGGCGCGGCATTGAAGCCTGACCAGGCCTTGCAACAGGCGCATGATCGCCTGAAAGCCGAGGTGGCCGAGCTGGCCCGTGCCAATGAAGCGCTCAGGCGCGAGCTGGCGGAGCAGCAATTTGCCCTGAGCACACTCAAGGGCAATGCCTTGCTCAGCCTGGCGGCAATTTCCGGCGAGTGGTACTGGGAGCAGGATGCCGAGCACCGCTTTGTCGAATTTGCGGTGGCCAAGGGCAGCAGCAAATTCAACGACGAACTGATCGACGGCGCCGTCGGCAAGTCCCGCTGGGAGTTGCCCGGCATCACGCCACTCACCAGCTCGTGGGAAGCGCATCGCGCCGTGCTGGATGCGCGCCAGCCGTTTCGCGGCTTCGAGTACCTGCGCACGCTGCCCGACGGAACCTCGACCTGGTTTTCGATCAGCGGGGTGCCGCTGTTCGACAGCGAGGGCCGTTTCAGCGGCTACCGCGGCACGGCGCGCGACATCAGCGCAGCCCGGCGTGCCGAAGAAGCCCAGCGCCAGGATTTTGACTTCCTCAACGGGATTGTCGACAACGTCCCGGTGGCGCTGCACCTGAAGTCGGTCGAAGGCCGGCACCCGATACGGGTGTGGAACAAGGCCGCGCAGGACCTGTACGGCGTGACGCGCGAGGAAGCCGTCGGCCGCACGGTGCACGACCTCTGGCCGGAGGAGGACGCCGACCGCATGTACGCCGCTGACCTGGCGCTGATCCAGAGCGGCGTCGCCGAGGATTTTCCCGACCGCCTTGCCGTTACCCGGCATCGCGGCACCATCCATGTCCACATGCGCAAGGTCGCGCTCAGGGACACCAGCGGCAAGCTGAGCCACCTGCTGATCACCGCCGAGGACATCACCGAGCGGATTGCGGCCGAAGCCCGGCTGCGCCAGAGCGAGCTGCAATTCCGCAGCCTGACGCAGCTGTCTTCCGACTGGTACTGGGAGACCGACGATCAGTTCCGGCTCACCGTGCTGTCAGGCGGCGAGACCGAGGAGGACCGGCACTGGATCCGCGGTTTCATCGGCAAGGCCCGCTGGGAGATCGATACCAGTCCGGCCAACCAGCAGCTCTGGGCGGATCACCGGGCGGTTCTGGAGCGGCACGAGACCTTTCGCGACTTCGAGTACCAGCGCGTGGACAAGGATGGCCGGCTCAGCGTGTTGTGTATCAGCGGCGAGCCCTTTTTCGATGCCGAGGGCCGCTTTGCCGGTTACCGCGGTGTCGGTTCCGACATCACCGCGCGCAAGTCCATCGAAACCGCACTGCGTGCCAGCGAGGCGCGTTTCCGCGCCGTGGTGGCGGCGCTGGCCGAAGGCGTGGTGCTGCGCGATGCCGAGGGGCAGATCATCGACTGCAATGCCAGCGCCGAGCGCATCCTCGGACGCAGCCTGGCCCAGCTGAAGGGCAAGACCTCGGTCGGCTGGGGCTGGCAGCGGCTGCGCGAGGATGGTTCGCTGTGGCCCGAGGATGAGATGCCCAGCGTCGTCGCCAGGCGCACCGGCCGGGCGCAGAACAATCAGGTGATCTGTTATCGCAAGCCCGACGGCAGCATCCTGTGGTCGCAGGTCAATGTGCAGCCGCTGTTCGAGGGCGGCAACAAGGTGCCGACCGGTTTTGTCACCACCCTGACGGACATCAGCCAGCGCAAGCGCGATGAAATGGAAATCGTGCGGCTCAATGTGGACCTGGAAAACCGCGTGTTGCGGCGCACCGCCCAGCTCGAGGCCGCCAACAAGGAACTGGAAGCGTTTTCCTATTCGGTGGCGCATGACCTGCGCTCGCCGCTGAGCGCCATCGATGGCTTCAGCGCGCTGCTGCAGAAGGCCCTGCGGGAAGGCATCAACGACAAGGCCGACCATTACCTGGCGCGCATACGCAGCGGCGTGCAGCGCATGGGCGAGCTCACCGACGGCCTGCTGTCGCTGGCCCAGTTGTCGCGTACCAGCCTGCACTGGGATGACATGGACATCAGCGCCGAGGCGAACCTCCTGCTGCGGTTCCACGCCGAGCGCGACAGCGCCCGCCAGGTACGCACGCGCGTCGAGCCCGGGATGACGGTGCGTGCCGACACCGCCTTGCTGCGCCAGGTGCTGGAAAACCTGATCTCCAACGCCTGGAAATTCACCTCGAAAACCCCCGACGCCGAGATCACCGTCGGCCGGGAAACCGGGCCCGACCAGCAGCCGGTGTATTTTGTGCGGGACAACGGCGCCGGGTTCGACATGGCTTACGTGGACAAGCTGTTCGGCACCTTCCAGCGACTGCACTCGCCGGACGAGTTTTCAGGCAGCGGCATCGGCCTGGCCACGGTCAAGCGCATCGTGACCCGCCATGGCGGCCGCATCTGGGCGCAATCCGCGGTGGGCGAGGGCAGCACCTTCTATTTCACGCTCGTCGGTGACGAGGCGGCGATGTCCCGGGAGGCTGCGCCGGATGACGATTCAGGCATGGCGCTGGCGCTGCCGCGCTCACGGCACCTGTTTGCCGGCACCGCCATCAGCAGTGACCATGACGCGCTTGCGGCAGGTGACCAGTTCAGCAATGCCTTTGAACATGCAGCGATCGGCATGGCGCTGATCGCCGTTGATTCCAGACGGCTTCGGGTCAACAGCGCGTTTTGCCAGATGCTCGGTTACTCCGAAGCCGAAATGCTGGCGCGTACCGTGCAGGACATTACCCATCCCGACGACATCGAATGGGATGTCCTGCAGCGCAAGCGGGCCTTGGCGGGCGAAATCGAAACCTACAACTGGGAAAAGCGCTATATCCACAAGAGCGGGCGCATTGTGTGGGGGCACCTGACCTGCTCCCTGGTGCGCGACGCCGACCGCAAGCCCCTGCACTTCATTTCCCAGGTGCAGGACATTACCGAGAGAAAGGAAGCCGAACGCACCCTGCGCGAAAGCGAAGAGCGTTTCCGCGCGCTCACCGAGCTGTCGTCCGACTGGTTCTGGCAACAGGATGAAAATTTCCGCTTTGTCCCGGTCCCCGGGGAGGCGTCCCGGCTGACGGCGATGTCCCGCGACGCGCTCGGCAAGACGCCCTGGGAGCTCAACCATGTGGACATGGATGAGAGTGTCTGGGCGGCCCACAAGGCACAGCTCGCGCGGCACGAGGTTTTCCGCGACATGGAAATTTCCCTGCTTGGCCGCAAGGGAAATATCCGTTACATCAGCATCAGCGGGGAGCCGATCTTCGATGCCTCCGGTCGTTTTGCCGGCTACCACGGCACCGGCCGCGACACCACCGAGATGCACCGCGTCAGCAGCGCGCTGCGGGCCAGCGAGCAGCAGTTGCGCGAGATCACCGACACCGTCCCGGCCCTGATTGCCTATGTCGACAAGACCCAGCGCTTTCGCTTTCACAACCGGGCCTATGAGGAAGGGTTCGGGCTGTCGCATGACCAGATTGACGGCAAAACCCTGCTCGAGGTCATGGGCGAGGCCTTTTACGAAAGCCTGCGCGGGCGTGTCGAGGAAGTCCTGTCGGGCTACCCGGTGGTTTATGAACGCACCCAGTTGACGGCGCGCGGTGACCACCGCGACTATGTCGTCAATTATTTCCCGCGCTACGGCGACGAGGATGGACAGGTCATCGGCTTTTATTCACTGGCCAGCGATGTCACCGAGCTCAAGCGCATCGACCGCATGAAAAGCGAGTTTGTCTCCACCGTCAGCCACGAGCTGCGCACGCCGCTGACCTCCATCCGGGGTTCGCTGGGCCTGATCTCCGGCGGGGTGGCCGGGGTGCTGCCGGATGCCGCAAAAAACCTGATCGCGATCGCCAGCAACAACTGCGAGCGACTGATCCGCCTGATCAACGACATCCTGGACATCGAGAAGATCGAGTCCGGCAAGATGGGGCTGAATGTGCAGCCCACCGACCTCGGGCCGCTGCTGGCCCAGGTGCTGGCGGCCAACAGCCACTACGGCGCGAGCCAGGCGGTTCCGCTCAAGCTGGAGATGCCCGACGGCGCGCTGGTGGTCAGGGCCGACAGTGACCGCCTGGTCCAGGTCATCACCAACCTGCTGTCCAATGCCATGAAGTTCTCGCCGCCGGACACGCCGGTCGACGTGCGACTGCTGCGTGCCGCCGGTTCCCGCGTGCGGGTGGAGGTGCGCGACCGCGGCCCGGGCATTCCCGAAGAATTCCGCAAGCGCATCTTCCAGAAGTTCTCCCAGGCCGACTCTTCCGATACCCGGGCCAAGGGGGGCACCGGGCTGGGGCTGAACATCTCGCGGGCCATCATTGAACGGCTGGGCGGCAGCATCGGCTTCGACACCGAAGCCGGTGTGGGCACCACCTTTTTCTTCGAGTTGCCGGAGTGGACGGCACCGGCGACGGCCACATCGGCGCCATCGTACGGGGAGCTGCCCGGCGCGGCACCGACGGACGACACGGGACGTCCGCGGGTGCTGGTGTGCGAGGACGACCCCGACATCGCGCGGCTGATCGTCATGATGCTGGACCGCGGCGGCTTCGACGCCGATGAGGCCTACAGCGCGGCGCAGGCGCAGGCGCGGCTGGCCCTGCGCCCCTATGCGGCCATGACGGTGGACCTGAAGTTGCCCGACGCGGACGGGCTCACGCTGATCCGGACCCTGCGCAGCGAAGAGGCGACGCGCGACCTGCCCATCGTGGTGGTGTCAGCCAGTGCCAGCGAGGGGGAGCTGCAGTTCAACAACCAGTTGCTGTCGGTGTCGGACTGGCTGGAAAAGCCGATTGACCAGAACCTGCTGATCGTCGGCTTGCGGCGCGCGATTGCCGGCGCCGGCAGCAAGCCGCGCATCCTGCATGTCGAGGACGACCTCGACATCCAGCGCGTCGCCGCGGCCATCGCCCAGGACTTCGCCACCTTCGAGTTTGCCGCCACGCTTGCCGAAGCCCGTACGCGGCTGCGCCAGCAGCACTTCGACCTGGTGTTGCTGGACCTCGCGCTGGGTGAAAGTTCGGGCTGGGACCTGCTGGCCGACATCGAGGCCATGACGCTGCCGCCGCCTGTGGTGGTGTTTTCTGCGCAGGATGTGGACCGTCAGCAGCACGCGCAAGTGGCGGCCGTGCTGCTCAAGGCCCAGACCACCAACGAGGAGTTGCTGCAGACCCTGCAGCGTGTGCTCGGCGGGGCCGGCCCGGCCCGGCACTGACACGCCAGGCACCCAGCGGCTGCCCTGGCTTCATGTATCAAATCGGCCTCTGACGCAAGCGGGACGTGCGTGAACAGCTATTGTTTTTGTAGCGTGTCAGGCGCCACCAGCAGGGCGGTGTAGCGGCGCTGCATCTCGTCGGTGCTGAGGTCCTCGATGTGATGCCCGACGTTCCAGCGGTGGCCGAAGGGGTCAATGAAACTGCCCGAGCGTTCGCCGTAAAACTGGTCCTGGGCGGCCATCTCCAGCGTGGCGCCAGCCTCCAGTGCGCGGGTGATCACTTCGTCGCAGTTGTCGACATGCAGGTGCAGGCTCATGGCCTGCGGTGCGCCGGCCTGCGGCGCCAGCATGCCGTATTCGGGAAATTCGTCGGACAGCATCAAGGTGGCCCCCTTGAAGTCCAGCTCCGCATGGCCGACGCGGCCGCCGGGCTCGACCAGCCGGAATTTTTCGGTCACGCCGAAGACGCGGCGGTAGAAGTCGATCGCCGCGCCGGTGTCCCTGACACGCATGCAGGCAAACAGTTCGTGAATCGCCATGAAATCTCCTCGTCACAGGTGAGGGGCGCTGAGGGCCCCGGATTGCGCAGTCTAGGCGGCCGGCCTGCGCCTGTCTTGAACAAATCGGACATCGCTGCCGGCCGCCCATGACACCGGCACATGGCTGGCGCTGACCGGCCGGGCGGCGCGGTATTGCTCGGGCGTCAATCCTGAAAATTCGCGGAAGTCGCGGTTGAAGTGCGGCTGGTCGGTGTAACCAGCCTCCAATGCCACGCCGGCCAGGCTGTTTGGCCGCGGGCCCTGCATCAGGCGCAGCGCCTGCTGGAAACGCAACACGCGCAGGTAGAGCCGGGGCGTCAGGCCGACAGCCTGCGAGAACAGGCGAACAAACTGGCGCTGGCTGTAGCCGCTGTGGCGGGCCGCGGCGGCCACGCTGGCGCCGCTGCGCAATTGCTGCAGGCCGGCCAGCACCGCCGGGTGTGCGCCAGGCGCCGGCGAGCGTTGCAGGCGTGTCATCAGGAAGGCTTCCAGGCAGCGCATTTTGCCGGCGGCCGATGGCGCAGCCAGCAGTTGCTCCTGCAGCAAGCCGGCGCCGCTGCCCCAGAGGTTTTCAAGCCGCACATGGCGCCCCGTGATTTCGTCGGCCGGCAGGCCGAGCAAGGCCTGCGACGCGCCGGGCAGCAGTTGCAAGCCGATGGACGATGCGCCAGCGGCCACCCGTTTGGCGTAGGCGCCGGCCCGTGCACCGTTGACCACGGCGTGACCGTGGTTTTGCGGAAGACGATCGCCGGGATGTTCAAAGACTTCCACGGGCGGCCCGGCCAGGCGCAGCACCAGGTGCATTTCGCCGGACGGCATCATCCACTCGCGCTCAGGTGCGTGCGCGGCGTGCGGCGCACTGAGCCACACCGACCGGACCAGACCAGCCAGCGCGGGGTGGGGCGCGCGCTCCATCGGGTCCTGCAGGCCTTACAGGCGGCCCAGGTCCTGGATCGCGTCGACGATCATGCCGGTGCCCACGGCGATCAGCAGGATGTCGGCTGCCACGCGCACGTATTTGTGGCCCGCCGGTGGCGCGCCCAGTTGCAGCAGCACTGCCTGCGGCACCGGGTAGTAACGGACATCGCCGGGCAGCGGCTGGCCCACGGCCCATTTTTTGGCCTGGCCCGGTGGCATGCAGCCATTGTTTTTCTTTGCCAGGCCGGGAGGGCAGCGGCCCGCGCGGTATTGCTGGCCGTAATACTCCTGCACCGCCGCGCGCTGCGGCGCGCCGAAGTAGCCGCCTATGCTGATCTGGGGGGGTGCCACGCGGACGGGGCCCGCGTCGTTCTTGCGGCCGCCGTCGCGCCTGTCGCCGCGGTTTTCTTTCTGTTCCTGGTTGCCGCCCTTGCCCTGGCCGGCCCATTCAGGTTTTTGAGCCCAGGCAGAGCCAGCCATCAGGGCTGCCATCATCACCAGGGAAAGCGGGGAAAAGCGTGAGCGCAGTGCAGTGTTCATCGGGTCACCTCGTTGTGTTTGGTTTTGCTTCAGTACGGCGGACAAGGTCCGGTCGGGCTTGCCGACATTTTTTTAACGCGACAGCTTGGGTTTCGTTGGCTGTTTGCCGGCCTGGCAGGGCCGGAAGCGGCCTTGTCCTACAAAAAAGGGCGGCGCATGTTTTTGTGATGCCGGCCACCCTTTTGCCTCCTCATCGGGCTTTGGCGCCGCTCAACGCGTTTTCGAACTCTTGCCGCGACAACACGCCATCCTTGTTGATGTCAGCCTCGTCAAAGTGGCGTGCGACACCGCGGAAACCGGCGGCTTCCCCGCGGCTGAGCTTGCCGTCCTTGTTGCCGTCGATGAAACTGAACGCCTGCGCGATCTGCGCGACGGAGTACCTGGATGCGGCTGGCCCGGTGGCGGAGCCGCTTGCCTGTGCACCAGCGGCAAACAGCAGCAGGGCCGTGCCCAGCGCGAGGCCCGTGCCGAGCAGCCGGAATGCAGGTGACAGGCGCTTGCCGCCGGGGGCCAACACAGCGCGCGCGGTGCCCGTGCGGGCTGGGGAGGGCGGATGCCGGTGGGTATGAAAAGTCATGCGTGTTCTAGCCGGTGATCAGACAAGACCGATTGGACGCCGGCTTGGCCCGGGAGGCCAGTCCTTTTGCAGGGTGTTTCGCTGCTTTACATCCGGCGGGCCTGGCGACACATTTCTTTGCAGAGCGGCTCCTGCCGGGCCCCGGCCAGCACCACCGCCCAAGCCAGCAGGAAAACACCCAAAAAAAGCCTCGAGCCCCTCCCCCGCAAGCGCAGGCAGCCATGAATTCGGTAGCGGGCTGCAGATGGCGGCGGGGAGCGGAGCTTTTGCCGATACCATCGCTGTGACTCCCGGCCCCATTCCTGTAAGGCAGCGCATCATGAAACTCTCCAGCATCGCCCGATCCTCGTCCCTCGAAAACCGGTTTTTCCTGCTGCTGCTGCTGCTGGTGTCGCTGGCTTTTGTCTGGGTGCTCTGGCCGTTTTATGGCGCGGTGTTCTGGGGTGCCATCTTCGCGCTGATGTTCACGCCGCTGTTTGTGCGCCTGCTCAAGGCCATGCCGGGCCGGCGCACGCTGGCTGCGCTGGCCACGCTGGCCATCATCCTGGTGGCGGTGATCCTGCCGCTGGGCCTGATCGTTGCCTCGCTGGTGCAGGAAGCGTCGGCGCTGTATGAACGCATGCAGACGGGCGAGTTCAGCATCGGCCTGTACTTCCAGCAGGTGTATGGCGCGCTGCCGGCCTGGGTCACCGGCCTGCTGGACCGCTTCGGCCTGAGCAATACCGGCGTGATCCTGGAGCGGGTGTCGTCCAGCATCTCCAAGGGCAGCCAGTTCCTGGCCACGCAGGCGCTGAACATCGGGCAGAACACCTTTGACTTCGTCGTCAGCTTTTTCGTGATGCTGTACATCCTGTTTTTCCTGCTGCGCGATGGCGGCGTGCTGGCGCGGCGCATCCGCGATGCGGTGCCGCTGGAGTCCGGCATCAAGCGCGAGTTGTCGGGCAAGTTCATCACCGTGATCCGCGCCACCGTCAAGGGCAATGTGGTGGTGGCCATGTTGCAGGGGGCGCTGGGCGGGCTGATCTTCTGGATGCTGGGCATCCACGCGCCGGTGTTGTGGGGTGTGCTGATGGCCTTTCTCTCGCTGCTGCCGGCTGTCGGCGCGGCGCTGGTCTGGGGGCCGGTGGCGGTGTATTTCCTGGTCACCGGCGATCTCGGCAAGGGCCTGATCCTGACGGCCTTCGGTGTGCTGGTCATCGGCCTGGTCGACAACATCCTGCGCCCGCTGCTGGTCGGCAAGGACACCAAGATGCCCGACTACGTGGTGCTGATCTCCACCCTGGGCGGCATGGCGATTTTCGGCCTGAACGGCTTCGTGATCGGCCCGGTGGTCGCGGCGATGTTCATGGCCGCCTGGGACCTGTTCGCCAAGGCCCGCGAGGAGGCCGCGCAACCGGCGGCGGCGCTGCCACCCGCGCCAGCCGCCACGCCGCAGCCAGAGGACGCGCAAAAGCCCTAGCCGCCGCCCCGCCGGGCCCCGGTTTTTACGTCGAATCAGGCTTCAGGCCCCGTCCTTCAAGCGTAGATAGCTATGAATTTCATAGCGGTCTGGCCGCCGTGATGCACGCCACGCCGGCCTGATCAGGCGCCGAATCGCAGGGCAGGGCACGGCTGGTCCCCTGTGCGCCAGCAGGTAGGAGGTCTCCCACCTGCGCTGGGGCGGCTCACCTATACGGCCGGCAGGGGGCGGCACGCATCCTGAACAGCCCTCACCCACCGACTGACCATGTATATCTCTGCGAATGACTGGCTTTCCCGTCCGCCGGCTGCGCCCCCCGGTCCCGCCGCGCTGGCCGTGCCCGGCGGCACACTGGCGAATTTTTACGGCCGCCTGCTGGCGGCTGACACTACCGGCGAATTGAACAAGGAGGCGGGCCTGTTTCTGGACGCGCAGATCGCCGGGTGCGCCGGCCTGCCCTGCGAGCTGCCGGCCAGCCCGCAAGAACTGGAAAGCTGGATGTTCGCGGGCGCGCAGCGCGCCACCGCGGCCTACAGCCACTACCTGGAAGAACGCCAGGCCGGCGCGCCGCGGCGCTTTTTCGGCAACCGCGCACATGCGCTGTATTTTCTGCGCGCAGTGGCGCCCACCAAGCTGGTGGACGGTGCCTGGCTGTATGGTCTGCTCAAACACTGGCGCAACCCGCGTTTTGCCGACCTGCTGCGCACCTATGTCGAGGAACTCGGCGACGGTGCGGCCGACAAAAACCATGTGGTGATTTACCGCGCGCTGATGGCGCGTTACGGCCTGGAGTCGCTCGACAGCCTGGACGACGGCCTGTACACCCAGGGCGTGATCCAGCTCGCGCTCGCATCCAGTGCCGAAGAGTATTTGCCCGAGGTCATCGGCTTCAACCTCGGTTATGAACAGCTGCCGCTGCACCTGCTGATCACCGCTTACGAACTCAACGAACTGGGGTTAGACCCGTATTACTTCACACTGCATGTGACGGTGGACAACCCCGACACCGGCCATGCCAAACGCGCCGTACAGGCGGTGCTGGACAACCTGCCACGCCTGGGCCATGCCGAAGATTTCTGGCGCCGCGTGCGGCAGGGCTTCCAGCTCAGCAACGCCGGCATCGGCAGCACCGACGTGATAGCCGGATTCGACATTGAACGCGAAGTGGTGCGCATCTTTTCGCACAAAAGTGCCGCCGGCCACGGCGCCCATTCCGACTATTGCCGCGTCGCAGGCCGCAACATCAACGACTGGCTGGCACGCAAGGAAGACATTCCGGAGTTCCTCGGTGCCCTGCAAAAAGCCGGCTGGATCAAGCGCGGCGCGCCGGTGGAAGAAAGCCGCTTCTGGGGCCTGCTGCAAGGACCGCGCGCCGAGATGTTCGGTGTGTTCAGTCCTTATGAGCTGCAGCTGATCCACGACTGGATACGCGGCGAAGCCAGCCAGGATGGCGGCGCTTACACCGAGGTCCTCAGCGAGGCGGCAACAGTGCGCCGGCCGAGTTTCAGGGTGGCGGCCCGCCTCGCGGCAAACCGGGGCGAGTCTGCTTTTGACGCCGCGGCCACCGACGATCTGCTCGACGTCGATCTGCAGGCACTCGCGCAGCAGTTGGCCACTCTCGACGAAATCGGCCAGGCCAGGCTGCTGCTGCAGGCCATGGCACCCAGCCAGCACTGGACGCCGGCCGGCTTGCAGGCAACCCGGCTGTTCATGCAGCGCATGGCCGGTCTTTAAGCCTTGACTCGGTTTGGCGGGTCCTGAACCGGGCCGTCCTGTCGTCCTCGCCCTGCATACGCCACCCGGCGTATAGCCCGTTCGCCCTCCGGTCCCCAGAATCAACTCATCGCTTCGTCAAAGCCCTCCAGCGGCTTTTGCGGAGCGACCAGTGATCACCCCCTACCGGAGAAGCTACACATGCAACGTCGTTTTACCCTCAAGGCGCTCAGCGCCGCCGTCGCCCTGGCGGGCCTGTCTGTCCTGCCAGCCCATGCCCAGTCGGGCGGCACCATCAAGGTGGGCATTCTGCACAGCCTGTCGGGCACCATGGCCATTTCGGAAACCGTGTTGAAAGACACCGTGCTGATGGCGATCGACGAAATCAACGCCAAGGGTGGCGTGATGGGCAAGAAGCTCGAGCCCGTGATCGTGGACCCGGCCTCCAACTGGCCGCTGTTTGCAGAAAAAACCAAGCAGCTGCTGGGCCAGGACAAGGTCTCGGTGATTTTCGGCTGCTGGACCTCGGTGTCCCGCAAGTCGGTGCTGCCTGTGGTCGAGGAAATGAACGGCCTGCTGTTCTACCCCGTGCAGTACGAGGGTGAAGAGCTGTCCAAAAACGTGTTCTACACCGGTGCAGCCCCCAACCAGCAAGCCATTCCTGCCGTCGATTACCTGATGAGCAAGGCCGGCGGCGGCGCCAAGCGCTGGGTGCTGCTGGGCACCGACTATGTGTACCCACGCACCACCAACAAGATCCTGCGCGCCTACCTGAAAAGCAAGGGCGTGAAGGACAGCGACATCGACGAGAAATACACACCCTTCGGCCACTCCGACTACCAGACCATCGTGGCTGACGTGAAGAAATTCTCTGCCGGCGGCAAAACCGCTGTGGTCTCGACCATCAACGGCGACTCCAACGTGCCTTTCTACAAGGAACTGGGCAATGCCGGCCTGAAAGCCAAGGACGTGCCGGTTGTCGCCTTCTCGGTGGGTGAAGAAGAACTGCGCGGCGTGGACACCAAGCCGCTGGTTGGCCATCTGGCTGCCTGGAACTACTTCCAGTCGATCAAGAGCCCGGCCAACACCGAGTTCATCAAGAAATGGTCGGACTACGCCAAGGCCAAGGGCATTGCCGGCCACAAGGACAAGCCTTTGACCAACGACCCGATGGAAGCCACCTACATCGGCATCAACATGTGGAAGCAGGCTGTCGAGAAAGCCAAGTCCACAGACACCGACAAGGTCATCGCCGCCATGGCCGGCCAGACCTTCAAGGCACCGTCGGGCATCGTGTCCAAGATGGACGAGAAAAACCACCACCTGCACAAGTCGGTGTTCATCGGCGAGATCAAGGCCGACGGCCAGTTCAACGTGGTCTGGAAAACACCCGGCCCGGTGAAAGCCAAGCCATGGAGCCCCTACATCGAAGGCAACGACAAGAAGCCTGACGAGCCGGCAAAAATGGCCTCCAAATAAGGCCGTCGCCGCAGGTTGTCGGACCTGCGGTGCAAGCCGCACCTGGTTTGCAGAAAACAGGTGCGGCTTTTTTTGGTCTGGCCCAGTTCTTGCACTACTCCGGTGCATGAATCAGGTCAGGTTTTCCAAGGAAGTTGCAGTCTGGGCACGACAGCAAGCCGTACCGGCGCGCTGCCGTGTCCACCCTACAGGTTCTTTACCATGATGATGCGCACATTTGTTTTATCCGCCGCTTTGTTGCTGTCTGCCAGTGTCCACGCCCTGACGCCTGAAGAGGTCAAGGGCATGGCGCTTGGTGAGACTGAAGCCCGGGTCGAGGCCCTGGCCAAGGCCTCGGCTGTGCCCGACGAGAAGACCGCCGCCTTCATCCAGGCGCTGGCCGACGACGCAGTGAAGACGGCCGGCGACAAGGTGTTCGTGGTCAAGGACGACAAGGCTTACGACCCGATCAGCGGCGCCGAACTGGCTGTGCCCGCCGATGCCGAAGACGTGATCAACAACAACCTGATGCGCGGCGAACTGGACAATGCGCTGGCTTCCCTCAAGCTGCTGTCCAAAGACGAAAAAGTCCGTGCCGAGGCCATCAAGACCCTGTCGGGCGGCGCTGACGAATCACGCCTGCCGCTGATCGAAAAGGCGTACGCGGCGGAAACCGTGCCGGCCCTGAAAAACCAGCTCGAGATGGTGCGCGCCACGATTCTTTTGGGCAGCAGCGACAAAACCAAACGCCTGGAAGCCGCTGCCCGCCTCTCGGGCAGCAACAACCCGGTCAGCAAGACCGTGCTGATCGCGCGCCTGTCGGAAGAAGAAGATCCCGAGGTCAAGAGTGCCTTGCAGGCCTCTTTGCGCAAGGTGGAGTCGGCGCTGGCCTGGGGCGACAAGCTGGGCGCGGTGTTCAGCGGCATCAGCCTGGGCAGCATCCTGTTGCTGGTGGCGCTGGGCCTGGCCATCACCTACGGCCTGATGGGCGTCATCAACATGGCGCATGGCGAGCTGATGATGATAGGCGCCTACGCCACCTATGTGGTGCAGGGCCTGTTCCAGCAATACCTGCCCGGCCTGTTCGACTGGTATCTGCTGGCGGCGGTGCCGGTGGCCTTTCTGGCATCGGCGCTGATGGGCGCGGCGCTGGAGCGTGGGGTGATCCGTTTTCTCTACGGCCGCCCGCTGGAAACGCTGCTGGCCACCTGGGGCATCAGCCTGATGCTGCAGCAACTGGTGCGCTCGATTTTTGGCGCACAAAACGTCGGTGTGGAAAACCCGGTCTGGATGAGCGGCGGCGTGCAGGTGCTGGGCAATTTGTCGCTGCCCTACAACCGGCTCGTCATCATCGGTTTTGCGATCGCGGTGTTGCTGGGCATGGCCTGGCTGATCAGCAAAACGCGGCTGGGCCTGTTTGTGCGCGGCGTCACGCAAAACCGTCCGATTGCCTCCTGCATGGGCGTGAACACGGCGCGCGTGGACACCTATGCATTTGCGCTGGGCTCGGGAATCGCCGGTCTGGCCGGCTGTGCGCTCAGCCAGGTCGGCAATGTCGGCCCGGACCTGGGCCAGGGTTACATCGTCGATGCCTTCATGGTGGTGGTGCTGGGTGGCGTGGGCCAGCTGGCCGGTACCGTGTACGCCGCGATGGGCCTGGGCATTCTGAACAAATTCCTCGAAGGCTGGACCGGTGCGGTGCTGGCCAAGATTGCGGTGCTGGTGCTCATCATCATCTTCATCCAGAAGCGGCCCCAGGGCATCTTTGCCATGAAAGGCCGCTCCGCGGAAGCATGACATGAACACGCCTATCAAAACCATCGATGAATCGATAAAAGCCGAGCAGGGCATGGAACCCGCTTCGCTGCAGGCTGCGCCTGCCGCAGCCAATCCCTACACCACCGCCACAAGCACCGGTGCCCGCAATGCGTGGTCTTCCGTGAGCTTGCCCGCCAGGGGCCCCATGCTCACCGGCGCCGGCTGGAGCACCTTTCTGGTGGCGTTGCTGCTGGTCTGCGCACTGGCACCGGTGCTGAACCTGCTGGTGCCGGAGACCAGCATGTTCCACATGAGCACCTATGCGGTGGCACTGGTCGGCAAGATCATGTGTTACGCCATCGTGGCGCTGGCCATGGACCTGATCTGGGGTTACACCGGCATCCTGTCGCTGGGCCACGGGCTGTTCTTCGCGCTGGGCGGTTACGTCATGGGCATGTATTTGATGCGCCAGATCGGGCGTGACGGCAACTACAAAAGCGATTTGCCCGACTTCATGGTCTTCCTCGACTGGAAGGAGCTGCCCTGGCACTGGACCTTTAGCGACAGCTTTGTCGCCACGCTGTTCCTGATCGTGCTGGTGCCTGGTGTGGTGGCCTTTGTGTTCGGCTACTTCGCCTTCCGCTCGCGCATCAAGGGCGTGTATTTTTCCATCATCACGCAGGCCATGACCTTTGCGGCCATGCTGCTGTTCTTCCGCAACGAGACCGGCTTGGGTGGCAACAATGGCTTCACCGACTTCAAGCGCATCCTGGACATGCCGATTGCCACGCCCAATATGCGCATGACGCTGTTCGTGATCACCGGGCTGACCCTGCTGGGCTTCTTCCTGTTTGCCAAATGGCTGGTGCGCAGCAAGTTCGGCCGGGTGCTGCAGGCGATCCGGGATGCCGAGACCCGCGTGATGTTCTCGGGTTACAACCCGATCGGCTACAAGCTGACGATCTGGACAATTTCTGCGGTGATGTGTGGCATTGCCGGCGCCCTCTACGTGCCGCAGGTCGGCATCATCAACCCCAGCGAGATGAGCCCGGCCAACTCGATCGAGATGGCGATCTGGGCCGCGGTCGGCGGTCGCGCCACCCTGATCGGGCCGATTGCCGGTGCCTTCATCGTCAACGGCGCCAAGAGCTGGCTGACGGTGGCTTACCCCGAGTACTGGCTGTATTTCCTGGGCCTGCTGTTCATCGCCGTCACGCTGTTTTTACCCAATGGTGTGGTGGGCCTGGTGAAAAAGCTGCGCAAAGGGGAGCCGAAATGACCCCGGACTTGCTGGAACAGGGCGCGCGCCGTATCGAGCAGCGCCGCGCGGCGCTGGAGGCCGGCCGCAGCAACACCGAGTCCGGCGGCCGCAACGCGAGCGGGAGCCGCATTGCCACGCCGGGGGAGGTCGACGTCACGCATGGCCGTATCCTGTACCTGGAAGATGTGAGCGTCAGCTTCGACGGCTTCAAGGCCATCAACAAGCTGTCGCTGGACATTGCGCCGGGTGAGTTGCGCTGCATCATCGGCCCCAACGGCGCCGGCAAGACCACCATGATGGACATCATCACCGGCAAGACCCGGCCCGACGAAGGTACGGTGTTTTTCGGCAGCACGATTGATTTGCTGCGCCACACCGAGCCGCAGATTGCCCAGCTCGGCATAGGCCGCAAGTTCCAGAAGCCCACGGTGTTCGAGCAACTGACCGTGTTCGAAAACCTAGAACTTGCACTGAAAACCAACAAGGGCGTGAAGTCTTCGATGTTCTTCAAGCTCGACTCGGTGCAAAGCGACCGGCTCGCCGAAATCCTGGTGACGATTCACCTGGCCGACAGCGTGCACCGCATGGCCGGCAACCTGAGCCACGGGCAAAAGCAGTGGCTGGAGATCGGTATGTTGCTGATGCAGGACCCCAAGCTGCTGCTGCTGGACGAGCCGGTGGCGGGCATGACCGACGAGGAAACCGCACGCACGGCCGAACTGTTTCTGACCCTCAAGGGCAAACATTCGCTGATGGTGGTCGAGCACGACATGAGTTTCATCCGGACGATCTCGGAAATCGTCACGGTGCTGTGCGATGGGTCGGTGCTGGCGCAGGGCACGCTGGACCAGGTGCAGGCGGATGAGAGGGTGATCGAGGTGTACCTTGGGCGTTGAACTCTTCGCCGTTCGGGCGAGGCTTGTCGAAGCCGCCTTTGTTTCGCGACTCAGAGGTTTGCCTGCAAGCCGGGGGTTGCCCGACAGCAACTCACTTTTCTTTTGCGTCGCCAAAAGAAAAGTAAGCAAAAGAAAAGGCGACCCGATGGTCTGGGTCCCTTCGCTTCGCTACGGGCAACCTGCGGTGCTCGCCGAAAGTGGGGCCGAGCTCGAACTCGCTTCGCTCAGACAATCGCTCGTCCTGATCCACTTTCAGCTGCGCTCCTCGGCCCAGCCCGACGGGTGGGGGAGGAAATACGAGTGCGAATTCGGGGAGGCGAGGACGCGCAAAGCGCGCCCTCGCCGGAGCCCGAATCCGGCCCCGCTCCCGTCCCCACCACCCTTCTGTCTGCGCCGAGGAGCGCAGGGTCAGACGGATCAGGACGGGCGATTGTCTGAGCCGAAGGCGAGTTCGAGCCCGGCCCCGGCTGGACCGAGCACCGCAGGTTGCTCCCGTAGCGTTAGCGAAGGGGGACGCAGACAGCAGGGTCGCCTTTTCTTTGGTGACTTTCTTTTGGCGAGGCAAAAGAAAGTGAGTAGCCGCCGGGCTACCCCCGGCCTGTTGGCGAACCACTACGGCTCCGAAGCTCCAAGAAGCGCGATGGAGATCACCAAATGCTAAACGTCAAAAACATCAACCAGTACTACGGCGGTTCCCACATCCTGCGCGATGTGAGCCTGGAAGCCCATCTCGGCAAGGTGACCGTGCTGCTGGGCCGCAACGGCGTCGGCAAGACCACCCTGCTCAAGTCCTTGATGGGCCTGGTGCCGATCAAGACCGGCAGCATCGAGTTCGACGGCAAGCCCATCCAGAACACCACGCCGTATGAACGCGCGCGCGCCGGCATCGGTTTTGTGCCCCAGGGCCGCGAGATTTTTGCCCGGCTGACGGTGGAGGAAAACCTGCGCATGGGCCTGGCCTACAAAAGCGCCAGCACGCCGATCCCGGCGGAGCTGTACGAGCTGTTCCCCGTGCTCAAGCAGATGCTGAACCGGCGCGGCGGCGACCTCTCGGGCGGGCAGCAGCAGCAACTCGCGATTGCACGCGCGCTGGCGGCCAAACCCAAGCTGCTGATCCTGGACGAGCCGACCGAAGGCATACAGCCCAGCATCATCAAGGACATCGGTCGGGTGATCCGCATGCTGGCCGACCGCGGCGACATGGCGATTCTTCTGGTCGAGCAGTATTACGACTTTGCCGAAGAACTGGCGGACGACTACCTGGTGATGGAACGCGGCGAGTTCATCGCGCGCGGCCAGGGCAAGGACATGCAGGCCAACGGCGTGCGGCAACTGGTGGCGATCTGAGGCGGGTGCTTACTGCCTGAGTTGTCATTGCGGGCCTGACCCGCAATCCATGCCCGCATCCCGGCCATGTGCTTCGTGCGAAATGGATCCCGGATCGGATCCGGGATGCCAGGCATCTACTTCGCCCTGAAAACAATTTCCTTCATGCGCTGAAGTTTGGGCGCCACCACCGGCACCGTCAGCATGGTGCTGGCAATCGCCATCAGCAGCAGGGCGGTGAAGGTTTCGTTGGTGATGATCTGCTTGTCCAGCAGGATGTTGGCAAAAATGATCATGATCAGCGCCTTGGTCTGCAGCAGCCAGCCGATGATGGAACTCTCGCCCGGCGCCCACTGCAGCACCTTGCCCGCGATATGCACACCAATCAGCTTGCCGGCCACCGAGGCGACCAGCAGCAGCGCCGCGGCGATAAACACGGCTTCACCGCCGACCGACCAGTTGGTGCGCAGGCCGGTACTCAGGAAGAACACCGGCATCATCACCAGCAACACATGGTGGCGCAGCATGTCCATGTGTTCCTGGTTGAACCAGTCGCTGTCCATGACCGCGCCGGCGAGGAAGGCGCCGACCATGTAATGCAGGCCGGCCCAGTCGGCACCGAAGGCGCAGACGATCAGCCAGACCAGGCCGGCGTACCAGCGATCCCGCTCGGGCAGCCAGACCATCAGCTTGCGGAAGAGGTAACTGAGCACGGCAAACGCCGCGAGAAAGCCGGCCTGCCGGCCAACGCGTTCCCAGTCCATCAGGATCAGGGCCAGCACGCCCCAGATCGCGATGTCGTCGAGGCTGGCGTAACGCAGGATGCGCTGGCCGATGGGCTGGCGCAGGATGGCGAGTTTTTCCATCAGCAAGATCAGGATCGGCAGGGCGGTCACGGCGCAGGCCATGCCGACACCCATGACAAACTGCCAGGGCATGCCCATCGGCCCCTTCCAGCCCTCGACCATCAACATGCCGGCGGCGGCCGCGCAGCCGAACAGCAGGGGTGTGCCCAGCGCCAGTCCCGCGGTGATGCTGCTCTCGCGGCGGTGCGCCCAGGCCTTGTTCAGGTCCAGCTCGATGCCGGCAATCCAGACAAACACCATGACCGCCCACCAGGCGATGCCGTTGAGCGATTGCACCACGGGCGCGCTAAATACAAAGGCGTAGTAGTCGGGATAAAGCTTGCCGAGGATGCCGGGACCGAGCAGGATGCCGGCAATGATCTGCACCACCACCAGCGGCGCGTAGTAGTCGGTCTTGAACACGCGCCAGATCAGGTAAGGCGCCGTGAAAATGATCCCCATGGCGAGCAGGTAGATCTCGGTCGTTGTCATGGCCGCATGCATGGCTTTCCCCCATTTTTTTCAGTGAGCGGGTTGTTCGCCGGAGCTGATGGTCACCCGCCAGGCGGCGTTGCGGGGCGAGCCCGCATCACGGCAGGCAGATCAGCGCCGTGCAGCCTGGTACAGCGGCATCACCGTGGGCAGCAGGGACTGGATCTGTTGCACCCGGCTGCTGTCGCTGGGGTGGGTGCTCAGGAAGTCGGGTGTGCCGCCGCCGCTGCCGGTGGCGCCGCCCATCTTCTGCCAGAGGGTCACGCCGGCCTGGGGGTTGTAGCCTGCGCGGGCCATCAACTCGAGGCCAATGCGATCGGCCTCGGTCTCGTGGGCACGGCTGAAACGGCTGGCGACCAGGGCTTCGTAAGCGGCACCGGTGATCTGGGATGCGCCGCCGCCCAGGCCCAGCAACTGGGTGCCGATGCCGATGGCGGTTTGTGCGGCAGCGGCCTGCGAGACCTGCTCGCGCGAGTGTTCGCGCAGGGCGTGGGCAATTTCATGGCCCATCACCACGGCGATTTCCTCGTCGCTGAGATTGAGCTTGCGCACCAGCCCGGTGTAGAACATGATTTTTCCGCCCGGCATGCAGAAGGCATTGAGCTGTTCGCTCGTGATGGTGTTGACTTCCCACTTCCAGCCCGGGGCGTCGCCACGAAAGACCGCGGTCTGGGGCTGGATGCGAGCCGCTACCGTGCGAACGCGTGCCAGGATCGCCGCGTCGGTATTGAGCGCGCCTTTGGCCGCGGCGTCTGCCTTGAGCTTGGCGTAGGCCTGCTCGGCTATGGCGTTGAGTTCTGCCGAGGACACCAGCAGCAGCTGCGAGCGGGAGGCGCCGACGGCGCCGCTTTCAGTGGTGCTGGAGCAACCGGCAAACACCAGTGTCAGGGCCATCACGACAGGGGTCAACATGGAAGTTTTCATGGGGTCTCACAGGAAGGAGGAAGGTGGCGCGGGGCGGCGCTGGCCGGGACCCCCATTATGCGCAGTTGGCCATGACGGCAAGTAGGACGTGTGAGCCAGCTGTCGTAGGCGCGCGCCGCCGCATGAACCCGGGTGCTTGAAGGTGTTTTCCGACAAGCGCGCGCGTGTTTGCCTGTTGCCGCCAGGCTGCGCCGGGTCTAGGATGGGTGCTTCACTCTTCAGAACGGAACCCATCATGAGCATTCTCGGCAAAATTTTCGGCAAGATCTTCCCCTCGGCACGCGCTGACACCCCGCCTGCCGCTGCCGGCGGCTCGCTGTCGCCTGAAGAGGCTGCTGCCGCTACGGCTGCATCGGAGGCTGCCGCGCGTGCCGCAGGCGCTGCCGGCGCGGCTTCCGCCGGCATGGCAGAGGTGGATGTGAAGGCCTTGCTGGACGACATGGCCAGCAAAAATTCGCAAAAACTCAACTGGAAAACCTCCATTGTCGACCTGATGAAGCTGCTGGACCTGGACAGCAGCCTCGGTGAACGCAAGGAACTGGCCAAGGAACTCGGTTACACCGGCGACATGAACGACAGCGCAGCCATGAACATCTGGCTGCACAAACAGGTCATGAACAAGCTGGCGGCCAATGGCGGCAAGGTCCCTGCCGATCTCAGAGACTGAGTTCAGGCGGACCAGATGCGCGGACTGGGCGCGGCCTGGTCCCAGAAGTGCCGGCGCCAGTTTTTCCACACCTGCTTGAGCAGGCCCATGGCGGGTTCGACCAGGGGTGCCAGCACGCGCACCACGATCACCTGCGCATCCGGGCTGGTGGCGCCCGCCGTGTTGACCAGGGCATGTGCCCCCATCACTTCACGCGCCACCTCCAGGGCCAGCTCGCGGCGCTTGCGCTCGAGCTTGCTGCCACTGGCGAAAAACAGGGTGGCCACGCAGCGCTGGCCGGCCAGACCGAGCGGGCTGTCCAGCAACAGGCGGTCATCGGCGCGTATGCGCGCACGCTCCAGCCAGACGCCCGGCAGTTCGATGTGCTGGCAGAAGCTGCCTTCGACAAAGGGCTGGCCGGCACTCGGCAAGCCCAGCGCCGTGACGTCCCACCCCATCAGTTCGGCACCCGGCGCCAGGTCCAGGCTCAGGTGGTTTTCTGCCAGGCAGCCGCTGTAACACAGGGCCTCCATCGGCAGCCATTCAGCACGCGCGCCGGCTTCCAGGCGGATGCGGGTGCGCTGCAGCGCAGTCTCCCCCAGTGATTTGTAAAAACGTGTCGCGCCAGGCGTGGTGATCAGGCCATGGCTGCCGGTGGCGGCCGTGACCGCGATGTCGAGGGTGTCGCCGCCGACCAGGCCGCCGGGCGGATGCACCAGCACGTTGTGGCAGACCGCATCGCCCTCGGGGTACAGGCTTTGCAGGATGCGCAAGGGCCCGTCATGGCGGAAGTGCGCGACTGTCTTGCCGGCCTGCAGGGAGTAGTCGAGGGAAAGGGTCGCGTTCCAGGCCATGCGGCAAGTTTAACCGGGGCTTTGGCTCGCCCCGACCCCGCAATTGCTATTGATTTTGTAGCTGCTTACGCTTGACTGGCGTGGGCTAGAGGCATATTTGGCTTGCAAATATGGGCTGAATGGGATGTTGTTCAGGATTTGGTGGTTTGCCAGCGACTGTTGGCCGGGGGTTGCCCGGCGGCAACTCACTTTCTTTTGTCTCGGCAAAAGAAAGTCACCAAAGAAAAGGCGACCCTGCTGTCTGCGTCCCTCCTTCGCTGACGCTGCGGAGGGCAACCTGCGGTGCTCGGTCCAGCCGGGGTCGAGCTCGACTCGCTTCGCTCAAAATCGCTCGCCCTGATCCGTCTAGACCTCCGCTCCTCGGCGCATACAGAAGGGTGGGTGAAAACCAAAGTCGGGGACAAACATCCGGAGCAGAAGAAGCGCGCAGCGCTTCTTCTGCGGGAACCGCAACGAACGGTCATGTTTGCACGCGAGTGCAGCGCACGCGGCCAATGAAGTCCCCTCCATCGCCCAGCGGGGCGAGGGAGGGGCTAGGGGAGGGAGTGGGGAGTCAGACCTGCTGTCTGAAGCAGACAACTGCCGCAGCGCGATACTGCAAAACGTCGATCAAACTGCGGGCAGCGGTTCAGGCTGTCGCCAGTTGCCGCCCATCTTTGACCCGTTCCGCCAGGTGCGCCAGCGCCTCCTGCACCTGGTCGACCAGGATCAGGCAGAGGTCGCCGGGCTGCAGGCGCTCGAGGGCGGTGTCGATGGCGAGGAACTCGCCGCGGATCTCGTCGATGCGGGTGGTGCGGGACGCGCCGGCCAAGCCTTCGCGCAGCAGGGCCATGACCTCGCCGTCGGCGCGGCCGCGCTGGGCCGCATCCTGGTACAGCAGCACATCGTCGAAAGCCTTGCCCAGAATGATGGTCTGGTCGCGGATGTCGCTGTCGCGGCGGTCACCGGCGCCGGAGATCACGACGCTGCGGCGTTGCCCCTGGCTCGCCGGCATGGCGTCCACGGCGGCCACCAGCGCACGCATGGCGTCGGGGTTGTGGCCGTAGTCGGCGATCACGGTGGCGCCCTTGTAGTCCATCACATTGAAGCGGCCGGGTGCGTTGTGTGCATCGCTGACAAAACTGGCCAGGCCGCTCTTGAGGGTATCCCACTGGAGGCCGACCGCCCAGGCCGCTGCCACCGCTGCCATCACGTTTTCGACCTGGAAGGATATGCTGCCGCCGCGGGTCAGCGGCACATGTTGCAGCAACACGCGTTCCCGCCAGGCGCCTTCGGCGGCGACGATGGCATTGCCGTCCACGTACACGGTGCGTTTGCCCTGGGCACGGTGGGTCGCCATCAGCGGATGGTGCCGGTCGGCGGCAAAGAAGATCACGTTGCCGGGGCAGGTGGGCGCCATGGCGGCCACGATGGGGTCGGCAGCATTGAGCACGGCGTAACCCGCCGGTGCCACGTTCTGCACGATCACGCGCTTGAGCACCGCCAGATCCTCGACCGTGGTGATGTAGTTCAGGCCGAGGTGGTCGCCGCTGCCGACGTTGGTGACGACGGCCACCTGGCAACGGTCAAAACCCAGGCCTTCGCGCAGCACGCCACCGCGCGCCACTTCGAACACGGCGGCGTCCACGTCGGGATGCATCAGCACGTTGCGCGCGCTTTTGGGGCCGCTGCAGTCGCCGCTGTCGGTCTGCCGGCCGTCCACATACACGCCGTCGGTGTTGGTCATGCCGCAGCGCAGGCCGCTGGCCGCCAGCAGGTGGGCGATCAGGCGCGTCACCGTGGTCTTGCCGTTGGTGCCGGTCACCGCCACCACCGGCACGCGGCCGTCGTCGCCATTGGCAAACAACTCGTTGATCATCGCGCCGCCGACAGCGCGGCCCTTGCCATAGGACGGCGACAAATGCATGCGCAGGCCGGGCGCGGCGTTGACCTCGACCACGCCGCCGTTTTGCGCCTCCAGCGGACGCAGCACGCTTTCGCAGACCACGTCCACACCGCAGATGTCCAGGCCAATCATTTGCGCCGCCGCCACGGCGCGCGCGGCCACCTCCGGATGCACATCGCCGGTCACGTCGGTGGCGGTGCCGCCGGTACTGAGGTTGGCGTTGTTGCGCAGGATCACGCGGCGTCCGCGCGCGGGAATCGACTCTGGCGTGAGGTCCTGCACCGCCAGCCGTGCCACGGCAATCTCGTCGAAACGGATCTTGGTCAGCGAGGTGGCGTGGCCTTCGCCGCGGCGCGGGTCCTGGTTGACGATGTCGACCAGCTCGCGCACGGTGTGCAGGCCGTCACCCAGCACCTGGGGTGGTTCGCGCCGTGAGGCGGCCACCAGCTTGTTGCCGACCACCAGCAGGCGGAAGTCGTTGCCGGGCAGGAATTTTTCGACCAGAACCGCGCCATATTCGGCGGCGGCGCGGAAGGCGATGTTGAGATGGTCACGCGTGACGATGTTGACCGTCACCCCTTTGCCCTGGTTGCCGTCCAGCGGCTTGACCACGACCGGCAGCCCGATCTGCAGGGCCGCAGCCCAGGCGTCGTCCGCATCCGTGACGGGACGGCCGGTAGGCACCGGCACGCCGGCGGCCAGCAGCAGCTTCTTGGTCAGGTCCTTGTCCTGGGCAATCGATTCGGACACGGCACTGGTGGCGTCCAGCTCGGCGGCCTGGATGCGGCGCTGGCGCGAGCCCCAGCCGAACTGCACCAGGCTGCCGCGTGTCAGGCGCCGGTAGGGAATGCCGCGGGCGACCGCCGCGTCGACAATCGCGCCGGTGCTGGGTCCAATGCGTTCGTCTTCGTCGAGGTCGCGCAACTGCGCAATCGCCGCGTCCACGTCGAACCCGGTTTCATGCAGGGCGGCAAACACCAGCGCCTGTGCCAGTTCCAGCGCGAGGCGGCCGACCGCTTCTTCACTGTATTCGATCACGGTCTGGTAAACGCCGGGCTCCAGCGTGGCGGCTGTGTGGCTGAAGGTGACGGGGCAGCCGGCGTTGGCCTGCAGGGCCAGTGCGGCCGACTCCAGTACATGGGCCAGCGACACGGGGCCCACATAACCGCCGGGGCGCAGTGCGCCAATGGCCGGGAACAGCGAGCGCACGCGCGGCTCGAAGCCGGGCAGCCGGTCGATGGCGCACTCGGCGTCGGTGCACGCAACAATCGCTTCGAGCGCCGTGTGGCGGCTCCACAGGTTGGGGCCGCGCAGGGCACGGATGCGCGAGACGTTCATGGAAGGGTCTTTCCGGGCTGGGCGGCGCTGGATTCGAAGGCTTCGATGCCCGCGCCGATCAGGTTGAGGGGAATGCCGAGCGCCCAGGCGGCGGCGATGGCGGCGAGCAGGCTGTCTTCACGGGTCGGGGCGTGGCGGTCCTGCCAGACCGCGAGTTTGTCGAGCCCGGGCAAAAAGGCCTCGCTGGCGCCGGTGGCCAGCACCACCTGGCCCTGGCGCATGAACACGGCGCGGCCGCCGCTGTCCAGGTGCACGCCGATCGCAGCCAGCGCCGGGTCTGGCGCATAAAAAATGACCTCGCCATCACACAGGCCGGCCATGTCGACAATCGCCGGGTGGGCGGCGTTGAGGACGGCCACGCCGTCGGGCAGCACCACATCGACCTGCGAACGCATGACCTTGAACATCGGCTCTTCGTCGAAGATGTCGAACTCGGCGAGCTGGTCCCAGCCGCCCAGGTCGGTGACCACGCCGACCTGGCAACGGTCATAGGCCAGCCCGGTGCGCAGGATGGTGTCGGCGCTGTTTTCGAACACCGCAGCCTCCACCGCGCGGTTGATCAGCAGGCGCTGGCCGGCCTCCCAGCGGGTGCCATCGGTCTTGTCCAGGCAGCGCCCGTCCACGAACAGGCCATCGCGGCAGGCCAGGCCGGTGTGTTTGCCTGACAGTTGCAACAGCCAGGCCACCAGCCGGGCGACGTGATGGGAGCCGGTGGAACCGCTCACGCCAACCACCGGAATGCGGCCGCTGTGCGAGCCTTCCGGGGCCTCCGGAAACAGGTGGTCGCAAATGGCGCGGCCCACCGGGCGCGGTGCACCTTCGGCCGGTTTGAGGTGCATCAGCAGGCCGGGACCGGCGTTGACTTCCACAATCGCCCCGCCCTGGGCGTGCAGTGGTTTGGAGATGTCCTGCGCCACCAGGTCGATGCCGGCGATATCCAGGCCGACCACCCGGGCCGCCAGCGAGACGATGTAATCGACCTCGGGGTGGACCTCGTCGGTGCAGTCGATCGACACATTGCCGTTGCGCTGGATCAGCACCTCGCGGCCGGCCGCGGGGATGTCGTCGGGGCGCAGGCCCTGGCGCTGCAGTTCCAGCACGATGGCCTCTTCCTCGTCGAGCTTGATCAGGCTCAGCGGGAAATCTTCCTCGTAGCCGCGACGCGGGTCGGTGTTGAGCTGGCTGTCGATCAGCTCGGCCACGGTCGAACGCCCGTCGCCACGCACGCTGGATGTCTGGCCGCGCGCCGCCGCGACCACCCGGCCGCCGACGACCAGCAGCCGGTGTTCGTGCCCGCGCACATAACGCTCGACCATCACGTCGCTGCCCTGCGGCGCGGCGACGTGGAAGGCGGCTTCGATTTCCTCGCGGGTGCTCAGGTCCATGGAGACGCCCCGGCCATGGTTGCCGTCGGAGGGTTTGACCACCACCGGCAGGCCGATGTCCTGCGCGGCTTCCCAGGCCGCTTCGGCGCTGTCGACGATCTGGCCTTCGGGCACCGGCACGCCGCAGGAGGCCAGCAGGCTTTTGGTCAGGTCCTTGTCGCCGGCAATGCCCTCGGCAATGGCGCTGGTGAATTCGCTTTCGGCGGTCCAGATGCGGCGCTGGCTGGCGCCGTAGCCGAGCTGCACCAAGTTGCCGTCGTTCAGGCGGATGTGCGGGATGCGGCGGTCGCTGGCGGCGCCGACGATGGCGGCGGTGCTGGGGCCGAGGTAACACTCGTCGACCTTGGCGCGCACCCGGCCAACGGCGGCCTGCAGTTCGGCTTCGCCATAAGGCTCGTGGTGGGCACCGTTGTTGATGGCAGCCATCAGCAGGCGGTGGCCCTCGGCCAGGGCGCTGCGGGCGACCTGCTCGTCCCGCGCGCGGAAGACCATGCGGTAAACGCCGCGCCGCGAAGTGCTGCGGGTCTGGCCGAAGCCGGTCGGCATGCCGGCCAGGTTCAGCAGCTCGATCACCACATGTTCGAGCACGTGGCCGGCCCAGGTGCCTTCGACCAGGCGCTGGATGAAGCCGCCGCGCTCGCCGACGCCGCAGTGGTGCTCGACCAGGGCCGGCAACAGCGCCACCAGACGGTCGCTGAAGCCAGGGATCAGGTTGGAGGGGAAGTCCTCCAGGGACCCCAGGTCCAGCCAGGTTTCCAGCACGGGCCGGTAAGTCCAGATGTTGGGGCCGCGCAGGTAATTGATGCGCAGAAGCTGGATATCGTCCTTTTTGCTCATGTTTTTGTGGCTTCGGTCAACCGGACGGGCCGGGGCAGCGTTTTTGTCGGGAAGCGCCCCGGAAGGGGCGTTTCTGGTTGATACAGGCAGGGGTTCAGCCCAGGGCGCGGAATAGCTCATGGCCGGGCGGTCCGGCTTGGGCGAAAATCGCCACGTCGGCCCTGGAAATCCCCGGGGCACCGGTTTTTACGGCTTCCACAATCACAATGCAAAATTCTCATCAGGTTGATGCCTCCAGCGAGGCCGGCCCAGCGCAGACAGTCCTGCGCGCGCAACTCGCAGCCCATGAGAACGTCTTATGCACGGTACTGGTTGACCTGAATCGCCAACTTCGGTTTTCCCGGGGCTTGCTGGCCCTGACCGACCGGCGACTGATGGCCCAGGACCCCGAAACCGGCCAGTGGACAAGCTGGCCCCTCCCCGGAAAAACACCCGCCGGCGCGGTCCCGGCCCTGTTCCTGCGCCATTTTGACCATGCCGGCGTTGGCACCCTGGAACTGCATGGGGACGGCGTCCGGCTGGGCAGCTGGCGTTTTACCCTCGCGGCCAATGTGCAGGCCTTGCGCCTGCTGCGCCTGTTCGAGCAGCAAACGGCGCCGGGGCCGGAGGCCGCCGGCCTGGCTGACGAGGTTGCCCTGTGCCCGCTGTGCGATACCGTGCTGCCGCCGGACAGCGACGAATGTGCCACCTGCGCCCGGGAGCTGCATACCCCGCCATCGACCTGGGTGCTGCTGCGCCTGTGGCGCTTTGCCCGGCCCTACCAGTGGCAGCTGCTGGCTGGTTTTGTACTGACGCTGGCTTCCACCGCGGCCACCCTGGTGCCGCCCTACCTGACGATTCCGCTGATCGACGACATCCTGATTCCGTTCCAGAACGGCCAGCAGATCGAGTCCTGGAAGGTGCTGGCCATCCTGGGGGCGCTGTTGGCGGCGGCGGTGCTGGGCTGGGCGCTGAACTGGGCCCGCACTTATTTGCTGGCGCTGGTGTCCGAGCGTATAGGCGCCGACCTGCGCACCGCCACCTTCGATCATTTGCTGGAGCTGTCGCTGGACTACTTCGGCGGCAAGCGCACCGGCGACCTGATGGCGCGCATCGGCTCGGAAACCGACCGCATCAACGTCTTTTTGTCGCTGCACGCGCTGGATTTCGCCACCGACGTGCTGATGATCCTGATGACGGCCGCCATCCTGTTTTCGATCAACCCCTGGCTGGCGCTGGTGACCCTGCTGCCGCTGCCTTTCATCGCCTGGATGATCCATGCGGTGCGTGAGCGCCTGCGCACCGGCTTTGAAAAGATCGACCGGGTCTGGTCGGAAGTGACCAATGTGCTGGCCGACACCATTCCCGGCATCCGCGTGGTCAAGGCCTTTGCCCAGGAAAAGCGCGAGGCCCAGCGTTTTCGCGACGCCAACCGGCACAACCTGGACGTCAACGACAAGCTCAACAAGGTCTGGTCGCTGTTCACGCCCACGGTGTCCCTGTTGACAGAAATCGGCCTGCTGGTGGTCTGGGCCTTCGGCATCTGGCTGGTATCCCGGCAGCAGATCACCGTGGGTGTGCTGACGGCCTTCATCGCCTACATCGGCCGCTTCTACACCCGGCTCGATTCCATGAGCCGCATCGTGTCGGTCACGCAAAAGGCGGCGGCCGGCGCCAAACGCATCTTCGACATCCTCGACCATGTCTCCAACGTGCCGGAACCGGCCAGCCCGGTGCCCATGGCGCGGCTGGAGGGCCGCATCGAGATGAAAGGCCTGGGCTTTCGTTACGGCAACCGCGCGGTGATCCGCGGCCTGGACCTGACGATCCAGCCCGGAGAGATGATCGGCTTGGTGGGCCACAGCGGTTCCGGAAAAAGCACGCTGGTCAACCTGATCTGCCGCTTTTACGACGTGACCGACGGCAGCATCAGCGTGGACGGTACCGACATCCGGCGCTTCACCGTGGCCGATTACCGGCGCAACATCGGCCTGGTGCTGCAGGAGCCGTTTTTGTTTTTCGGCACGATTGCCGAAAACATCGCTTACGGCAAACCCGGCGCCAGCCGCGCCGAGATCGTGGCCGCGGCGCGCGCCGCCCATGCGCATGAATTCATCCTGCGCCTGCCGCAAGGCTACGACTCGCTGGTCGGCGAGCGCGGCCAGGGCCTGTCGGGCGGTGAGCGCCAGCGCATTTCGATCGCGCGCGCGTTGCTGATCGACCCGCGCATCCTGATCCTCGACGAGGCGACCTCGTCGGTGGACACCGAGACCGAGCAGGAAATCCAGAAGGCCCTCGACAACCTGGTGCAGGGCCGAACCACGATTGCGATTGCGCACCGCCTGTCCACCCTGCGCAAGGCCGACCGGCTGGTGGTGATGGACCGCGGCCAGGTGGTCGAGGTCGGTCCGCACGACGAACTGATGGCGAAGCAGGGCGCCTACTGGCGGCTGTATGAAGCGCAGGCGCGCCAGGTCGATAGCGAAGGCAACCAGGATGCCGAGGAGGGCCGCATCGCGCTGGCGACCTCGCAGGTGGCGCACACCGCGCAGCGGAGCGGCAATGTCTGAGGCCATACCCATGATTTCTTTCAAGCTTGAACGCCACGCTTCCGGCCGCCTGCTGCTGACCGACAGCCAGGGCCAGCACCACCTGGGCGTGGTGCCGGTGCGCGCCTTCCCGATTGCCGCACCGGGCGAAGGCATTTCGCTGGTGGGCAGCGAAGGCCATGAACTGGCCTGGCTCGAGCGGCTGGACAGCCTGCCGGCGGCCTTGCGCAGCCTGCTCGAGGAAGAGCTGGCCTTGCGCGACTTCGTGCCTGTCATCACGCGGATCAAAAGTGTCTCGAGCTTCGGCACGCCCAGCACCTGGGACGTGGAAACCGATCGCGGCGATACGAGCTTTGTACTCAAGGGCGAGGAAGACATCCGCCGGCTGAGCCGCCAGTCGCTGCTGATCGCCGCCGGCCATGGTGTGCACTTCAGTGTGAAGGACATGGGAGCGCTGGATAGGGCGTCGAGGCGATTGCTCGAACGCTTCCTCTAGGACAGCTTCGGGTTCAGGGCGGTTATCCCGGACTGGATCCGGGATCCATGTTGGCTAGCTCCTGCTAGGTGGTGTGCCGACAAGCCGGGGGTTGCCCGGCGGCAACTCACTTTCTTTTTGCGTCGCCAAAAAGAAAGTAAGCAAAGAAAAAGGCGACCCTACTGTCTGCGACCCCTCTTCGCTGACGCTTCGAGGGGCAACCTGCGGTGCTCGGTCCAGCCGGGGTCTCGCTCGAACTCGCCTTCGGCTCAAACAATCGCGATCCCTGATCCGTCTGGCCCTGCGCTCCTCGGCGCATACAGAAGGGTGGGGGACAGCCAATGCAGGGACAAAAATTCCGGAGTGCAGGAAGCGCGCAGCGCTTCCTGCACGGGAATCCCAACAGACCGTCATGTGTGCACGCGAGCGCAGCGCACGCGGCCAAATGAAGTCCCCCTCCATCGCCCAGCGGGGCGAGGGAGGGGCTAAGGGTGGGAGTCGGGAGTCAGATCCGCTGCGTGGCGAATCGACGGGACAGGTCGTCGACGGGTGTTTCGCCGGCGCGGCTATTTACTTGCCGGTTGACGGTGGCGGCTCTTCCGGCTTCACCAGCGAACCTGCGGCGGCGCCACCCAGGGCGCCGGCCACGACGCCCACGGTGCCACCCACCAGCACACCGACCGGCCCACCCAACACGGCGCCAACCGCTGCGCCGGTCGCTGCGCCGGCGACCATGCCACCGCCGGTCAATACCGAACCGGCTTCACGCTCAGACTCCGCCGCCGTCAGGGGAAGCTGGGCCGCAGGGTCCGGATCCTGCGACGGAATGCCGTGGCCGGGACGGGCCTGCTCAACGAGGTCCTTGTCTGCGGGTGGGGCTTTGCGTGGACGGTGAGTCGGAGGGGCGGGTGTGAACATGGAGGCTCTCCTTGGCGTGAACTTGCGAGGCAAAGGCACTCGCTGTCACTCAGTTGTAGCCCCCGGATCGGCGGTGCGTGCCATCTGGCAGGCCGCGACCCTGTCGGACAAGCGCTTTGGCTAGGGGTAGTCCGGCTCGGCCGGATGCCAGGCCAAATCTTGACTTGATCCGGGAGCCGTCTTTTGCTTCCTCGTGCCTTCAGGTTGTGCCTGCGACTGCTGGCCGGGGGTTGCCCGGCGGCAACTCACTTTTCTTTGTCTCGCCAAAGAAAAGTAAGCAAAAGAAAGGCGACCCTGCTGTCTGCGTCCCCCTTCGCTTGCGCTACGGGGGCAGCCTGCGGTGCTCGGTCCAGCCGGGGTCTCGCTCGAACTCGCCTTCGGCTCAAACAATCGCGATCCCTGATCCGTCTGGCCCTCCACTCCTCGGCGCATACAGAAAGGTGGGGGAAGAAAACCAATACCCAGATACCGGGCCCGGTTCGGAGTCCTTGAAGCGCGCAGCGCTTCAAGGACGGGAATCCCAAGCGGCCGTCATGTTTGCACGCGAGAGCAGCACACGCGGCCACATGAGGCTCCCTTCTCTCGCCCAGCGGGGCGAGGGAAGGGCGGGGGGTTGGGAGTGGGAGTCAGACCTGCTGTCAGCTGCAAGCTTGCGGCATCGCGAATTGCTACAAATTCAATAGCTGCTTACGCAAGCGGACCGGGCGCTGGAGCCAGATTTGATATATGAACCGAGGCCGGGCGGCCTCAACCGCCCTGCGTCCCCCGGTGCGCCCAGCCGGTCGTGTGCTTCTCGATGTAGCTGAACAGCTCGTACATGATCATCGCCATCGCACCGATCACCACCAGCCCGGCAAAAGCCAGCGCCATGCGCTGCTGCGAGCCGGCGCTGAGCATCAGGTAGCCGATGCCGGAGTCGCCGGCGGTCATCTCGGCCAGCACGGTGCCGACAAAGGCCAGGGTGATCGCGACTTTCAGCGAGCCGTAGAAGTAGGGCATGGAACGCGGCAGGCCGACCTTGACCAGCACATCCCAGCGTTTGGCGCCCAGCACGCGCAGCACGTCTTCCAGTTCGGGTTCCAGCGTCGCCAGCCCGGTCGCCATGTTGACGGTGATCGGGAAGAAGGAGATCAAAAACGCGGTCAGGATGCCAGGGCCGACACCGATGCCGAACCAGACGATCAGGATGGGCACGATGGCCGCCTTGGGCACGGCGTTGAAGGCCACCAGCAGCGGATAAACCGCCGCGTAGGCCAGGCGCGAGGAGCCGACCAGGAAGCCCAGCATCACACCAACGACGATGGACAGGCCGAAGCCGACCATGGTGACCCAGAAGGTTTTCCATGCGGCCTGGGCGATCGGGCCGGCGAACTCGGCCATGGACTGGGCGATCGCCAGCGGGGCCGGGAAGATGTATTCGGCGATGTCGAAGACCATCACCACCGCCTGCCACAGCGCAATGATGGCGGCCAGCAGCACAAACGGGGACCAGCGTTCAATCTGTTTCTTGCTCATGATCAGTGGGCTCCCACGGTTGCCGCCGGGTTGATCACGGGGGTGCGGATCGCGCCGATGTGGCTGCGCAGTTCGTGCACGATGTCACCGAACTCCTGGGTGTAGGTCACCTCGAGGTCGCGCGGGCGCGGCAGCGTGATCTCTTTCTTGACCACAAAACGCCCCGGGCTCTTGCTCATCACATACACGGTGTCGGCCAGGAACACCGACTCGCGCAAATCGTGGGTGACCAGGATGACGTTGAAACGCTGCTCGGTCCAGAGGTCACGCAGGATGCACCACAATTCCTCGCGCGTGAAGGCATCGAGCGCGCCGAAGGGCTCGTCCAGCAACAGCATCTTGGGTTCGTGGATCAGCGCGCGGCAAATGCTCACGCGCTGCTGCATGCCGCCCGACAGCTGCCACGGGAATTTGTCCTCGTAGCCGCCGAGGCCGACTTTTTGCAGCAGCTTGCGTGCACGCTCCTCGAACTCCTTGCGTTTGGACTTGAACTGGCTGCGAAAGGGCTCGACGATCTCCAGCGGCAGCAGCACGTTGTCCACGGTGGTCCGCCAGGGCAGCAGCGACGGCGCCTGGAAAGCCATGCCGGAAATTTTCAGCGGGCCGGTGACCGGCTGGCCGTCGATCATGATGCGGCCTTTGGACGGCATCTTCAGGCCGGTGGTCAGCTTCATGAAGGTGGATTTGCCGCATCCCGAAGGCCCGACGATGGCGATGAACTCGCCCTCGCGCACCTTGAGGTCGATGGCTTCGACCGCGAAATGGTTTTGCGCCAGCAGCTCGTCGTTGTAGGCCAGCCAGACGTCCTGGAAGTCAACAAAATGGGCGTCTGGTTTGTCTGGCATGGTGCTTGTGCTTGTTTCTTGATTCACGGAGTCGGTCAAGGCAACGGCCAGCATTCCGGGTGAAAGGCTGGCCGTGGTGGGGTTTGCCGCCGCCGGCAGCGGTGCCGGCGGGAGTGGCTTATTTTTTCGGCAGGATGTTCAGTTCAGCGCTGGTCGGCAGGAAGGAGCCGTTCCAGACCGCGGTGGGGTTCACGCGCGTCTTGGTGTTGAAGGCGTCCGACACCTGGGAAGCCATCAGCGACAGGCGCGGTCCCTTGACCTGGCCGAAACCTTCGGCGCGGGCGTCGGGGCTGTTGACCACGGTGTCGATGGCCAGTTGCAGGCGGCGGGTTTCCAGCGCGGTGTTGATGATGCCGTCGCGTGCCTTGACGTCTTCGATCGCGGCTGCCGGTTTGGCGATCACATCCTTGACGCCCTTGGTGAAGGCCAGCAGGAAGGCCTTGATGGCGGCGGGATTTTCCCGGATCATTTTTGGCGAGGCGATGATGACGTTGCCGTAGAGCTTCACGCCGTTGTCGGCATAAGGCAGCACCACCACGTCTTCGGCTTTCACGCCGCGGGCTTCGAGGTTGAGCAGCGAGGTGAAGGTGAAGCCGGTGATGGCGTCCACGTCGCCGCGGGCCAGCATGGTTTCGCGCAGCGGCGGGTCCATGGCGGTCCACTGCACGCCGCTGATGCCGTTGGCCTTGGCAAAAATCGGGAAGGCACGGCGGCCGGCATCAAACACCGGGGCACCGAGTTTCTTGTTGTTGAGGTCGGCGACCGTCTTGATGCCGGACTTTTTCAGGGCCATGACCGAGGCCGGCGTGTTGTTGTACACCATCATGACGGCGACCGGCTTGTTGGGCGCGTCCGGGTTGTTGGCGTGGAATTCCATCAGCGCGGCCAGGTCGGCAAAACCCATGTCGTAGCTGCCCGAGGCCACCCGGGTGACGGTGCCGCCCGAGCCATTGCCGGCGTCGATCGTGACGTCGAGCTTGGCATCCTTGAAGTAACCCTTGGCGGCGGGCGTGACAAACAGCGCCGCCGGGCCCTCAAACCGCCAGTCGAGCTGGAACTTGATCGGGGTGTTTTGTGCAAAGGCGCTGCTGCAGGTGGCGGCAGTGACCGCCAGTGCCGCCAGGGTTTGGATGAAAACGCGTTTGGTCATGGGAACTCCAGATAGAAATGAATCGGCTGCTCAAGCCAAGCAAAAACAATGCCTGATCGTGTTTGTACACATGGTTTGTACACATTATTTTTCAGGCCCTATTCTCTGACAACTTGGGCGCGATGGGCGCGCCCCAGCCTCCGTGAATACCCCTTAAGTGAGGGGGATGGGCGGGATTCGGGCGCCCCGGCCCCGGTTTCGTGCAGAAAATGACGGCGACCAGGCTGCCGCTTGCTGGCAGACAGACAAAAAAAGGGCAGGCCGTGATGGCCTGCCACTGGCTTGCCGCCGTATGACCGGGTCAGGCGTCCGGCGCCACCGGGTGCTGGGCCATGGCTTCCAGCGCCTTGACGAGTGCCGAGTGATCGGCCTGGCCATGGCCGAGGGCCACGCAGGACTGCATCAGTTGCGCCGCGCCGGCGGTTTGCGGCAGGGCAATCCCGAGCGCCCGGGCGCCCTGCAGCGCCAGGTTCAGGTCTTTCTGGTGCAGCGCGATGCGGAAACCCGGAGCAAAGGTCCGTTTGATCATGCGTTCGCCGTGCACTTCGAGAATGCGCGACGAGGCGAAGCCGCCCATCAGCGCAGCGCGCACGCGGGCCGGGTCGGCGCCGGCTTTGGAGGCAAACACCAGCGCCTCTCCGACAGCGGCAATCGTCAGCGCCACAATGATCTGGTTGGCCACCTTGCAGACCTGGCCATCGCCGGGGCCGCCGACCAGGGTGACGTTTTTGCCCATCAGCTCGAACAGCGGCTTGACCCGTTCGAAGGTCGAAGGCTCGCCGCCGACCATGATGGTCAGGCTGGCGGCCTTGGCGCCGACCTCACCGCCGGAGACCGGTGCATCCAGCCATTCACAGCCGAGGGCCTGGATTTTTTTGGCAAAACTGCGGGTGGCGATCGGGTCGATGGAGCTGCAGTCGACCACGGTTTTGCCTTTGGACAAGCCGGCAGCAACGCCTTCGTTGCCGAAGAGCACGGCCTCCACGTCGGGCGTGTCGGGCACCATCACAAAAATGATGTCGGCGCGTTCCGCCACGCCGCGTGCCGTGGTGCAAAGTGTCGCGCCGCTGTCGGCCAGCTCTTGCGGCACCTTGCCCAGGGTGTTGACGAACAGCATGTGGCCGGCCTGCAGCAGGTGCATGGCCATGGGCGCGCCCATGATGCCCAGCCCGATAAAGCCCAGCCTCAGTCCTGATTTGGTCATGTGTTTGCTCCTGCCAGCCAGCCCAGGCCTTCGGTGGTGGTGGTTTTGGGTTTGTATTCGCAGCCGATCCAGCCGCTGTAGCCGATGGCGGCTATGTGTTTGAACAGCCAGGGATAGTTGATCTCGCCGGTGCCCGGTTCGTTGCGTCCCGGGATGTCGGCCAGCTGGATGTGGCCGATCCGTGCGAGGTTCTTGCCGAGGGTGTTGGCGAGTTCGCCCTCCATGCGCTGTGCGTGGTAGATGTCGTACTGAATGAACAGGTTGGGCGATGCCACTTCATCCAGGATGGCCAGCGCCTGGTCGGTGCGTGACAGGAAAAAGCCCGGGATATCGAAGGTGTTGATGGGTTCGATCAGCAGCCGTATGCCGGCGGCTTTCAGGGTCGATGCCGCGAAGCGCAAATTGGCCACCAGGGTGGAATGGGCCAGCGTGCTGCTGGCGCCTTCGGGCAGCTTGCCGGCCAGGCAGTTGACTTGTGGGCAGCCCAGCGCCGTGGCGTAATCGATGGCGCGATTCACGCCCTCGCGGAATTCCGCGGTGCGTCCGGCATGGCAGGCGATGCCACGTTCACCCGCGGCCCAGTCGCCGGCCGGCAGGTTGTGCAACACCTGCTTCAGGCCATTGTCTTTCAGTGCGGCGACGAGTTCTTCCTTGCTGTAGTCATAGGGAAACAAATACTCCACGGCTTCAAAGCCGGCCGCGCGGGCGGCGGCAAAACGGTCCATGAAGGGCAGCTCGGTGAAGAGCATGGTGAGGTTGGCGGCGAATTTCGGCATGTTTTTCCCGGGCTCAGTCCAGCATCGCTGCAACGGCGGTGGGCGCATCTTCCCGGCTGGCGGCCAGGTCCTCGAACTCGATGATGTTGTCGATCTCCGTGCCCATGGCGATGTTGGTCACGCGCTCGAGGATCACCTCGATCACCACCGGCACCTGGAACTCCTTCATCCAGGCTTCGGCCTGCTGGATGGCCGGCGCCAGTTCTTCCTGCCGGTGTACGCGTATGGCCTTGCAGCCCAGGCCCTCGACCACCTTGACGTGGTCCACACCGTAGGCCCGCACCGGTTCGTCCTGGTCGGTGTTGATGTTGTCGAATCCGAGCTGCACGCAGTAGTCCATCTCGAAGCCGCGTTGCGCCTGCCGGATCAACCCGAGGTAGGAGTTGTTGACCACCATGTGGATGTAGGGCAGCTTGAACTGCGCGCCCACGGCCAGCTCCTCGATCATGAACTGGAAGTCGTAGTCACCCGACAGCGCCACGATCTTGCGGGTCGGGTCGGCGGCGCGCACGCCGAGTGCCGCCGGCACGGTCCAGCCCAGCGGGCCGGCCTGGCCGCAGTTGATCCAGTGGCGCGGCTTGTAGACATGCAGGAACTGCGCGCCGGCGATTTGCGACAGGCCGATGGTGCTGATGTAACAGACGTCTTCGCCAAACGCGCGGACCATGCATTGATAGACACGCTGCGGCTTCATGGGCACGCTGTCGTAGTTGGTCTTGCGCAGCATGGTGCCCTTGCGGTAGCGGCAGGCCGAGGCCCACTCGCCGCGGTCTTTCAGCTTGCCCTGGGCCGCCCATTCGGTGGCGACCTCGACGAACAGTTCCAGCGCCGCCTTGGCATCCGACACGATGCCGAAGTCGGGCGAAAACACGCGGCCGATCTGGGTCGGCTCGATGTCTACGTGCACAAACTTGCGGCCCTTGGTGTAGACCTCGACCGAGCCGGTGTGGCGGTTCGCCCAGCGGTTGCCGATGCCGATCACGAAGTCCGAAGCCAGCATGGTGGCATTGCCGTAACGGTGGCTGGTCTGCAGGCCGCACATGCCGGCCATCAGCGGGTGGTCGTCCGGAATCGTGCCCCAGCCCATCAGCGTCGGGATCACCGGGATGCCCGTGATCTCGGCAAACTGCACCAGCAGTTCCGATGCGTCGGCGTTGATGATGCCGCCGCCGGCCACGATCAGCGGCTTGTCGGCCTCGTTGAGCATGGTCAGCGCCTTTTCGATCTGCGCGCGTGTGGCCGCCGGCTTGTAGACCGGCAACGGCGCGTAGGTGTCGATGTCGAACTCGATCTCGCCCATCTGCACGTCAAACGGCAGGTCGATCAGCACCGGGCCCGGGCGGCCGGACCGCATCACATGAAAGGCCTGCTGGAACACCCGCGGCACCAGCGCCGGCTCGCGCACCGTGACCGACCACTTGGTCACCGGTTTGGAGATGGACTCGATGTCCACCGCCTGGAAATCTTCCTTGTGCAGGCGCGCGCGCGGCGCCTGGCCGGTGATGCAGAGAATCGGGATCGAGTCGGCCTGGGCCGAATACAGGCCGGTGATCATGTCGGTGCCGGCCGGGCCGGAGGTGCCAATACACACGCCGATGTTGCCGGCAGCGGCGCGGGTGTAACCCTCGGCCATGTGCGAGGCGCCTTCCACATGGCGCGCCAGGATGTGGCTGATCGTGCCCTGCTTGCGCAGCGCGGAATACAGCGGGTTGATGGCCGCGCCGGGGATGCCGAAGGCCTGCGTCACGCCTTCTTTTTCCATCACCCAGACGGCGGCCTGGGCGGCTGTCATTTTTGCCATGTCTTGTCTCCTTGTTGGAGGTCCGACTGTAGGCAGCGGTTCAGCAATGCAGAAGGCGCCCCGAAACCATAAAAGCTATTCCATGGTGGAATAAGTGACTATCATCAGGCCATGGACAGACTACAGGTCATGCACATGTTTGTGCGGGTGGTGGAAACCGGCAGCTTCTCGAAAGCGGCGCGCGAATTTGCGACCACCCAGCCCACGGTGTCCAAGCAGATCGCGGCGACCGAGGAGCGCCTGAAGGTGCGCCTGCTGAACCGCAACACGCGCGGCGTGAGCCTGACCGAATCCGGCGCGCTGTATTACGAGAAGTGCAAGATCATCGTGCGCGAGACCGAGGAAGCCGACAACATCGTGCGCCTGCGCCAGAGCCAGGCCCAGGGCATGCTCCGCATCGGCACCTCGGTGGCTTTCGGCCGCCGCGTGATCGTGCCGCTGGCGCTGGACTTCATGAAACGGCACCCGCAGGTGCAGCTGGACCTGAGCTTCGAGGACCGTTACACCGACCTGGTGTCCCAGGGCCTGGATGTGGCGGTGCGCATGGGCAAGCTGGCCGACTCCAGCCTGGGTGCGCGTTATCTCGGTGCCAACCCCTGGGTCATGGTGGCGTCGCCGCGTTACCTCAAGAAGTACGGCACGCCGAAGAAACCGAGGGAGCTGAGCAGCCATGCCGCATTGATTTACAGCAGTGTGCTGGGCGACGATGTCTGGCGCCTGGTTTCGCCCAAAGGCGAGGCGGTGACGGTGCCGGTGGCCGGGCGGCTGCGCTCCAACAACCTGTCGGCCGTGCTGGCGGCGGCGCGCAACGGCCTGGGCATTGCCGCCATGCCGCGCTATGTGGCCGCCGATTCGCTGGCGTCTGGTCAGGTGCTAGAAGTGCTGGCCGACCACAGCCTGCCGGAGCAGGAGATCCACGCGGTGTTTCCCTCGCCCAAGCTGGTGCCCGGCAAGGTGCAGGCCTTCGTGGCCTACCTGCAGGGGCACTTTGCCGAGCGCTGGTGGGAAACCCTGCCGAAAGCCTGAATCAGGCCTTTTTACTGATAGAAAAGGCTTGCAACCCTTATTTGACATGCGTAAGCAGCTATCAAAAAGAGAGCAAATTCAGACCAGCAACTCGCGCAGCGTACGCGCAATCACCTTGGTCGCCTTGCGCAGGTCGTCCAGTACCAGGCGTTCGTCGGCGCGTTTGGCGTGGGATTCCAGCACAGTGCGCGGCCCGGCGCCATAAATCACGCCCGGGATACCGGCTTCGGCATACAGGCGCACATCGGTGTACAGCGGCGTGCCCATGGCGGGAATCGCCTCGCCAAACACGGCTTGGCCGTGCTTCTGGATGGCGGCGACCAGCGGCTGGTTGCCGGGCAGCGGCTTCATCGCGTTGGCCAGCAACATCCGCTTGATCTCGACCTGGATGCCCGGGCAGCTCGCTGCCGCATCTGCAATCACCTGGCGGATGCTGGCCTCAACCTCGGCCGGGTTTTCCTCGGGAATCATGCGGCGGTCCAGCTTGAACATGACCTTGCCGGGCACGACATTGGTGTTGGTGCCGCCCTCGATGCGGCCGACGTTCAGGTAGGGATGCGTGATGCCGGCGACCTGTGAGCTGACTTGTTTGTACAGCACATTCTGGGCATACAGCGCGGTCAATATCTGCACGGCGCCCTGCAGCGCATCCACGCCGCTGGCCGGTATCGCCGCATGCGCCATCTTGCCGTGCACCGTGACTTCCATCTGCAGGCAGCCGTTGTGCGCGGTGACCACCTCATAACTGAAGCCGGCGGCGATCAGCAGGTCGGGCCGCGTCAGCTTGTTGCGCAGCAGCCAGCCCGGTCCCATCTCGCCGCCGAACTCCTCGTCATAGGTGAAATGCAGTTCGACGCCGCCCTTGAGCGGCAGGCCCAGCGACTCGAGCGCACGCACCGCAAACGTGAAGGTCGCAAAGTCGGACTTGCTGACCGCTGATGCGCGGCCATAAATCTTGCCGTCCCGGATTTCTCCACCAAACGGGTCACAGGTCCAGCCTTCACCGGGCGGCACCACGTCGCCGTGGGCATTCAGCGCGATCGTCGGGCCCGGGCCATACGGGCGGCGCACGATCAGGTTGGTCAGCGATTCCAGCCCGTAAGCCTGGACCTCGGCGGCGGGCACCGGGTGTTTCTCTGCCTCAAAGCCGAAAGCCTTGAGCAGCTCGGCCGTGCGTTCGGCGTGCGGCGCATTGTCGCCGGGCGGCGTCGGGGTGGGCACACGGATCAGTTCCTGCAGGAAGCGCACTTCTTCGTCGAAGTGGGCATCGATCCAGGCATCCAGCTTGTCGTCGTCGTTTGTCATAAGGCCCCCACGCCCTGAAATACAGGGCTGCCCCCCGAGTGGACGCGACCTTGCTTGAAGCGGTTCTGCGCTGCGATCATGTGTTCTCGTTCGCGAGTTGGTTCAAAAGATACTGGAAGGCGCGCACGGCCAGGTCGATGTCGTCGCTGGTGGTGCTTTCCAGCGGGTTGTGGCTGATGCCGGCGTTTTGCCCGCGCACAAACAGCATGGCTTGCGGCATGACCTCGTGCAGCTTCATCGCGTCGTGGCCGGCGCCGCTGGGCATGGCATAACGCGGCACGCCCAGGCTGTCGACGGCACGCTCCCAGCGCTGCTGCCAGGCGGGGGCGCTGGGCGCCGCTGCCGCGCGCATGGTTTGTTCCACCGTGTGATGCACCCCGCGCCTTTCGCAGATGGATGTCAGTTCGGCCAGCACATCGGCCACCATCGCGTCGCGCTGTTCGTCATTCGGCGCGCGCAGGTCCAGCGTGAACTGGCAGCGGCCCGGCACCACATTGGTCGAGCCGCCAGGCACGTTGAGGATGCCGATGGTGCCGACCGAGTCGCCGTCACGGGCAGCGCGCTGCTCCACGTACAGCGCCAGTTCTGCCACCGCCACGGCCGCATCACGGCGGCGGTTCATGGGTGTGGTGCCGGCATGGCTGGCCATGCCGATGACTTCACAGGTGTAACGCACGCCGCCGTTGATGGAGGTGACGATGCCCAGCGGAATGTCGAGTTCGTTGAGCACCGGACCCTGCTCGATATGCACCTCGACAAAACCGAGGTAGTCCGAGGGCTGGCGTTGCAAGGCCTGGATGGCAGCTAGCGTTGCGGGCACCCCGGCATGTTGCATGGCCTCGCGCATGCTGATGCCGTCCGCGTCTTTCTGCTCCAGCCAGTCCGGGTTGAACTGGCCGATCAGCGCGCCAGAACCGAGAAAGGTGGCCTTGTAGCGCTGGCCTTCTTCCTCGGCGAAAGCGATGACCTCGAAATCGAAGGGCAGGCGTTCGCCGCGGCGCGACAGTTCGGCCACGCAGGCCATGGGCGTGAAGATGCCAAGGCGCCCGTCGTATTTGCCGCCGTTGCGCACGGTGTCGTAGTGCGAGCCGGTCATCAGGATTTTGGCGCCCGGCCTGGCGGCCTTGTAACGGCCGACGACGTTGCCGACGGCGTCCGTGCCCACTTCATCGAAACCGCTGTCCCGCATGGCCTGGCTGATCAGGGCGGCGGCCGAGCGGTGCGCGTCGGTCAGGTAGGTCACCGTGAGCTGGCCTTTTTCCCGATAGCCTGGATCGCTGAAGGCGCTCAGTGCTTCCTGCCAGTCCCATACCTGGTGGCCCAGGCGTGGCTCCACGCCGAACTTGTCGTTCAGGCGCAGCTCGGCGATGCGGTGGATGTTGCGCAGGGCTTCGGCCAGTTCGAAATCGGGATGATTCGCCAGGCGCCGCTCGAAGGTGGCGATGATCTCCCGCCGCGACAGGCCGGTGCCGCGCGGCCCGCGCACCGCGAGGATGAAGGGAAATCCGAACTTGCTGTTGTAGGCGGCATTGAGCGCCTGGATTTTTGCGAATTCTTCAGGGCTGCAGTTGGTGAGGCCGGCCTTGTTTTGTTCACTCGTCGATTCAGCGGTCAGCGACTGGCTGACCATGGCTTTGCCGGCGAGCTCGGGATGGGCGCGGATCAATGCCAGTTGCGTCTCGCGCCCGGCGTCGTGAACCAAACGCGCCATCACGTGTTTGAGATGCGCCGGGGACCGGAAGGGCCGCTGCGCCAGCGCCGCCTCGCTGATCCACGGCGAGTGTTCGTACAGCCCGTCCAGCAGGGCGGTCGCCTCTGCAAGCGCTGCCGTGTTGAGCTGTTCCAGTGTCAGGGCCATGGTCATTCTTTGAAAGGGTGGATGTGTTGCCAGTGCCGGGCAATGTCGATGCGGCGGCAGATCCAGACCTGCTCGTGCCGCTGGATGTGGTCGAGGAATTTCTGCAGCGCCACGATGCGGCCGGGCCGGCCCAGCAGGCGGCAGTGCATGCCTATGCTGAGCATCTTGGGCGCGTTCAAGCCGTTCGGGTCGCCTTCGGCGTACAAGGCATCGAAGCTGTCGCGCAGGTAGGTGAAAAAATCGTCGGCCTGCGAAAAACCCTGGGGCAGGGCGAAGCGCATGTCGTTGGTGTCCAGCGTGTAGGGCACGACCAGCCGCGGCACCAGCGTGCCGTCGCTGCGTTCGACCTTCATCCAGAAGGGCAGGTCGTCGCCGTAGTAGTCGCTGTCGTAGGCCAGGCCACCGTCGTCGGCGACCAGGCGGCGCGTGCGCGGGCTGTCGCGGCCGGTGTACCAGCCCAGTGGCCGCTGGCCCGTCATCTGCGTGATGATGTCCAGGCCGAGGCGCATGTGTTCGCGTTCGGTGGCTTCGTCCACGCCCTGGTAGTTGATCCAGCGCAGGCCGTGGCAGGCGATCTCATGACCGAGCTCGACAAAGGCGGCGGTCAGTTCCGGATGGCGTTGCAGCGCCATGCTGACGCCGAACACCGTCAGCGGCAGCTTGCGCTTTTCGAACTCGCGCAGGATGCGCCAGACGCCCACGCGCGAGCCGTATTCGTAAATGCCTTCCATGCTCAGGTGGCGCTCGGGATAACTCGGCGGGTTGAACATTTCCGAGAGGAACTGCTCCGAGCCCGCGTCACCGTGTAACACCGAGTTCTCGCCGCCTTCCTCGTAATTCAGCACAAACTGCACGGCGATGCGCGCACGGTCCGGCCACTGGGCGTGCGGCGGGTTGCGGCCGTAACCGACCAGGTCCCTGGGGTATGTGGCCCCCACGCTTGCCACTGCGTGTGCTGCGCTGCCCCCCGAGGGGGCGAATTTTCCTTGGGGCGGCCCGGCGGAAAATTGTCCTGGGTTGTTGGTGGAGGTGGTCATGAGAGCGCCATGGAAATATCGTTGCTCGGGACCTTGCGGTCGAAGGTCAGGCTTTGTTCGACGTGCAGAAGGTGCTCGTCCATCAGGCGCACGGCGAGTTCTTCGTCTTTCGCGGCCAGGGCCTTGACGATGTCGGCGTGTTCCCCGCTGGAGTGTTCGGCCGCACTGGCGCTCTGGTACATCAGCGTGATCAGGGCGCAGCGCGACACCAGCTCACCCAGCATCTGCGCCAGCACCTCGTTGCCCATCAGTTCGGCCATGCGCACATGGAAGTCACCGAGCAGTTCGGTGCGGCCGGCGACGTCGTCACTGGCCAGCGCGGCTTTTTCCTGCGCCACATGTTCCCGGAGCGCGCGTATCTTCGCCGGTGTCGCTTCGCGCACAAAGGCGCGGGTCATTTCGGCTTCCAGCATGCGACGCACGGCAAACACCTGGCGCGCCTCGTTGACGGCAGGCGCCGCCACAAAGGCGCCGCGCGCGGGCTCCAGCCGGATCAGCCGGTTTTGCGACAGCTGGAACAGGGCCTGCCGCACCAGGGTGCGCGACACGCCGAAGTGATCGGCCAGCTTCTGCTCGGCCAGCTTGGTGCCGGGGTGCAGCCGGTGATCGACGATGGCACGCGTCAGCGCTTCGACGATGGAACGGGTGGTGGAGGTCTCCATCGCCTGATGATAGCCGAAAGCCTTCAAAAGTGTATACACTTCTGTTCACCACACACCATCGGGGAAACATCATGGGCCTGAGTACACACGTGCTGGACACCATGCACGGCACGCCGGCGGCCGGCATGGCCGTCGAGCTCTACACCACCAACGGTGCGCAGGCGACGCTGGTCAAGTCCTTTGTGCTGAACAGCGACGGACGCAACCCGGACGGCTTGCTCTACGACAACAGCAGCCTGCAACGCGGCACCTACCGCCTGGTGTTTGACGTGGCCGCCTATTTCGCTGCGCGCGGCGTCAAATTGCCCGAGCCGAATTTCCTGAACAAGGTCAGCCTGGACTTTGGTGTGGCCGACACCAGCCAGCACTACCACGTGCCGCTGCTGGTCAGCCCCTGGAGTTATTCGACGTATCGGGGGTCGTAGGGAGGCGCGGCGAGTTTGCACGCGATTGCGAACTTTGACCTGTAATCCAGCTTGTACCAAACCGGTTTTTCTTAGTGATTACCCTCGATTTTGCGTCACACCCTGTCAACATTGACAGGGTGCGATCACACGCCTTTCTCGATTTATAGATAAATTGGCATCGTTTCGCGGTGTTTCGAACGCGTGCTTTGCGCATACGGATCGAGGGAGGGCTCACAAATAGTTTGTGGGCGGGGGCATGAAAAAAGCATATTCACAAACCGACTTTGTGTGGGCGCTGCAAACCCTGTGCGCGGTGTACCGCCTTCCGTTTGATGCGCAACTGCTGCTGCAGCAGTTTCCGCCACCTTATGACGAGGCTGCCTTGGTCCGTGCGGCACGGGGCCTGGGTTTCAAGACGCAGCTTCGCGCCATCGACCCTCAGGTGCTGGACCAGTTGCCCATGCCCTTGCTGGTAGAGTTGCATGATCCCAGCACGCCGTCCGCTGATGCACATGCGCTAGAGGGCGTCACCGACATCACGCTGCCCGTCTTCACGCTGGGCGTCGTGGTTGCGGTCAGCAACGACCAGGTGGTCTGGCTGCCGGCCAACAGCCAGGCGCCCCTGACCACGCCTCGGGCCGAATTTGCACCAACCCTGAGCGGTCAAGCCGTGCTGCTGTACCCGGAAGATGAAGTTGTGCGCGACCCTGACGCTGCTTCGGCCACCGGTCCCTCCTTTGGCTTCCGCTGGTTTGTGCCAGAGCTGCTCAAGCACCGCAAGGTCTGGCATGAGGTGCTGGGCGCCAGCCTGGTGCTTCAGCTGCTGGCACTGGGTCTGCCCCTGTTCACCCAGGCCATCATCGACAAAGTGGTGGTCAACCGCACCGAGAGCACGCTGATTGCACTGGCCATCGGCATGGGGGTGTTCATGCTGTTTACCGCGCTACTGACCTGGGTGCGGCAGTACGCGATTTTGCACACAGGCAACCGGGTCGATGCGGTGCTGGGCGCCGCGGTGTTTCAGCACCTGTTTCGCCTGCCGCCCAAGTATTTTCAAAACCGGCCCACCGGCGTCATTGCGGCACGGCTGCATGGGGTAGAGACCATACGCGAGTTCATTGCCTCGGCGGCGGTCACCATCATTTTGGATCTGCCGTTTTTGTTGATCTGCATGGGCGTGATGTTTTATTACTCGGTCACGCTCACGCTCATCGTGCTGGGCATTCTGTCCGTCATTGCGCTGCTGTCGTTTCTTGTGGCGCCCATTTTCCAGACGCGGCTGAACCAGCAGTTCATGCTGGGCGCGCGCAACCAGGCCTTTTTGACCGAATACATTGCCGGGCTGGAGACTGTCAAAAGCCTGCAGTTTGAACCGCAATTGCAATCCCGGTACGACGGCTACTTGGCCACCTACCTGCGGTCGGGCTTTCAGACCAAACAGATCGCCAACACCTACAACGTGCTGGCCAACACGCTGGAGCAGATGATGACGCTGCTGATCCTGGTCACCGGCGCGTGGATAGTCATGCACCCCGACACCGTTGCCCTGGCAGCAGGAACAGGCACCGTATTCACCATCGGCATGCTGGTGGCTTTCCAGATGTTTGCCGGCAAGCTCAGCCAGCCCATGCTGCGCATGGTGGGCCTGTGGCAGCAGTTCCAGCAGGCCAGCCTGGCGGTGGACAGGCTGGGCGACTTGATGAACGTACCGCCCGAGCCCTACCGCCTGGCGCCCAGCCGCAAAAGCGAGGCCAGGGGCGAGATTGAACTGATAGACATCGGCTTTCGGTACGCGGCTGAACTGCCGCTGCTGTACCGCAACGTCAACCTCACGATCACGCCGGGCCAAACCGTCGCCATCATGGGCCCCAGCGGCACCGGCAAGTCCACCCTGACTAAGCTGCTGCAGGGCTTTTACCGGCCCACCGAGGGACAGATCAAGGTGGACGGCGTTGACATCCTGCACCTGAGCGCCAACGAGCTGCGCGCCAACTTTGGCGTGGTGCCGCAAGAGACGGTGCTCTTCAGCGGCACGGTGTATGACAACCTGATCATGGCCAACCCGCACGCCAGCTTTGACCAGGTGGTGCAGGCCTGCCAGATGGCTGAAATCCACGACGCCATCCAGGCGCTGCCTCAGGGCTATCAAACCGAGATTGGTGAGCGAGGCGCCGGTTTGTCGGGCGGACAAAAGCAGCGCCTGGCCATTGCCCGTGCCCTGCTCAAAAAGCCCAAGGTGCTGATTTTTGACGAAGCCACCAGCGCACTGGACGCGCAAACCGCCAACTCCTTTGCCACCACTGTCAACGCCCTGCGCGGCAAGGTCAGCATGCTGTTTGTGACGCATGCGCTGCCCAAGACCTTGCAGGTGGACGAGATTTTTGTGATTGGTGGCGGGCACCTGAAAAGAGTTGTTCAACCCAAGGCCGTGGCATGAGCAGCTTGTCCCAAACCCTGACCAAGCGTCTGTTGCCCGACGCCGCCGAGTTTTCCCCGGGCCTGCTGGCCATTCAGGAAAGCCCCATGCCCAAGCTGCCGCGTTTGATTTCCTACCTCGTCGTCGGGCTCTTCGCCATCCTGTTGGCCTGGGCCATTTTTGCCAAGGTAGACATCGTCGCCGTGGCCGAAGGCAAGCTGGTGCCCATCAGCTACACAAAAATTGTGCAGCCGGCGGAGGCCGGTGTGGTTGCTGAAATTCTGGTCAAGGAGGGCGACCAGGTGCAGGCTGGCCAAGTTTTGATCCGTCTGGACCCCACCATGACCGGTGCCGACAGCCGAAGCCTGGCCAGCGAATTGACCTTGAAGCGCCTGACGCTACGCCGTGTGGACTCGGAGCTGGCCGGCATCCCGCTCGCCATCAAAGACGGTGACGACCCCGTGATGATTGCCCAGGTGCAGGCCCAGGCCAATGCCCACCGGCAGGCATTCACTGATTCACTGGCCCAGGAAGTGGCAACGCGCGAACGTGCACAGAACGAATTGCGCTCAGCCCAAGAAACGCTCACCAAGCTCAAGAACACTTTGCCCAGTTATGAACAAAGCGCCAAGGCGCACAGCAAGCTGGTGGCAGAAGGTTTTTTAAGCCCCATAGCCGGCAACGACAAAGAGCGCGAGGCCATCGAAAAGTCGCAAGACCTCAAGGCCCAGGCGGCCACTGTGCAAGGGTTGTTGTCCACCATCACCGCGCAAGACAAAAAAATTGCCGGCCTGTCCAGTACTTTCCGTAGCCAGCTGCTGATTGAGCGCACCGAGGCCATGGGCCAGCTGGCCAAGCTGGAGCAAGACACGCAGAAGATGGGCTACAAGACCGGCCTGTTAGAGCTCAAGGCGCCGCAGGCCGGCATCGTCAAAGACGTGGCCACCACCAGCAAGGGCGCCGTGGTGCAGCCCGGCATGGTCTTGCTGACGTTGGTGCCCAAGGGCGAACAACTGCTGGCCGAGGTGCAGGTCAAAAACGAAGACGTGGGGTTTGTGCAGGCAGGCCTGCAGGTGCGCCTCAAGGTGGCGGCCTATCCGTTTCAAAAATACGGACTGGTTGAAGGACGCATTCAAACCCTGGCACCCGACGCGCAATCGAACACCAACAACCCTGGCCAACCTACGCCGCAGGGCTACAAAGCGCTGGTCAAACTCGACACGCAATTTCTGGAATCACTCAATGGCGATAGAAGTCAGCGCAAAGGCCTGGAGGCCGGCATGCAGGTCGCTGCAGAAATCCATCAAGGCCGCAGAACCGTCATGGAGTATTTGCTGAGCCCGGTGCAAGAGGTGTCGGCTGAGGCGGGACGCGAGCGGTGAAACGAAAGTTGAAAGCTGATTCGCAATCTTCTAGCAAGGAGAATCGTTATGAGGAAAATCGCGATATTTAGACGTCAACATAGTGGCCAGTCCGGCGGCAGTCTGTTGCAGGAGAGCCGAATGTCCAACGTCCTGACCCTTGTAAAACGCTTTCTACCGTGGACCATAACGCTGGCGTTTTTAGCTGGATTGGCGTCCTGCCCGTACAGCCAATGGCAAATAGACAAAGCCGACAAACTGGTCGATCAACTTTGCGAGAAGGATGCGGGCATCTACATCTACGAGCGAGTTGAGGCGCCTGCAAGCTACTTCAAGGTGCCAGGAGAGCTTCCACAAACGCCACGTGAACAGAGCCCGCCCGACTTGAGCCATCCATATGTGACGAGGCAGAGCGCACCCGAATATTTTCTCAAGGGCAATCCTGCCGTTGTTAGAACACAAGTCTTGATCGTCCGGCAAAGCGATCAGAAGATCTTGTCGCGCCAAGTCGGGTACTCACGCTATGGTGGAGAGCCAACATTGCTTCAGTCCTTTTCACCCATGGCATCACAGCATCACTGCAGACACTTTGTTGGTAGCGGAAGTGATCTTAAATCAGCGACCTACGTCAACTCGCCTTCGTTTGATTTGTCAATCAATAAACCGAGGATTTTTCGATGAATAATGCCAAACATCTTCTCGATCTAGCCGAGACCGGACACGCAGCCTACGGCCAATACTTAACGGCAGGTGACATAGAACAGTTGGGGCCGCTGCTCAGTCTCAATGATTCTGGTCACGGTTTCGCTACCGCCCAAGCGGACCGTTTTAGCAAGCGCTTTGCAGTTGCAGTCCCCACTTACAACGATATTTCACCTACAGGTGCCGGCAACTCTAGCTTTGACGCAACGGTTTTTCGTGGAATAGCGTCAGACAATTTCAACCAAATCACTCTCGCAATCCGGGGCACGCAGCAGCTGCTCGATATCCCAGAAAGCGCGTCCATCAGCCGTCACGGCGCCGCATTCGCGCAAATTGTCGCAATGCACAACTGGTGGCAGCGCGTTGGAACGCCAGCTGGAACAGTCGTGCCACAGTTTCGTGCTCTAGAACACACCGTAGGGTCCACCACGTATTCTGTATTTTTTGAGGTAACTCGTGTTGCCGACGTGACATCGACCGGTGAGGTTGCGCAATTGCTCATGGAAGACCCTGACGGGAAACTGGATGTGGTGGGCACATCTTTGGGTGGCCACCTTGCCATGGCTTTTGCCGGCCTGTTTGGGAGCCAAATTAGCCAAGCGGTGGCATTTAACAGTCCTGGCTTTGCGCCCACCAGCGATGTGAGCAATCTCTTCTCTGCATTGGGCGGTCGCGTCCCAACAGCTGGCTCACCGAACATCCTGAATTTCATATCAGATGAAGCCAACAAGTCTGGAGACAGCCTCGAGGTTATTGCGGGCCTGCACAGCGTTCCTGGGCAACGTGTCGATGTTCCCATAGAGGACCAGTTTCTGACGAATGTCCCGGACCCAAAGTTTCCCAGCTACAACCACGATCAACGGCAGGTAGATGACGCGCTCACGCTCTACGCCATTTTCAGCCGCATGCAACCCGATTTGAGCCTGGAGTCACTTCGGACTTTGATGAGAAATGCTGCAGTCGGTCCGGCAGCAAGCCTGGAAAATCTGGTTAACGCTAGCGAGTCTTTCCTGGGACTTTCCAAGTCTGTGTTGCCGGCCAGCAACGCTGGCCGTGACGCCCTGCACTCGGCAATGGGACGGTTGGGCGCCGCCCTAGATGGGCCGCTGTCGGCCAGTTTAGGAAATCTCCTTGTGCGTGCTAGCAGCGCTGACCTGCGCGCTGCCGCCCGCAATGACTTTTCTGCCTTGGTTGCATTGCAAGACCTTTCCCCGATCTGGATCAGCGGCAAAACCGCCGCAGCTGATGCTACTTTGGCAACGTTGTGGCAAAGTACACGCGCTGCTGACTACGCTGCTTGGCAGGCCGACAAAACAGCAACGACACCCAGTACCTTTACAGACAACTGGATTGCAGACCGCGTTTTGCTATTGCAGGCTGTTGTCGGGCGCAATGAGAAAGATATTTCCGGAACCATCGTTGGTGATTCCAAATTTGCCATAGATCGTGTCTATGATTTGCAATACATCGACCCAGTCGACAACATTTCAAAATCGCTGACAGCTTGGAATCCGGCTAACAATCCAGCAAGTAACGCGCTGAGCACTCGAGATAGGCAGCGCATTGCTTTCGGCAACGATCAAACCAACCCCCTTAACGGAACCGACAACAAACTTGACGACCACCTCTATGGTGGAGGAGGCGACGACACCCTGGACGGCAAAGGCGGAAACGACTACCTAGAAGGCAACGCAGACAACGACACCCTAAACGGTGGCGAAGGCCAAGACACCCTGCTTGGTGGCACCGGCAACGACAAGCTCGACGGCGGAGCCGGCAACGACATCCTCAAAGGCGGGCAGGGCACAGACACTTACACCCTGCGCTCCGGCGACAGCGGCATGGACACCATTGTTGATTCCGACGGTGAGGGCAGTATTGAAGTCATTACCGCAGACGGCAGCAAGATCATTCTGGGTAGCGGTACCCTCACAAAACTCGCCAACAGTACTCCCGGTAGCATGGGCACCTGGCAATCTAAAGACAAACGCTTCACCTACACCACCCGTACTGAAACCGACGGCAGCAACACGCTCAACATCAGCGGCGCTGGCGTGAGCGCCGTGGTGCAGAAGTTCAGCTCCGGCAACCTGGGCATCACCCTGCCGGGCTCTGAGCCCACTCAGCCGGCTCCCAGCACCAGCCAGCAGATTCTGGGAGACCTAGCCCCAATGGATTTTGATGCCGTAACAGAAGGCGTGCAGCCTCAGCTTAATGCGCTGGGCAATATCATCACCAATCCGGATGAGCCCAAACCAGATCGGGCCGACACGCTGTATGACAGCGCCAACGATGACGAGATCATTGCAGGTGGAGGCGATGACATCATCGACGCCTTGCGTGGCGGCGCGGACTGGATCAAGGCGGGTAGCGGGCGCGACATCGTCAAGGGTGGTGCGGGCGATGACATCGTCGAGTTGGGCACTGAGCGAGACTACTCTTTTGGCGGGGCGGGCGATGACAGGATGTACGCAAACAAACTAAAGCCGTTTGGTGAAGTACTGGCGCAAGCTGAAGCAGCCTCCGACGAGCAAGCCGACTTGATGGATGGCAGCGATGGTGATGACACGCTGGTGGGTGATGCCGGCAGCGATGCCCTCTTTGGAGGGGCAGGCAAAGACCAGCTGGTGGGTGGGGCTGGGGATGACAACATGTTTGGTGACCTGGAAGCTGCGAATGTTTCAACGAGTTGGCGCATCACCCAGCAAACCACCGCTGGCGTTAATGGCAGTGCTCCTGAAGTGCAGCTTGTTATCTCGGGTATGACCACGCTACCGCCCGGCCAGGGCGCCGCTGATTTGATGTTTGGCGGCGCGGGTAATGACTTCATGGTTGCCGATGGCGGTGACGACTACCTCAATGGCGGCGCAGATTCCGACAACATGTTCGGCGGTATCGGTGCAGATTCGCTTTTCGGCGGGGAGGGCGATGATGGGATGCATGGTGATGGGTACACCATTGGTGCGACCCGGCTGGAATACGCCGCCGCTTCCGACCATGGAAATGACTTTCTCGATGGCGAGGGAGGCAACGACACCTTGTGGGGGTGGGGCAAGGAGGATGTGTTGTATGGCGGGACGGGCAATGACTGGCTGGTTGGCGATGCGTCAGAACTTGTCCTGGCAGGTGAGTACCACGGCAGCGACTACCTGGACGGGGGTGACGGCGACGACATCCTGATTGCGGGCGGTAAAGACGACGTTTTGTATGGCGGTGTGGGTGACGATCAACTCCAGGGCGATGCAGTAGATACCCAATTGGCCGGTGAACACCACGGCGACGACTTCCTGGATGGCGAAAGCGGCAAAGACGTGTTGATTGGGGGCGGAAAAAACGACACCTTATACGGCGGTGACGATGACGACGAACTGGTTGGCGACGCAAACGCCGCAGAACTGGATGGCGAGTTCCATGGCGACGACTATCTGGACGGTGAAGACGGCAACGACAGGCTATTGGGAAATGGTGGCGCAGACACACTGAATGGCGGCGCTGGTAACGACGTCCTCTTTGGCGATGCCGATCTGGAAGAACTTGAAGCGCAGTTTCACGGCAACGACACCCTGGATGGCGGTGATGGCGATGATCAGCTTGACGGCGGCGGTGGCAACGACATGCTGCTTGGCGGGGCTGGCAGTGACAACCTGATAGGCGGCACCGGCAATGACACCCTGATCGGTGGTGAAGGCATCGACACCCTGAATGGGGGCAAAGGGAATGACATCTATCAGGCGGGCGCCGGCGACACGGTGACTGACGAAGGCGGTACCAATACCCTGACGCTGGTTGATGGTGAACCCTATGCGGTTGCAGCCATTGGCGCCGACCTGGTGCTTGGTTACGACGAGGGGAATGTGCGCCTCACGGGTGCTTTGACCGGCAGCATCTCTTCCATCGACGGCGCTTCCCTGAGCAACTGGCTGCAAACCCGATTGACCGAGTCGGTAAATGTCACGGGCACTGACCACAACCAGACCCTGACGGGCGGCAGCGGCAATGATGTACTGACTGCCACGGCGGGCCATGCCGCAACCCTACTGGGGGGGCACGGCAATGACACGCTGGTCGGCAGTACTGGCAATGACACCCTGGTTGGCGGGTGGGGCAACGATACGCTGCGTGGTGGCGGCGGCAATGACGTGGTTGATGCGGGCGACGGCGATGACCTGATCTACGCCAGCCAGGGGGGTGACACCTTGCGTGGTGGTGCGGGTATGGACACCTACCGGGTGGGTTACAGCACTGGCCAGGCCACCCTGACTGACAATTCGGCAGAGGGCTCGATTATTGAGATGGATGCGTCGGGGCCAAGCCTGCAGAGCCTGACTGCCAAACGCAGCAACGATGATCTTCTGGTCGAAGTACGCGGCACTGATACGAGTTTGCGGATCAAGGACTTTTACGGCGCCACGCAAACCTCCTGGCTGTTCAAGGATGCAAACGGCAATGCGCTGTCGGCGCAGGCCTTGATTGATGCGTCCAAACCGCAATGGAACAACCTGCTGGACAGTCTGGTTCAGCAAGCCAAATTGTCGGTACGGGCCAGTATCGACACGGAGTACGCAAACGCGGGCAACTACACCCAGCAGGCCGATGGCAGCTGGTATGTCGGTGGCAATACCCTGGATGTTCTGCACAACAATACACGGGAGCTGATCGACCATTTTTCACAGGACCGCCGCTCGCTTCCCGATCTCACTTATATCGGCACAACAGAGTATTCCCTTCTGCAAAGCAAGTCATGGGCCAAAAACCAGTGGAATCAAATTGGGTGGCGTGACAGTTTGGTTGAATTCGACGGTCAATCGCAGACTGTTTCCGATGGATATGTCGTATTGAACTCGGCGGTTGACAGTTCTGTCTATCAGGCAGCGTGGAGCGCCATGCAATGGTCAACTGTTTCGACCTATCAGGAGGAGTTGTGGTCGAATATTTCCAGCTTTACTCGGACGTCTGGCGATGGAACGCAGATGAGGATCACAGAGACGCATACGTTCATTCAAAAGTACGAGAGCTTCGACGGCATTAGCAGCGCGTTTACGTTCCAAGACCCGGGTGCCGCCGCACTGACGGGTCCTCTGCCAAGCTATGTTTCCGTGGGACTGGTTCATGATTCCCGAAACTACAAGCTCGGGGAAACAATGCTTTCGGATGGAGATCACACCGTAATGGCGAACTCCCATTCGGTGGTGATAGGTGGTGTTGGCAACAACACGATTTACAACGCCAATTTTGCTTATGGCGGCACCGGCAACGCCAGGCTGATAGGTGGCGACACCTTGATGGCGGGCACGGGTGACCAGTATCTAGAAAATGGCAAAACCATGATAGTCGGCGATGGCCATGACACGGTGGTGGGCAGAGCGCTTGGGCGCAGTTATCAGGCCTGGAACGGAGAAGGCTGGGAACAGTTGTATGAGCAACCCGATACGCACATCCTGGTAGACCCGAACAATACGGGCATTGATCTTTTAGTGAGTGACGGCAACTCCCTCGCTGACAGAAACAGTAACGGCATGGACGATGTTATTGACGCTATTTACAGGGGACAGGGCATTCGCCATGTACGCGAGAGTTACTGGCATGGTGGAAAGTTCGCGTGGGATGGCGGATTCATCCCGGCGTATTTTGATACTGAGCAGCAGGCGCATGACTACTTCGTCTCCATTGGGGCGGAGCACCGCTATGATGAGCTTCGTTACGTTGAGCCTCTCTCTGTGCTGCTGAGAGGTCCAGGCTCAAACGAATACATTGAAAATTTGGATCACCCCAGCGACTACTACACAACACATCCGTTTGAAACCATCGTCCTGGCGGCCAATGATTTCGCTGCATTGCAGCCGTATCTGGATGCAGGACTTCTGCCCACAAAAACAGTGAGTTTTGGGCCGGGCCTTTCGCTCGGTGACATCAATTTGTCTGTGGGTACCGCCATTTCTCCTTTGGATGGCGGCTTGCGGTCAACGATCAACCTGATGTTGGGAGCAGATCAAGGTCTGCAGGTCATGATCCCTGGTGCCGAAGATGCGCTCAACGGTACGGTCGGACGATTTGAATTTGCAGATGGTTCGTCGATTTCCATGGCTGCGTTGATCGCCTTGCTTCCAGGCATCCCCCATTCTGGAAATTGGAGTCTGGTAACTGGTACGGAGGATGCGGAGTTCCTGTACGGCACCGATGGCAGTGAAGCGTTTCGGGGATCGGATGGAAACGACACGCTGAATGGTGGCAAAGGCGACGATCTGTATCTGTTTGGCCGGGGCGATGGACAAGACCTCATAGTCGATCTGGATGGCGACCCGGGTGATGTCGACATCATCCGGTTTGATGGCACGGTATCAGCGGGGGATCTCGTGGTCACCCGCGACTATTCCAATCTCTACTTAGGCATCGATGGAACCTACGACGAAATCACGGTCCTGAACTGGTTCTATGGCGATGCAATGACGGTGGAGCAGGTGGAGTTTTTTGATGGAACGGTGTGGAATGCCGCCATGCTTGAAAGTCTGATTGCTGCGCTGCCCGCTACCGAGGAATACGATGAGCTGTATGGCACCAGTGGCGCCGACGTTTTGAGTGGTTTGGGTGGCGACGACGAAATCTATGCCGGTGGCGGCAACGATACCCTGGATGGTGGGGCTGGCAGTGACTTCCTTGACGGTGGTGTTGGCAACGATGTATATCTGTTCGGCAGGGGATCGGGTTGGGATTACATTGAGGACTACGATGAAAGGGTCGGCAACATTGACACCCTGCGTTTCGATTCTTCAGTGTCACCCAGTGACGTTGCCGTCACCAGAGATGAATTTAATCTTTACGTAAGCGTCATCGGTACCGAAGACCGAGTCACGATTTATGACTGGTTTGATGACTCCGCCTATGTCATCGAAAGAGTCGAATTCTTTGATGGTACGGTTTGGCAGCAGGCTGACATGGCGGCTATGGCTTTACTCGAGGTAGCTGGTACAGAAGATGACGATGTCCTGACCGGAACTGCTGACAATGACGTGCTGCAAGGTTTTGGGGGCGACGACCAGTTGGATGGCCTGGATGGCGATGACACGCTGGATGGTGGTATTGGCGCCGACACAATGATGGGTGGCGCAGGCAGCGACACTTATGTTGTTGACGATACGGCAGACCTGGTTACTGAGAACGTTGATCAAGGAACGGACACTATTCAGAGTGACGTTACCTACACGCTCGGCAATAGTGTAGAAAACCTTACCTTGACTGGCGCGGCTGCGATCAATGGTACCGGCAATACACTGGGCAATACCTTGACGGGTAACTCCGCAGCCAACATCCTCAAAGGTAGCCTTGGCGACGACATTTACGTCGTCGGGTTGGGCGACACCGTCACCGAACTCGCCAACCAGGGCACAGACACGATCATCACCACAGTCAGCAAGACCCTGAGCGCCCATGTGGAGAACCTCACCCTTGTAGGTGTGGAGGCCATCAACGGCACTGGCAACAGCCTGAACAATGTGCTGGTCGGCAACAGCGCCAAGAACACCTTGAACGGCGGCGCAGGCGCTGACAGCATGTCGGGCGGCGTAAGTGACGACACCTACTATGTTGACAACATTGGCGACACTGTCACCGAAGCACAAGGCGAAGGCTCAGACCGCGTCATCTCATCGATCAGCTACACACTGGGCTATCACCTTGAAGACCTGCAACTCTCAGGAACAGGTAATACCGACGCCGCCGGCAACGCGCAGGACAATAAACTCACAGGCAACAGCGGCGCCAACACTTTGACAGGTGGCGCGGGCGATGATCGCCTGACAGGCGGCTTGGGCGCTGACCAGATGTTGGGCGGCGACGGTGACGACTTCTACGAGGTGGATAACACGGCGGACGTGGTCAGCGAATTCGCTGGCGAAGGCATGGACACGGTAGAAACCAGCGTTACCTACACCCTGGGCAGCGAGGTCGAGAACCTGATCCTTACCGGCTTGACAGCCATCAACGGCACCGGCAACGAGCTGAATAACGTCCTGCAAGGCAACGCTGCCGACAACACCCTGACTGGCGGCGCCGGAAACGACAGCCTCAACGGCATGAAAGGCCTGGACATCCTGGCAGGCGGTGCAGGCAACGACACCTACCTGTTTGAAGACGACATCGACACCATCGCCGAAAACGTTGACGGTGGGCGCGACACCGTACTCAGCCGAATCAGCGGAGCCATCCTGGCGGCCAATGTCGAAGACGGCGTGCTGCTGGGGTCTGCGACCAGCCTGACCGGCAACGAACTGTCCAACGTGCTGACCGGCAACAACGCCGCCAACATCCTGGACGGCGGTGCAGGCGCCGACGTAATGATAGGCGGCAAGGGCAATGACCTGTACATCGTTGACAGCCAGGCCGACACTGTGGTCGAGAACGCCGCCGAGGGCACTGACACCGTGCAGTCCAGCGTCAACTACAGCCTGGCAGACACCCTTGAGAACCTCACATTGACCGGCACGGCAGAGGCCGGCATGGGCAACGCAATGGCCAACAAACTCACCGGCAACGCCGGGTCCAACAAGCTTTGGGGCGGCGCCGGCAACGACAGTCTGGACGGCGGCGCGGGCGCTGACATCCTGCTTGGCGGCCTGGGAAATGATAAATACTGGGTCGACTCGTCCGACGACCTGGTGGTTGAAAGCGCCCTGGAGGGCACAGACACTGTCTACGCCAGCGTTTCATACGCGCTTGCGGACAATGTGGAGTACCTGACCCTGACCGGCAGTGCCAACATCAACGCCATAGGCAATGTCGGCAACAACCGTCTGGAGGGCAATGCCGGCAACAACATCCTGTTTGGCGGGCTGGGCAATGACACCTATGTTTGGGGCCGAGGCAGCGGGCAGGACATCATTGCCAATTTCGACGCCGACAAGCCCTCGGGCGACACGGTGCAGCTTGGTGCCGGCATTGCCGAGGCCGACCTGGCGATTACCAAGCAAGGCAATGACCTGATTCTGAGCATCAACGGTGGCACTGACCAGTTGACGGTTGCCAACTACTTCGAGAACGCCGGCAAGGGGGCCAACGCTCTGGAGAAGATACGTTTTGCCGACGGCACCAGCTGGAATCACGCCGCCGTGCTCAGCCGCACCAGCACGGAAGAAGGCAGCTCCGCCGCCCCCGTCCTGCCGGCAGAGGTGCGTGCAGGCAACCCCGCGGCTCTATTTGACGCCCCGGATCCAGCGCAAACTCAAACCGGCGATGCCACCACCACGCCGCAAACGGTGGCCGAATCGATCGCGGCCGCTAAAGAGCGCTTTGAGCAAGGCTTGCAAAACCTGAAATACGGCGTGGACGAGCAGGGCAGCCTGAGCCGCAGTGAATCTACCGAGAGGCGGGCTTTGCCGCTGCTGTGGAATCTGCAAGACGCCTTGCTGGACATGCAACTGGCCAAGAACCCCGATGGACGCTTCACGGCGGATATCTCGATGGACAGCCGAGGATCCAGAGACCTCGGGCTGGCCATTGGCCTGCTGGGGGGAGTCGGCGGCACGATGGGGCGGCTGGACCAGGTGGCCAGGCCGTCAGAGGTGCAGCAGTTTGATCTGGCTCAGATGCAGTGAGATCGTTCAGCGGCGGCGGGTTGCGGGCCTGCCCTGAAACTCACGCAGCGACGCGGAACTGATGGTCAGTCCGGCATGACAAGCGTGGGGGCTATGCTTTCCCGCCGGGCCGCCCAAGGGAAAATGCGCCCTCGGGGGGCAGAGAGCTACGCGAAGCGAGCGAGCGTGGGGGCCTTAATTCTGCCCCTCAGTCAGCGTATCCAGCTGAAACTTGCCGCTTTTGTGCCACAGCCAGGTGTCGGTGTAGACCACCTTGCCCATGCGCACCGGCGCCGGGAAGGGGGAGGCGGCCTTGATGGTGCGTTCGATTTCTGCAACCACTTCGGGCGCATGGCGCGGTGCGCGCATCCAGTCGAGTTTGGTGACGATGCCGACCTGGTTGATCTCGACATTGATCACGCCCACCGCGTACAGCAGTGGCGGCATCCTGCCTTTGTAAATACGGTGGGCGTTCAGGCCGTAGAGGTGGGTGGCGCCGCTTTCGCGATAGAGGCGCGGGGTAGGCGCTGCCGAGTTGCGGGCCGATCCGCTGGGGCCTGCCACCGGACCGGTAACCTCGCTGGGTGCGGGCTCGGGTTGAGCCACGGGCGCGGCAGGTTCAGGCGGTGTTTTGCAGGCGGAAACCAGGGCCGCGACACCGGCGGAGGCCAGGGCCAGCAGCCAGAAACGGCGGGGAGTGGGCTCAGACATACGTATCCTTGTGGTTCGTCGGGTCGCGGCTGTTATTGTGCAATGGGCCCATGGGCCGACGATGTAACAGCGGTGGAACCCGTTTCCCCGGATTATGCGTTCTGCGAGCCTACGACAGAGGCCGTGTATCAGAGGGTTTATACCGTGAGTCAGCTCAAGAATGTGTTGTTGGCGCGGCTGGCGCAAGGCCCCGCCGTGCTGGTGGAAGTGACCGCGACCGAAGGCTCGGTGCCGCGCGAGGCCGGCACCTGGATGGCGGTGTTTGCCGAGGGTGTGGTCGGCACCATAGGTGGCGGCCACCTCGAGCACCAGGCCATGGCGGCAGCCCGCGCGCAGTTGCAGGGCGGCCCTCCCGAAGCCGAAGGCCGCTTCGTCCTCGGTCCCTCGCTGGGCCAGTGTTGCGGTGGCGTCATGAACTTGCGTTTTGAAACGCTTGGGCCGGCCGATGTGGCGGCTTTGCGACAGCGACTGCCCGAACACCTGCAGCCGCTGGCCCTGTTCGGCGGCGGCCATGTCGGTCATGCGCTGGTGCAGGTGTTGTCGCGGCTGCCGTATGCCCTGAGCTGGATAGACAGCCGGGATGGTATTTTTCCACCGGCCTTGCCGGCCAACGTGATCAGTGAACATTCGGATCCAGTGCAAGGCGCGGTACGCGGCCTGGCGCCGCAGTCGCGGGTACTGATCATGAGTTTCAGCCACGCCGAAGACCTGGACATCGTGGCCGAATGCCTCAAACGCCAGCGCGAAAAGGGCGACCTGCCTTACATCGGCCTGATCGGCAGCCGGACCAAGTGGGCGACTTTTCGGCACCGGCTGCAGGCGCGCGGCTTCAGTGACGAGGAACTGGCCCATGTCACCAGCCCGATCGGCCTGCCCGGCATCCACGGCAAGGAGCCAGAAGTGATTGCTGTGGCGGTGGCGGCACAGTTGTTGCTCATGGAATGAGGGAAGCGCTGAGCTGTTCAGCGCTTGCAGGCGGCCTGAGCTTTTGCCCCAGGTCACCAAGTTGTATACACTTTCGTCGACAGGTCGCAGCGGAGCCATGTGTTCGCGGCCGGATTTCTGCTCAGAGCGCCCGCAGTGGTGAGCAGGTTTGAAAGCTGGGTTATGGAAAGTTACTACCTGGACTGGGCCAACCTGCTGCTGCGCTGGGTCCATGTCATCACTGCGATCGCCTGGGTCGGCTCCTCCTTCTATTTTGTTTTTCTCGATTCCAGCCTGACGCCGCCGGTCGATGAAGACTTGAAGAAGCAGGGCGTCAGCGGCGAGCTCTGGGCCGTACACGGCGGCGGTTTTTACCACCCCGTCAAATTTGCGGTGAAGCCGCCCCAGCTGCCGGGCCATCTGCACTGGTTCTATTGGGAAAGCTACAGCACCTGGCTCACGGGTTTTGCGCTGTTCACCGTCTCCTACCTGTGGAATGCCGGCACCTACCTGGTCGACAAATCGCTGATGGACTGGTCACCGGGTGCGGCCATCGGTGTCGCGCTGTCGTTTTTTGTGGTGTTCTGGATGTTGTACGACGGCATCTGCCAGGTCTTCGGCAAACGCAAAAACGGCGATGCCATCGTCGGCGCGCTGGTGCTGGGTCTGGTCTGCGTGGCGTCCTGGCTGGCCTGCCACTGGTTTGCCGGGCGCGCCGCTTTCCTGCTGGTGGGCGCCATGATCGCCACCGCCATGAGTGCCAACGTCTTCTTCTGGATCATTCCCGGCCAGCGCAAGGTGATTGCCAGCATCAAGGCCGGCGAGCCGGTGGACCCGGTGCACGGCCAGCGCGGCAAGCAGCGCAGCGTGCACAACACCTACTTCACGCTGCCGGTGCTGTTTGCCATGCTCAGCAACCACTACAGCTTCACCTGGAGCCACCCGCAGAACTGGCTGGTGCTGATCCTCATGATGCTGGCCGGCGCGCTGATCCGCCAGTTTTTCGTGATGCGCCACGGTTACAAGCTGGGCCGCAACCGCAACCCCCTGCCGTATGCGCTGGTGGGTGTGCTGCTGATCGCCGGCGCCATCGTCTGGATGAAGCCGCCGCCTGCGCCTGCCGCGGCACCGATTGCTATGAATTCAGGAGCTGTTCACGCAGGTCCGGCGGGCGCTGCAGGCCAAAATGACTATGAACAACTGCAGAAGGTGATGGCACAACGCTGTTACCAGTGCCACGGCGAGCAACTGCAGATGAAAAACATCCGGCTGGACTCGCCGGCCCTGCTCAGCCGGCACGCGCAGGCGGTCTACCAGCAGGTGGTGGTGAGCAAGCTCATGCCCATGAACAACGCCACCGGCATGCTGGACGCCGAACGCGCCCTGGTCCGGCAGTGGTTCGAAAGCGGCGCGAAAACCCCCTGAGCAGACCGTGACGGCTTCAGTTGGCATGCCAACTGAAGTTGTAAGTTCTGCGTAATTTCGCGTATCGACGCAGCCCCTTGCGCGTGCTTCAATGTCATCGCATTGCAGGCCGTTTGCGGCAGGCAGTCCAGGCATTCGCCGAAATGCCGCCGTCGTTGAAACCCGAGGAGACAAGACATGATGCCCATCCATTTGCTGCTTCGCACGCTCGCGATCGCCGGTCTCGCCGCCACCTCGCTGGCGGCCGGGGCGGCCCAGATTGTTGTCGGCCAGGTGGCCCCGCTCTCGGGGCTGGAAGGCACCCAGGCCCGCGCCTACTCCACGGGCATCCAGCTGGCCCTGACCAAGGCCAACAAGGCCGGCGGTGTCAACGGCCATACCTTCAGCCTGGTGCGCAAGGACGACGGCGGCAGGCCGGCCGACAACATGGCTGCGACCAAGGCGCTACTCAGCGAGAGCCGTCCCCTGGTGCTGGCGGGCTACTTTGGCGACCGCGTCGTGGGCGACCTGATCGCCTCGAAACTGCTGGAGACCGAAAACATCGCGCTGGTCGGCTACCGCGTCAATGAAATCCGCGCTGAAGCGCCGCTGGTCTACAGCGTGCGCGCCAACTTGCGTGACGAGATCAACAAGATCACCGAACACCTGGTCACGGTGGGGGTGACCCGCCTCGGCCTGTTCTACCCCGATGGCGCCGGCGCCGCCACCCTGCTCGCGGCCATGGAAGACGTGATGAAAGCGCGCGGCGCCAAACTCACCGCCAAGGCCACTTATGTGCAGGGCACCAACCGGGTCCCGAATGCGGTGGTGGACACCTTCATCAGTGCCGCACCGCAGGCCATCATCGTGGTGGCCAGCGGAGCTGCCGCCGGGGCCTTTATCGAGAAGTACCGGCTGGACGGCGGCACGGCGCAGCTGTTTGCGCATTCCGGCGCGGACATCGAGCAGATTTCCCAGCGTCTCGGTGAGGATCAGCTCAAGGGCCTGGCGATCACGCAGGTCACGCCCAACCCCTACAAGATTTCCGGGCGCCTGTCCAAGGAGTTCAGCGACATCGCCGCCGCCACCCCGAACCTGGAGGTGCCGGTGAGTTACGCGATGATGGAAGGTTACATCGCCGGCTCGGTGATCGTGGAAGCCGCGCGACGCATGGGCCCGAAGATCTCGCGCGAGGGGTTTGCCAACGCACTCGACACGGTCGATGTCGATCTGGGCGGCTACAAGGTCGGCTTCAAACCCGGCATGCGTTCCGGTTCGCGTTTTGTCGAACTCAGCATCGTGACTGCCACCGGCCGCATCCGGCAGTAAACGGGGGGTCTGGGCTGCGCTTCACCAGCTGCTCACCAGGCCGGCCGAACGCGTCGAGGTTTTTTCGAAGTGACCGGCCAGGTAGTCCACGAAGGCCCTGACTCGGGTTGACATCTGGTGCCGCTGCGGCCAGACCGCATGGATGTCAGCGGGCGGCGACTGGTAGTTCTCCAGCACCTGGCGCAGGCGTCCGCTGCGCAGGTAACGCGCCACATCCCACTCGGCCCGCATCACGATGCCGTGGCCGGCCAGCGCCCAGTTGACCGCAATCTCGCCATCGCTGGTGCTCAGGTTGCCGCGCACCTTGACGGTTTCCACGCGTTTGCCCGCGCTCAGGCGCCAGATGCCGTAGGCCTCACCGCCCTGGCGGATGCCGATACAGCTGTGCCGCGCCAGGTCCTGCGGCACCGTGGGCGCGCCGCGTTTGGCGATGTAAGCCGGCGAGGCGCACAGCAGGCGGCGATTCGGCGCCAGCCTGCGGGCGATCACGCGCGCATCGGGTGGCTCGCCGAAACGCACACACACGTCAAAGGCGTCGTCGTCGGCCGGTGGCGGGTTCACGGTGAGCTGTAACTGGATCTGCACCTCGGGATGGAGCTTGGCAAAACCCGAGATCAGCGGCGCGATGTGGGTGCGGCCAAAACCCAGCGTGGCATTCACGCGCAGCAGGCCCTTGGGCGCGGCCACCGCGCTGGCCACCCGCTGCTCCATGTCCTCGATATCGGCCAGGATGCGCCGGGCGTGGGTCAGGTAGAGCTCGCCCTCGGGTGTCAGGCTGACCCGCCGCGTGGTGCGGTTGAGCAGTTGCGCGCCCAGCCGGGCTTCCATCTGCGCCAGGCGTTTGCTGACGGCCGGCGTGGTGACATCGAGTTCGCGGGCCGTCGCCGAAAAACTGCCACAACGCGCCAGCAGGCTGAAAAAAGCCATTTCGGAAGGGGCGGAGGCAGGGGTGGACATGGTCGCTATCCTTAACTCAAAGTAAACAATAGGATAACTTCAAGCACCGTTTTTGAACATGGCCCTCCGTAAAGTCAAGGGCATGACATTGATAAAGGAAAACCCGTGAGAACCTACAAGATCGCCTGCATCCCCGGCGACGGCATCGGCAAGGAAGTGATTCCGGCCGGCCAGCAGGTGCTGCAGACCCTGGCTGCCGCGCAGAAAAATTTCAGTTTCGACTTCAGGTCTTTCGGCTGGGGCGGCGACTGGTTCCGCGAACACGGCGTGATGATGCCCGACGACGGGCTGGATGCGCTGCGCGGCATGGACGCCATCCTGTTCGGCTCGGCGGGCGACCCGCACATTCCCGACCACATCACGCTCTGGGGCCTGCGCCTGAAGATCTGCCAGGGCTTCGACCAGTACGCCAATGTGCGGCCGACCCGCATCCTGCCCGGCATCGACGCGCCGCTCAAGCGCTGCACGGCCAAAGACCTGGACTGGGTCATCGTGCGTGAAAACTCCGAAGGCGAATACGCCGGTGTCGGCGGCCGCGTGCACCAGGGGCATCCGATCGAGGTGGCCACCGACATGTCCATCCTGACGCGCGCCGGGGTCGAGCGCATCATGCGTTTTGCCTTCCGTCTGGCGCAGTCGCGCCCGCGCAAGCTGCTCACCGTGGTGACCAAGTCCAACGCCCAGCGCCACGGCATGGTGATGTGGGACGAGATCGCGCTGCAAATCAGCAAGGAGTTTCCGGACGTCAGCTGGGACAAGGAACTGGTCGATGCCTGTACCGCACGCATGGTGAACCGCCCGGCCTCGCTGGACACCCTGGTCGCCACGAATCTGCATGCCGATGTGCTGAGCGACCTGGCGGCTGCGCTGGCCGGCAGCCTGGGCATTGCGCCCACCGGCAACATCGATCCCGAGCGGCGCTACCCGTCGATGTTCGAGCCCATCCACGGCTCGGCCTTCGACATCATGGGGCAGGGCCTGGCGAACCCGGTCGGCACCTTCTGGTCCTGCGTGATGCTGCTGGAACACCTGGGTGAAGACGCTGCGGCGCGACGCCTGATGCAGGTGATCGAGCAGATCACCGCCGATACATCGCTGCACACCCGCGACCTGGGTGGCAGCGCCACGATGGATCAGGTCACCCGGGCCGTTTGCGAGCGCCTGTCCGGCGATGGGGAGGTGCAGCGCCGCGCCGCCTGAGGCATGCCTACCGAGTTGATGAGAAGCCACCAAAACCGAAGGAGACAAAACCATGAAGAAGCTGATTTCCGCATTGAGCCTCGCCCTGCTGGCGCCCGTGGCGCTGGCCCAGGCTTGTCCCGACAAGAACGTGTTGTACTGGCAGGCCTTCCCGCCGGGCGGCGAGTCCGACCTGTCGGCGCGCCACCAGCAGGTGGTGCTCAAGAAGAAATGCCCGTCTGTCGACACCATCATCCAGTACAAGGCCGGCGCCGGCGGCGCGCTGATGTGGTCGCAGATGAACCAGCTCCCGCCTGATGGCTTGAACATCGTCGGTGTCAACCTGCCGCACATCGTGTTCCAGCCGATCGAGGGCGTGGTCCAGTACAAAACCGCCGACGTGACGCCGGTGTTCTGGTTCCACTTCACGCCGGATGCTTTGGTGGTGCCCGAAAACAGTCCCCACAAGACCTTTGCCGACTTCATTGCCGCGGCCAAAAAGGATCCCGGCAAGATGAGCCTGGGCGGCTCCGGCCTGAACTCGGCCAACCATGCTTCGCATGAGCGCCTGAACGCGGCCTTCGGCATCAAGAGCACCTATGTGCCTTACAAAGGCACCGGCGACATGGCGCTGGCCGTGGTCGGCAGCCAGATCGACGGCGCGGTGACCTACACCGCCTTTGCCATCAACAACAAGGGCAAGACGCGCGCGCTGGCGGTGGCCATGGACAAACGCCATCCGCTGCTGCCCGATGTGCCGACCTTCAAGGAGCTCGGCGTGGACTGGGTCGACGGCGCCTACCGCGGCATCGGTGTGCCCAAATCGACACCGCCGGAAGCGCGCAAGAAAATTGCCGACATGTGGGCCGCGCTCAACAACGAGCCCGAGATGAAGGAACTCGCGGCCAAAAGCGGCTTCGAGCTGGTCAATGTGGGACCGGACCAGATGGACGCCTTCATGAAGGAAAAGACCCGGCTCTACACCGAAGGTGCGCAGCGACTCGGTCTCGGGAAGAAATAACGGCCTGCCCACGCCGCAGCCGCGGCGTGTGAACGGCGGAGTTACCAGCGGGTTACGGCGGCACAATGGGGGCTGGAGACACCGAATGACCGCACCGAACCCCGCCAGCGAGCCCCGCGCCTTTCTCGACCATCTGTACCAGGCCGCCGTGCAGCGCGCCTTGCCGCTGCACACCACCGCAGCATTTTTGCCGCCACCGCCCAGGGGTCGGACCATCGTGATCGGCGCCGGCAAGGCTGGCGGCTCGATGGCGCAGGCCGTCGAGGCCTTGTGGCCGGCTGATGCGCCACTCGAAGGCCTGGTGGTGACGCGTTACCACCACATCCCGCCGCGCCCCGAGGGACTGCCGGAGCGCATTGAAATTGTCGAAGCCGCGCACCCGGTGCCCGACGCCGCCGGCCTGCAGGCCGCCGAGCGCATCCTGCAGATGGTGCAGGGCCTCACGAAAGACGACCTGGTGTTGTGCCTGATCTCGGGTGGCGGTTCCGCGCTGCTCACGCTGCCGGCCGAGGGTCTGAGCCTGGAAGACAAACAGGGCATCAACAAGGCGCTGCTCAACAGCGGCGCCAACATTGGCGAAATGAATTGCGTGCGCAAACACCTGTCGCGCATCAAGGGCGGGCGTCTCGCCGCGGCCTGCGCACCCGCGACCGTGGTGACGCTGACCATCAGCGACGTGCCGGGCGACGATCCGTCGGTGATCGCCAGCGGACCGACCGTGCCCGATGACACGACCTGTGCAGATGCGCTGGCCATCCTCAAGCGTTACAACATCGATGTACCGCCAGCACTGCGCGCGCAGCTCGAAAGCGGCGCGCTGGAAACACCCAAGCCGGGCGACCCCGCTTTTGCGGGCCATGCAGTCCACATGATCGCCACGCCGCAGCAGTCGCTGGAAGCAGCAGCAGCAGCGGCGCGTGCGGCGGGGATGTCTGCGTACATCCTCAGCGACGAGATGGAGGGCGAATCGCGCGAGGTCGGCAAGGTGCATGCGGCCATCGCGCGCACCGTCGCGCGATCTTCTGATTCCGCGCGTGCCGTGGCGCTCAAAGGCCAGCCCTTCAGCAAGCCCTGCGTGATCCTGAGTGGCGGTGAAACCACGGTGACCGTCCGGCCGCGCCAGCCCGGTGACGCCAAAGGCCGGGGCGGCCGCGCCGGCGAATTCTGCCTGGGCCTGGCGCTGGCCTTGCAGGGCCAGCCGGGTGTGTATGCGCTGGCGGCAGATACCGACGGCATCGACGGCATGGAAGACAATGCCGGCGCTTTTGTGGCGCCCGACACGCTGGCGCGTGCTGTGGCCCAGGGCATGAAGGTGGACCGCTACCTGGACCGCAACGACGCCTACGGTTACTTCGAGCCGCTCGGTGACCTGGTCGTCACCGGGCCGACGCACACCAATGTCAATGACTTTCGGGCGCTATTGATTTTGTAGCTGGCTACGCAAGCGGGGTGAGGGCTGAGGCAGAAAATGCCCGTCATCCCGGACCTGATTCGGGATCCACCTTTCACTGCTTCGATGGTTGGTGGTGGGTGTGCGCCTGTTGGCCGGGGGTTGCCCGGCGGCAACTCACTTTTCTTTGTCTCGCCAAAGAAAAGTAAGCAAAAGAAAGGCGACCCTGCTGTCTGCGACCCTCCTTCGCTGACGCTGCGGAGGGCAACCTGCGGTGCTCGTTCCAGCCGGGGTCGAGCTCGAACTCGCCTTCGGCTCAGACAATCGCTCGCCCTTGTCCGTCTGGACCTCCGCTCCTCGGCGCATACAGAAGGGTGCTGGGGGCGGGATCGGGGTCCGATTCAGATTCGGGTTCGCAATCGGACTCCGGCGAGGGCGCGCTTCGCGCGTCCTCGCCTCCCCGAATCCGCATTCTTTCCTCCACCCGTCGGGCCGGGCCGAGGAGCGCAGCCGAAAACGGATCAGGGCGAGCGATTGTTTGAGCGCAGCGAGTTCGAGCTCGACCCCATTTTCGGCGAGCACCGCAGGTTTGCCCGCAGCGAAGCGGAGGGACCCGGACCATCGGGTCGCCTTCTCTTTGCTTACTTTCTCTTGGCGAAGCAAGAGAAAGTGAGTCGCCCGCCGGGGCGAGACCCGGCTTGCTGGCAAGCCCAAGCTGTATGAGTCATCCAACATGGATCCCGGATCCAGTCCGGGATGACAGCTCAGGGGTTCGGGGACAGGACTGGCCCCGGCCTCTACTCGCAGAGCGCGCGAATTGCCGCCGGAATCGGCAGGGCGCGTATGGCTTCCGGGTTATCTGCCCGGCGGCCGCCGAAGATGCGGACTTCATCACATTCCATGATGAGTTCCTCACCGCGCATGATGCGGTAACGCTGCACAAAACTCTTCTCGCGCCACTCCGGAATCGTCACCTGGATGTCCAGCGTGTCGCCATAGGTGGCGGTGCGCAGGAAACGTGAGTGGGTGTCCACCAGCGGCGTGCCGATCACGCCCATGGTGATTTCGGTTTCCTGCCAGGACGGCACGCCGCACTGCACAAAAAAATTCCGCGAGGCCGCGTCTATCCAGCGGAAAAAATTGGGGAACCAGACTATCCGCGCCGGGTCGCAGTCGCCGAATTCAACGCGGATGGTGTGGGTGATCTGTTTGTTCATGGATCAATTATGTCGGCAGGCTCCCCAACCCGTTCGCCCTGAGCCTGTCGAAGGGGGCTTGGCCAGGCTCAGCCTGAACGGTGGGCGTGCGTCAGCGTGGTGGCTCAATCGCCTTTTATGTTGCGCGCCTTGATCAGTGCGCCAAAACGCGCGCCGTCGATGGACGCGCGCATGTTGAAGTCCGAGGGCGACATCGGCGCGGGAATGCCGCCAATGGCCAGGATGCGGTCCTTCACGGCTTGCGAGCCGAGTATCTTGTTGATCTCGCTGTTCAGGCGATTGACGATGGCCGGCGGTGTGCCGGCGGGCGCGTAAAAGCCGAACCAGGTGTCGGCGTCGAATCCCTTGAGTCCGGCTTCGTCCAGCGTCGGCACGTCGGGGAACAGCGGCGAGCGTTTGGCGCTGCCCACGGCCAGCAGCTTGAGCTTGCCGGCCTTGACGTGCTGCAGGCCGATGCCAGGATCGAACATGAAGTCGAGTTGGCCGCCCAGCAGGTCCTGCATGGCCGGCGCCGCGCCGCGGTAAGGCACGTGCACGGCGAAGGTGTTGGTCTGGGCCTTCATCATCTCTGCCGCCAGGTGCGGCGAGCTGCCGTTGCCCGGCGTGCCGAAGGACAGCTTGCCCGGGTTGGCCTTGAGGTAGGTCAGGAACTCCCTGACGTTGTTGACCGGCAGCGTGGGTTTGACTTCCAGGAAGACCAGCACGCGCGCGGCTGCGGCCACCGGCACCAGGTCTTTCGCGGGATCGAAAGCCATTTTGGGGTAGAGGTGCGGGTTGACCGACACCATGCCGCCCGAACTCATCAGCAGGGTATAGCCATCGTTGGGCGCCTTGGCCACGGCCTCGCCGCCGATATTGCCGTTGGCGCCGCCGCGGTTTTCCACCACCACCGGCTGGCCCAGGGCTTCGGCCAGCGGCACGCCGATGGCGCGCGCCAGCTGGTCGGCCGCGCCGCCGGGCGGGAAGTTGACGATCACGCGCACCGGCTTGCTCGGCCAGGCGGCGGTTTGTGCCTGGGCGGCCGGCAGCATGGCGCCGGCGGCAAGTGCCAGGGCCAGCAGGGCGCGGCGTTGGGGGTGGAAGGGGCTTGTCATGGTTTGTCTCCTTTTTTGAGGTTGATGATCATCGGTCTTGCTTGTTGCCCGGTCAGGACGCCTTGACGGCGCGCGGCTTGCGGTGCGGGTTGTCCATCCATCGTATCGGCTGAGCCTTGACCGGCCGCGCCGGTGCGCCATGCTGCACCAGGGCCTGGTCCAGTGCCTTGCCGGCTTCGTCGGTCAGCGCCGCCTCGCGCGCCTGGGCGATCGCCGCAGCGCGTGCTTCGTTGGAAGTGAAGGACGCGCCGGTGGCCAGGTGCTCCAGCACATGCATCAGGTTGTCCTTGCCGCGCTCGTTGGTGCTGCCGTAGCCCTTGATCAGGCGTCCGCACAACGCAATTTCATGGCCCAGTTGCCAATGTATTTGCGTGCCGCGCACCACGCCGTCCAGCCACTGGGTGATCAGCGCCTGTTCGGTGGCGTAGCGGCTGCCGCGCACGCGCAGCCACTTGAGGCTGGCCAGCAGGCGCAGCGACACCATGCCGAACACCGAATGTGTACCGATTTTCAGCGGCAGGGCCCAGGACGCCTTGCCGGCGGCCACGCGCTGGCGGTCCCAGCGCGTCACGCGCGCGGCCAGGCCCGCCGGCAGCAGCGCTGCGAATTCCGGCGCGCCGGGCTTGAAGTGGTCATACACCTGCAGCAGGTCGCCGCCTTCGGCCTTGACCTCGCCAAACACGCGTTGCCAGCGGCTGGCGCTGCTTTTCAGGTCGGCGACGCGCACGATGTCGTCAAACGCCATCCACAACGCCAGCCAGCGCGCCATCTCGCGCGTGGTGGCGTAGCCCTGCGCGGCGGCCGGGTCGGCCAGCTGCTCGGCCCGCAGCACCTGCTGCAGGCGCTGCACGTAAAGATCGGCGTAGTCCCGGTCCTGGTAGTCCAGCATGCGCGCATGGCCCAGCGCCAGCATGGCATGCACCGGTGGCGGAAACATGCGAGCCAAATCGGCATCCAGCCCTTTACTGGCGGGCGCAGGCAGCTCCTCATTTGATAGCAATTCGTTAACGAACGCCAGCTGTTCCGCCGACGGGCCGCCCCTAGGCGGAAGCGCCCCCTCGGGGGGAAGCACAGTACGCGAAGCGACAAGCGTGGGGGCCTTGTTACTCACCTGCGCAAACGCGCGATCGAAACCGCGCAGACTGGCTTCGGCGCCTTTGCCGCCGTGGCGGATCGCGTCCTCGTACGCCTGGCGCCCAAAAGGCAGCAGGCCGCTGCCGGCGATCGCGCCCAGCATCACCGCGCTGACCACGGTGCCGCTGTCTTTCGCCATCTGGCCCATGTCGAAGACCTGGGTGGCGCGGCTTTGACCGGCGATGGCCTGCAGCAGTGGCGCAGGGTCGGTGCGGCCGTCGCCGGGCACCATGCGTTCGGCGGTGGTCAGCGTGCGGCTGCTGGAGCTGATGACCAGGGTGCGCTGCGGCGAGGCCATGCCGTTGCCGACCTGGCGTGCGGTTTCCAGCAATTCCGACGAGATCAATCCGTCGAGCGCGCCGGGCACCGGATTCAGGCTGAACACCGGGCGTTTGCCGGCCAGCTCGGCCAGCGGCACCGGGAACACTTCCAGGTAATAGGTGGTGGCGCCGGTGCGCTGGGCGACGCCGGGAATCGAGGTGCTTTGCGCCGCATAACCGCTGGCCAGCGCGATGTCGACCAGCCATTCGGTCAACACGCCGCCGCCTTCGCCGCCGAGGGCGCAGATCAACAAGGTGATGGGTTTTTGTTGGTTCATGGTCATGGGTTTTTCCGCCGGGCCGCCCCAAGGAAAAATGCGGCCCCCGCGGGGGGCAGCGCGGCACACGAAGTGGCAAGCGTGGGGGTCATGTTGTCTGCAATGCCCGCACGAAGGCGCCACGCACGCTGCCCAGCAGGCGTTCATGCCATCTGGGGTTCTGGATCACCTCGGCGCGGTAAAACGAGGGGCACAGCGTGGCCGCATGGGCATTGGCGCCACACAGGCCGCAACCCACACAGCCGTCGATCACCGTGGCCACCGGGTCGACCTTGAGCGGGTCCGGGTTGTCTTTCAGCGTCAAGGTCGGGCAACCCGACAGGCGGATGCAGGCGTGGTCGCCGTTGCAGACGTCTTCATCGACGCCGTATTTCACGCGGACCACACGTTTGCCTTTCTTGAGCAAACCGGCCAGCCAGGGCTTGATGCGGCGCTGGCGTTCGAGCTGGCACTCACCCTCGGCGATGATGACCTTGAGGCCGTTGAAGTCGGTGGTGAAAGCCTCGTTGAGCGTCTGGCGCATCTCCTCCACATGGTAGGTGTGCACCGTGCGCAGCCACTGGATGCCCAGGCCGGTCAGGGTTTTTTCGATGGTGGTGTTGGTCTGGGTCAGGCTTTGCAGCTTGTCGCTGGCGTTGAATTTGGCGTCGTCGCTGGGCGTGGAGATGATGTCCTGGGTGCCGGTGGCCGAGGTGTAGCCGTTCTTGAAGATCAGCAGCACCGCATCGTCACCGTTGAACAGCGCCGACTGCACACCGGTCAGCAGGCCGTTGTGCCAGAAGCCGCCGTCGCCCATGATGGACAGGGTGCGCCGCGCCATCATCGGCGAGACACCGGCGCGGCTGGCCAGGCTCATGCCGTAGCCGAGGATGGAATGGCCGAAGGAAAAGGGCGCAAAGGTGCCGAAGGCGTGGCAGCCGATGTCGGCCGCGATGTGCACCGGCCCGACGTCCTGCTGCGCCAGCTTGAGCGCGGAAAATACCGGCCGCTCCGGGCAGCCGATGCAAAAACCCGGCGGGCGCACCGGCAACGCCTGGTTCAACTGCGCTGCGATCTGCGCGCCGACGGCGTTGCGGCGTTCGTTGTTGCCCTGCAGCCAGCCATTGGCCGACGCCGTGTCCACATCGGTCGCGTAACGCGCCACGAAGGCAGCGATGCCGGCCGCCACCACCTCGACCGAATATTCACCGCCCGAGGGCAACATGTCCTTGCCGTGCAGCGGCGTGTTGATGTCACGCCGGCGCAAGAAGGTTGCGATTTCCTGCTCGATGTATTCGGGCTGGCCTTCTTCCACCACCAGCACCGCGCGTTTGCCCAGCGCAAATTCCGCCACCTGTTCGGGCACCAGCGGGTAGGTGACATTGAGCACCAGCAGCGGAATCTCGCTCTGGCCGAAGGCATCACACAGGCCGAACTGCTGCAGTGCGCGTATCAGCGCGTTGTAGATGCCGCCCTGCACGATGATGCCGAGGTCCTGCCGCGGCCCGTCCATCAGCTCGTTGAGATGCTGCTCCACGATGTAGCGGCGCGCTGCCGGGATGCGCTCCTCGAACTTGAGTTTTTCGTGCCGGAAGGTGACCGGCGGATGCGCGAGCTTGGCGTAGTCGAAGGCGGCGGGTTCTTCCATCAGCTGGCGCTTGGAGATCGCCGGCGGCCGGTTGTCCTTGCATTCGAAACTGCCGCGCACATGGCAGGCGCGTATGCGCAGCTCCAGGATGGCCGGCATGTTGGAGGTTTCCGACAGCCGGAAGCCGTGTTCGACCATGTCCACCATCTTGCCCAGATCGGGGCGCGGGTCCAGCAGGCACATCGAGGACTTGAGCGCATAGGCATGGGTGCGCTCCTGGATCACGCTGGCGCCTTCGCCGTAGTCTTCACCGACCACAATCAGCGCGCCGCCGGTGACGCCCGGCGACGACAGGTTGGACAGCGCGTCCGCAGCGACGTTGGTGCCCACTATCGATTTCCAGGTCACGGCGCCGCGCAGCGGGTAGTGGATGGAGGCCCCCAGCATGGCGGCGGCCGAGGCTTCGTTGGAACAGGCCTCGACATGTACGCCGAGTTCGTCCATATAGGGCTTGGCCTGCACCATGACGTCGAGCAGGTGCGACACCGGCGCGCCCTGGTAGCCGCCCACATAGGCCACGCCGGACTGCAGCAGTGCCTTGGTGATCGCGAGGATGCCCTCGCCATGGAAAGTCTCACCCGCGCCCATGCGCAGCGACTCGATTTCCTTGCTGAATGAAACTTCCAAGGCTGTCTCCGTTTTTATTTGTCGCAGGAAACGTCGAGTTTCGTCTCCTGGCGACTATCCATCAATAAAATAACACGACTATCTGGTATTCATTCAGTGCATATAAAAGACATCGACCTGAACCTGCTGCGCCTGTTCGACGCGGTGTACCGCACGCGCAATGTCAGCCGTGCCGCCGAACTGATGGATTTGACGCAGCCCGCCGCCAGCCAGGGGCTGACGCGCTTGCGCCTGCTGATCAAGGACCCGCTGTTTGTGCGTGCCGGCGGCGGCGTGCAGCCTACGCCCAAGGCGGACAGGCTGGCCGACGCGGTGCGCAGCGCGCTGGCGACGCTGGAGCAGGCGCTCAACGAGTCGGCGCTGTTCGAGCCGCTGCAGTCACGCAAGGTGTTCCGCATCCACATGAGCGACATCGGCGAAGGGCGTTTCCTGCCGGAACTGATGGTGGCACTGCGCCGGCTGGCGCCCGGTGTGCGCATCGAAACCACGCCGCTGGCCAGCAGCGACATCGCCGCGGGGCTGGACAGCGGCCGCATCGATTTCGCCTTCGGTTTCCTGCCGGCGGTCAAGGACACGCAGCGGGTGCAACTGCTGAAAGACCGCTATATCGTGCTGCTGCGCGAAGGCCACCCGTTCACCCGGCCGCGCCGCAGCGGCCAGGCGCTGCTCGAGGCGCTGCGCCAACTCGAGTTTGTCGCGGTGCGCACCCACTCGGACACCTTGCGCATCCTGGAGCTGATGCAGCTCGAGGACCGGCTGCGCCTGACCACCGAACATTTCATGGTGTTGCCATCCATCGTGCGCGCCACCGACCTGGCGGTGGTGATGCCGCGCAACATCGCGCTGATTTTTACGGCCGACCGCGGCTACAGCATCATCGAGCCGCCGTTTCCCCTGCGCGACTTCACGGTGTCGCTGCACTGGAGCAAACGCTTCGAGGCGGACCCCGGCAACCGCTGGCTGCGCGGCGTGATCGAGGACCTGTTCCGGGAATCCGACCGACCCACTAGGGTGAAAAGGACTTCTGCAAGGCAGTGATGGTGTCCCGCACCGCGTCCACACGCCGATCACCACCACCGGCAGAAACGCCGGAGGTTGCGCCCCTGCGGTTGCAGGATCGGCCCCAATTCAGTACGCCTGTGACGGTGGCCCGCATGTCGCCGCCCGGCACCACCGGTGCGCCGGTTCTCAGGTACTGTGGGGCGAAGGAGACCGCATCCAGGTTGATCAGCAGCGGATCGCAATTGCCCATGCTGTTGGCATTCGGGATGGTGGTCGAGGAGCGGTCCTCGTCGTAGCCGTGGTTGGCGCCTTCATACACCCTGACGCTCACCTTGTAGCCCCGCTCCAAAAGAAGCTTGCCGTATTGCTGGCATTGCTCAGCGGGTGTCCAGTCGTCCTTTTCGGCCAGGAAGAGAAACAGGGGGACGGGGCTGGGCTGGTTCTCGACAAAGTTGTAGTGGCAATGCGGGTAATGGCCCACTGCGGCCGCAAAGCGCAGCGGTGAGTCGCCCAGCACGGCCCGCCGGAAACGCTCCTGGATCAGGTAGGGCGCGGTTCCTCCCCCCATCGAAAAGCCAACAAAGGCAATCCGCCCGGCATCGATTCGAGGATGGGTGGCCAGCACACGCAGCGCGCTGAAGGCGTCCGCGATCAAGTAGGCGCCATTGATCTCCACGGCGCTGCTGGTATGCATGCTGCCCATGCCGCGTGGCCCGAAGGAGTCCACCACCAAGGCGGCAAAACCGGCTTCGTTGAGCGCTTTGGACCAGCGGTGAAACAAATAGGGCTGCACGCCCCCAACGGTATGCCCGATCACTACCGCCGGCACCTTGCCCGTGCCCGGAGGCAGCGACAACTGCCCGCGTACCGGGAGTGGCTTGCGGTCGAAAGTAGCCTGGCCAAGTTCATGGTGGCCGCGCGGCCAGAAACTCGAAAATTCAATATCGCCGCTGCGCCCGTCGCCCAGGCTGTCCGCGGGCTGTGCAGCCGCGCTGTTTCCGAGAAGGGCAAGCATGAGAGCAACAAGTGCGGAAAAGCGCATGGTCAACTTCCTTGAAGATCCGGGATCTTACTGTCGGCAGGTTTTGTCGTGTCAAGAGTTTTCTCTAGCGGCCGGGGTTGCGCGCGGTCATGGCGGCGTCCGGCCTCATGGGGGGTGCGGCGGTGGTGCATCTTCGGGGTTGGCCGGGATGCTGAAACAGTGCTGCCGTGCTATGGTGGTGTCAGCCCGTTCAGACGAGCGGACACATTCCGACAGGAGCCTTGTATGCGAAGCGCCGGCCCGTCATTGATCGCCGGAACAGCGGCCGCCACGGGCGATGTTCCCCAGAGGCTCAGCGTGAACCTGCGATGCAGGCAAAAGTGAAAGCTGCCTGGACACCGCTGGGGTTCCGGCTCGCCGTGGGCATCGGTGTCCTGTACGCCATTGTGGGTGTTCTCTGGATCCTTGTTTCGGATACCTTCGTTGCCTCCCTGTCTGCCGACCCCGCCTGGCTGGCCGCAGCCCAGCGCTACAAGGGGGTGTTTTACGTCATCGGCACCTCCCTCGGACTGATTTTTCTGGTCTATGCGGGCTACCGGCGGATATTCGACGCGCGCGACCGGGCCGATGCCATGGAACTGCATATTCGCGACCTGTTTGTGCAGCATCCCAAACCGATGTGGGTGTATGACCGGAAGACACTTCGCTTCCTGGCGGTGAATGACGCTGCCACGCGCTACTACGGCTATTCGCATAATGAGTTCCAGCAGATGACCCTGGGGGCCATCCGGCCGGAAGAAGACCTGCAGCTCATGCTCGACACCCGGCGGGACGCCGTTCCGGGGCACCACGACCTCGGTGTGGTGCGGCACCGCAAGAAGTCCGGTGAGATCGTGTTTGTGCACCTCACCCTGCACACCGTGGAATTCCTCCAGCGCGAGGCCGCCATGGTGATGGCCATCGATGTCACGGCGGATGTGCTGTCAAAACGCGCGCTGGAGCGCCAGCAGGCGCAGTTTCGCCAGTTGCACCAGAGCCTGTCCGATGCGCTGTGGATTGCCTCAGCCGACGGCCAGACGGTGCTCTACATCAGCCCGGCCATCCAGCAGATCTATGGCCACACGCCGGAGCAGATGATGGCGGACCCCGGGCTTTGGCTCGCGCTTGTCCACCCGGACGATCTCTGGATTGCACAGGCCTCGCACGCTACCCTGCAGGTCAGCGGCGAGGCTGACTGCGAGTATCGGATCCTTACCGTGTCTGGCGATATCAGGTGGGTTTCCGACCGGAAGCGGCTCATTGTGGATGACGAAGGGCTGGTCACCATGATGGGAGGCATTCTGAAAGACATCACCGCAGCCAAGGCGTACGAGGCCGAGCGTGCGGAGAATCAGCACGAGCTGGAGCGGCTGGTGGCAGAACGAACTGCCGAGCTGTTGCGCGTCAATGCCGAACTCGACGCTTTTGCACGAACCATCGCGCACGACCTGAAGTCGCCGCTGGTGTCGGTGGTCGGGTTCACCCAGATCCTGCAGAAGCGCTACGCCCCTGTGCTGGACGAGGACGGTGCCAGGCTGACGGGCCGCATCGAGCGGGCCGCCAAACAGATGGCCAGCCTGGTCAATGACCTGCTGTCCCTGTCGCGGGTGTCCACCACGGTGCTGACACTCGTGGACGTGGACCTTGTCCCCATCGCGCAGGACATCATGGAAGAGCTTCGGCAGCAGGAACCCGGGCGCCAGCTGCGTTTTGAAGCGCCGGCCTCACTGCCTGTTTGCGCGGACGCCGGGCTGATGCGGCCGCTGCTGACCAACTTGCTGGGCAATGCCTGGAAATTCACCGGCAAGCGGGAGGATGCGCATGTTCAGCTCCTGCTGGAGGCGGCGGGTCCCGAAGTGATCGTGCGGGTTCAGGACAACGGCGTGGGCTTCGATGCGGGCAATGGCGAGTTGCTGTTCCAGCCCTTCCAGCGCTTCCATACGCTCAGCGAGTTCAGCGGCACCGGCATTGGCCTGACCACCTGCCAGCGCATCGTCGCCCGCCATCACCAGCGGATCTGGGTGGAATCGAAGCCGGGCGAAGGCACCTCGGTTTTCCTGACGTTTGCGCCCGTGCCGGAAAAGGCCTCGGCGTCCTAGTGCGGCGAGGCGGCCACCCGGCGCCAGAAGTTTTCGGCTGCCGGCGGTGCGGCTGCGTCGCTGCGGAACAGGCGGATGTCCAGTTCAATCGCCCACTCCGGACCACCGGCGGCAACCAGGCGGCCGCCAGCCAGTTCGTCGGCGATCAGGCTTTGGGGCAGCCAGGCCACGCCGCGCCCGTCCAGCGCCATGGTCTTGAGCACCGAGGCCAGGTGGGCGGTGAAGACCGGCTCGCTGCCGGCCTTGTGGATGGCGCCGCTGCGCAGGGTGCGCACGATGCGGCCCAGCCCGGACTCGTTGCTGTAGGCCAGGATGGGGACGGGTTTGCCGCCGGAAGAAAGCAGGTACCGGGCTTTGCCGGTTTTTCCCGGCGCGGACACCGGCACCAGCGTGTCGCCACCGACGCGCAATGAGCGGTAGCTGGCCGGATCGAGCCGGCCCGGCACCTGGTCATGCCAGTGGCACAGCAGAAACTGCACGCGACCCTGCAGCATCAGGGCTTCGCACTGCTGCATCACATCCGACACCAGCTGGATGGCTCCCACCGGCGAGCCCGACTCCAGCCCGCGCAGCCAGGCCGGCAGGAAGCTGAAGGACAGCGCGTGGGTGGACGCAAAACGCAGGGTGGCCGAGCTGGCGTCGGCCACGGCGCGCGCCTCGTCGGGCACGCGCGCCACACGCGCGAGCAGGTCCTGCGCGACTGTCTGGAACCACTGGCCGGTCTCGGTCAGCCTGACCGGGTGACTGCTGCGGTCGAACAGAGCCACGCCCAGCCATTCCTCCAGCGCGCGCACGCGGCGGCTGAAGGCCGGCTGGGTCATGTGGCGGTCGCTGGCGGCACGCGAGAAATTGCCGGTGCTGGCCAGCGCCAGGAAATCTTCCAGCCAGGTCAAATTCATGAGCGGTGCTTTGCGGGCATGGAACCAGAAAAATCCGGCATTGGACGCCGGGGGGCGAGGCGCCGATGATAGCCCCATCACTCAACTCCAGCGACGCAAAGACATGAAGATCACAGCCATCCGCGAAGTCACCCAGCCGATCAAGTCCGACATCCGCAACGCCTACATCGACTTCTCGAAGATGACATTGAGCCTGGTGGCCGTCGTCACCGACGTCATCCGCGACGGCAAGCCGGTCATCGGTTACGGCTTCAACTCCAACGGGCGTTACGGCCAGGGCGGGCTGATCCGCGAACGTTTTGCGCCGCGCATCCTCGAAGCCGCGCCGGACAGCCTGCTCGCCGAAAGCGGCAACAACCTCGACCCGCACAAGGTCTGGGCTGCGATGATGACCAATGAAAAACCCGGCGGCCACGGTGAACGTTCGGTCGCCGTCGGCACCATCGACATGGCGGTCTGGGACGCGGTCGCCAAGATCGCGGACCAGCCGCTGTATCAGTTGCTGGCCGAGCGTTATGGCAACGGCACACCGAACCGCAAGGTGTTTGTGTATGCCGCCGGCGGTTATTACTACCCGGGCAAGGACGACGCCAAACTCATGGCCGAGATGCGCAGCTACCTGGACCGTGGTTATTCGGTGGTCAAGATGAAGATTGGCGGCGCGTCGCTGGCCGAGGACTGCCGCCGCATCGAGGCGGTGCTGGGCATGCTGGCGCCGGGCCAGCAACTGGCGGTCGATGCCAATGGCCGCTTCGACCTGAAAACTGCCGTCGAGTATGCGAAGGCCCTGTCGCGCTACGACCTGTTCTGGTACGAGGAAGCCGGTGACCCGCTGGACTACGCCTTGCAGGCCGAGCTGGCGCAGCACTACGACAAGCCCATGGCCACCGGCGAGAACCTGTTTTCCATGCAGGACGCGCGCAACCTGATCCGTTACGGCGGCATGCGCCCGGACCGCGACTGGCTGCAGTTCGACTGCGCACTCAGTTACGGCCTGGTCGAGTATCTGCGCACGCTGGACATGCTGAAAGAACACGGCTGGTCGCCCGCGCGCTGCATCCCGCACGGCGGCCACCAGATGTCGCTGGCGATCGCCGCGGGGCTGGGCCTGGGCGGCAACGAGTCCTACCCCGACCTGTTCCAGCCTTACGGCGGTTTCCCCGACGGCGTCAAGGTGGCGGATGGCTGCGTGACCCTGCCCGAGCTGCCCGGCATCGGTTTCGAGGGCAAGGCCGACCTGTTTGCCGAGATGAAAGCGCTGGCCAGCTAAGGAAGCGCTGAACAAGCTCCCAGCGGCGCGCGATCAGCCGGGCTTGGGCGGCCTGCTGCGTTGAATTTCTTGCCAATAGGTGGCTATTGGCTGCGAAATCCGCCTTGCATCCCATCCCAATCCGCCTGCCGCGCATCCGCAGGGATTTATTCAGCGCTTCCTCTAAGCCCGCGTCGCCGATCAGAACCGGGTGCGCAGGGTCACGTTCACGGCGCGCGGGTCGCCGTAGTTGGCATAGTCCAGCGTGGCCCAGTAACGCTTGTTGGCGGCGTTGAAGACGGCCACGTTCAGGCTGGTCTTGTCGTCGAAGCGCCAGCTGGCATTCAGGTTGAGCAGCCCGAAGGGCGATTGCGTCACGGTCGCCGGCCCGGACGGGCTGGGCACGTTGACCGCGTCCATGCGGCCCTGCCACAGCAGCTGCGCGCCCACTTCCAGCGGCTGCAGCGCGCCCGAGAAGCGGTATTGCGTGCCGAGCTTGACCAGCCACTCGGGCAGGTTGGCATAGGTCAGGTCGGCGGTGTTGCGCTGGGTCTTCACGCGCGTCACACCGGCGGTGGCCTGCCAGCCCGGGGCCAGGCGGGTGGCCACGTCCAGCTCCCAGCCCAGGCTGCGCGTGCCGTCCACGCCGACGTAGGCCGAGCTGCCATCGGGCAGGCTGCCGGTGGGCTGGCTGCTGTCGCGCACACCGTAGTTGTTCTGCTGGACCTCGAACACCGCAAACGATGCGCTGAGGCGGCGTTCGGCCCATTCGCCCTTGACACCGATCTCGTTGCTGGTGCCCTGCACCGGGTCCAGCGGCTGGTTGTTGCGGTCCTTGTAGTTCTGCGGGTTGAAGATGCCGGTGTGGCTGGCATAGGCCGACAGGGACGGCGTGATGTCGTACACCACCCCGAGGAAGGGCGAGACCTCGCGCGTGACCGACTGGCGCGCGGTGGTCGAGGTGAAGACACCGACCGTGTTGTAGTTGTCGGTCTGGCGCTTCCAGTTGGTCAGGCGCACGCCCGTCAGCACCGACAGCGGGTCGGCCAGACGCCAGCGCGCCGACGCGTAGACGCCGTCCTGCCGGGTGACCTGCTCGTTGAAGGCCCCGGTCCGGCTGTAGACCGGGACCGGCGCCGTGCCGTCCCAGGTGTAGACGTTGGGAACGGTGTAGCTGTAACCGGCCACGCTGGTGTAGCTGTCGGTGTGGGTGTTGGTGCGCAGGCTGCTGAAACCCAGGGTCACATCGTGCTGGCGGCCGCCCAGGCCGATCTTGCCGGTGAGGTAGGCGTCGAGCGTGTCCTGGGTCTCCGTGCCGCCACCCACGCCGGCGTACAGCCGCACGCCGGCGCCGGTGGCGCGATTGATGAACGGCGCGCTGGATGTGGTGGCGCCGTAGCCGTAGGTGCGCAGGCTGAAGTTTTTGCCTTCGGTATGGTTGTAGCTGGCCTTGAGGGACCACAACTCGTTGATCTGGTGGTCCACCGTCGCGAACAGGGTGCCTGATTCGCGCGACCAGCGTGTCCATTCGGGTGAGAAGTTGGTGGAGATGGGGAGGTTGATCTCGCTGCCGTCCGTGGCGAAACGCGGGATCGTGCCCCAGATGCCGGCGATCGGGTTGTTGCGCTGGCGCTGGTAGCCCACCGACGCCACGGTGGCCTTGCCGATGTCGGCCTCGACCACAGCGAGCAGCGCATATTTGTCTTCCTCATAGCGGTCGCGGAAGCTCTCGCGCGTTTGCGGCGCCACCACCAGCCGGCTGCGCACGCTGCCGTCCGCCGTCAGCGGCAGGTTCAGGTCCAGCTCGGCGCGGCGGTAACCCCAGCTGCCGGCCGTCAGCGCCACCGAGCCGCTGAAACTGCGTTGCGGACGCTTGCGGATCAGGTTGATGGTGGCCGAAGGCGTTCCCACCCCGGTCAGGATGCCGTTGGCGCCGCGCACGATGTCCACGCGTTCATACAGGGCGGTGTCGTACTCCTGGTTGGTGTTGCCGCTGTAGGTGGGCAGGCCATCGACCTGGAAGTCGGTGATCTGGAAACCACGCGCGAAATACAGCGGGCGCTGCGTGTCGTAAAAGCTCACATGGATGCCGGTGGTGCTGCGCAGCACGCTGTCCACGCTGGTGAGGGAGCGCTGCTCGATCTCGGCGCGCTCAATGGTGCTCAGCGATTGCGGGGTCTCGCGCGCGGTCAGCGGCAGGCGGGTCGAGGTGCTCTCGCGTGTGCCGGTGATGGTGATGCTGTCCAGGGCGGCAGGCTCCTTGTCCTGGGCCCAGGTGGCGCAGCACAGGCAGGCGGCGGCCGCGACGGGAATCCACTTTGCTATGAAGTTGGTAGCGTTTGACGCAATACGGACAGGGGCTGGCGGCTGATTTTGCATGATCTTCGGTGGCAATGAACCGGAGGGCGCCAGCACGGCACAGCGTCGCCACCACGGGGGTGGCCAGGCTAAGCGTCAAAGGGGTCGGCGGGCGCTGCTCCAGCGGTTGGGAGTTGGCTGCACCCGGGAAGGCGGCACGCCCTGAACAGGGAGCCGCTCCACAGCATGTGGCTGATGCCCTGAGTATATTTCCAAATGAGAAATATTCCTATTCGTAATGGGCGGACTGTTGTGTTTAAGCCAAATCGGAGGGGAGTGCGGCGAAAAATGGCCATGTGTATGCGTCGTCTTGCAGGCGCGGCCCGCACGCTGCTTTGGCCGCTGTGCCTGTCCGCCGTCAGATGTACAGCGTTTGACGTTCCGCGCAGCGTGGGTGCTCTCGCGATTGATGAATGAGAGCCATAGACCCAATCGAGCAGCCCTGCTTTATCCAGAGTGCCGTCGCGCCCAGAATCGGCCATAGCCCATCAACGTCCGAGGACCCCAACATGCTCCTTCATCCATTCAAGACGGCCGCGGTCGCCGTTTTCATCCATGCAGCCCTTGCTGGCTGCGCCATCGCCCAGGGCAATCCTTCCGCAAGCGCACAGGAGATCACCCGCGCGGGCGCACAGGCGTCCGTTGCTGGCCCGGCCGAGTTCTTCACCGGCCGGGTCCGCGTCGACCCGGTGTGGGCTGCGGATGCAAGCATCAACACGTCCGGTGCCTGGGTCACCTTCGAACCGGGCGCGCGCTCCGCCTGGCACACGCATCCGGCGGGCCAGCGCCTGGTGGTCCTGTCAGGGGTGGGGCTGACCCAGGAGTGGGGCAAACCGGTGCAGGTCATCCGTCCCGGCGACGTGGTCGCCTGCCCGCCGGGCGTCAAGCACTGGCACGGCGCCGGACCGACGACGGCCATGACCCACCTCGCAGTCACCGGCACCGTCGGCGGCAACGCCGTCACCTGGATGGAGAAAGTCAGCGATGAACAATACAACGCGCGGTGAAGCCATGAAGTCCATGGCATGGGTGGTGGCCGCAGCCGCCCTGTTCGCGGCATCGGTGCACCCTGCGGTGGCCCAGCCGGGCGCCGTCCGCGCGCAGCCTGCGGCGAGCACCGCACAGACCCTCTCGCTAAAGCAGCAGGCGATCGCGCCTATCGCTGCGGCCACGGCGCTGGGCGACATACCCGGGCTCAACCAAGCGCTCAACCAGGGGCTGGACGCCGGGCTCACCCTCAGCGAGACCAGGGAAATCCTGGTGCAAATGTATGCCTACACCGGTTTTCCGCGCAGCCACAATGCGCTGGGCGAGATGATGAAGGTGGTGGACGCGCGCAAGCAGCGCGGTATCCAGGATGCGCCGGGGCGCGAACCCGGGCCGGTGCCCAAAGGCCAGGAACTGCTGGAACTTGGAACGGCCAACCAGACAAAGCTGGTCGGGGCGCCCGTGCGCGGCGCCTTGTTCGAATTTTCCCCCGTCATCGACGAATACCTCAAGTCTCACCTGTTCGGCGCCATGTTCGCGCGTGACAACCTCGACTGGCAGAGCCGCGAGCTCGCCACTGTCGGTGCACTCGCGGCCATGCCTGGCGCCGAATCGCAGCTGCAATCGCATGTCGGCTTCAGCATGAATGTCGGCCTGACCGCCCCGCAACTGCGCCAGCTGGCGGAGGTGCTGGCGCAACGCGGCTACCCGGAAGCGGCAGTGCGCGCTCGCACCGCACTCGCGCACGTCGAGGGGACCAGGAAGTGACAGCCTTGCGAGCCTTGTGGGGGTCGGGTTTGCTTCTCGGCTTTGCCATGATCGGCGCTTGTGAAGCCCGCGAGCCGTCGGCGCCAGGCCGTCCCGTCTCAGGTGTCCAGGTTGCGCAGACAGCTGTCCCGCCGACGCAAACACACCTATGGATGACCGTTGGCCAGCAGCGTTTCGCCATCACCCTGGCCGACAACGAATCGGCCCGGGCCTTTGCCGAACTGCTTCCGTTGACGCTGGACATGCCCGATCTCAACGGCAACGAGAAGCACGTGGAGCTGCCGAAGGCGCTGCCGACGAATGCTGGCCGGCCGGGAACCATCCGCAACGGTGACCTCATGCTGTATGGGTCGAAGACTCTCGTCCTGTTTTACCTTACCTTCGAATCGTCCTACGCCTACACACGGCTGGGCCGTGTAGACGATGCTGGGAATCTGTCTCGAGCCCTTGGCAGCGGCAGCTCGCGAATTACTTTTTCCCGAAACTGATTGTTGATGCAGGAGCAAGACCAAATGCACCATTCGGACGGTTCCTGCAAGGAGAACTGCCCGGTGTCCTCGCGTCGCTGGTGCTTGCCCTCGCCTTCAACTGCTGATTCCGACCCTCAAGAACTTTATGCAGAAGGAACTTCCATGGACAACGACTTTACCCAACCGACGCTGAACCGGCGGGACCTGCTGATCGCCGGCGCCGCCTCTGCCGCCGTCACCTTGCCGGCAGGCTCGGCGGCACAGGGGGCAGCGGAAGCGGCACCCGCCATGGCCAGCGTCACCCTGGAGGTCAATGGACGTTCCGAGACACTTCAATGTGACACCCGCACCACCTTGCTGGATGTGCTGCGCGAACACCTGCACCTGACCGGCACCAAGAAAGGCTGCGACCAGGGGCAGTGCGGGGCCTGCACGGTGCTGGTGAACGGACGTCGCGTCGTGTCCTGCCTCACCCTCGCCGTGATGCAACCCGGCGCAAAAGTCACGACCGTGGAAGGATTGAGCACCACCCGGCGCCTGCATCCGATGCAAGCGGCCTTCGTCAAGCACGACGGCTACCAGTGCGGGTACTGCACACCGGGGCAGATTTGTTCCGCAGTGGGTGTGCTGGACGAGATCAAGCGTGGCGTTCCGAGCCACGCGAGCAAGGACCTGGCGGCACGGCCGGTGGTGTCAGCCGCCGAGTTGCGCGAGCGCATGAGCGGCAACATCTGCCGCTGCGGCGCCTACTCGAACATTGTCGACGCCATGGCGGAAGTTGCGGGGGTCCGGGTATGAAGACGTTCACCTTCGAGCGGGCGACCACACCAGCGCAAGCCGCCGCCGCTGTCGCCGCGCGTCCCGGCGCCAGGTTTGTGGCAGGCGGGACCAACCTGCTGGACCTGATGAAACTTGAGATCGAGACCCCCCCGCACCTGGTGGACGTCACCGGCCTCGGGCTCGACAGGATTGAGCGGACCCCGGATGGCGGCGTTCGGGTCGGCGCCCTGGTGCGCAACACCGATCTGGCGTCGGACCGGCACATACGCCGCGACTATGCCGTCTTGTCCCGCGCACTGCTCGCGGGGGCGTCCGGGCAGTTGCGCAACATGGCCACCACCGCCGGCAATCTGCTGCAGCGCACGCGTTGCCCCTACTTTTACGACACCAACATGGCTTGCAACAAGCGCAATCCGGGCAGCGGGTGTTCGGCCATCGGCGGGATCAGCCGGCAGCACGCAGTGGTGGGTGCGAGTGACGCTTGCATTGCCACCCACCCCAGCGACATGGCCGTGGCGCTGCGCTTGCTGGACGCGAAGGTGGAGACCGTGAAGGCCGACGGCGCGCAGCGGGTGATCCCTATCGCCGACTTTCACCGGCTACCCGGAAATACACCGCACATCGAGACCGACCTGCAGCCCGGCGAATTGATCACTGGTGTGACCCTGCCCAGGCCCTTGGGCGGCACACAGGTGTACCGGAAGGTGCGGGACAGGGCGTCCTACGCCTTCGCTCTGGTGTCGGTTGCGGCGGTTGTGCAGCGCGATGGCACGGGCCGCGCGGCCTTCGGCGGAGTGGCGCACAAGCCATGGCGCGTTGAAGCAGCCGAAGCCGCCATGGCCAAAGGCTCGGCGGCAGTTGCGAACAGGGTCTTCGCAGACGCCCGCCCCACCCACGATAACGCCTTCAAACTGCAGCTGGCCGAGCGCACGCTCGCCGCCGTGCTGGCCGAAAGCAGGAGCTGACATGAAATTCGACACCCCCGCCACCACCAACCCGATTGACCAGCTCAAGGTGATCGGCAAGCCGGTCGATCGCATCGAGGGCGTGCTCAAGACAACGGGCAAAGCGCCTTACGCCTACGAGCGGCACGACGTTGCGCCCGGCGCCGCCTACGGCTGGATCATGGGTGCGGCCATCGCGAAAGGCCGCATCCGGTCCATAACCCTGGACGCCGCGAGGCGCGCGCCTGGCGTGTTGGCCATTGTGACCGCGCAGAACGCAGGCACCCTCCAGAAGGGCGATTTCAACACCGCCAAACTGCTTGCCGGACCTGAGGTCGACCATTACCACCAGGCTGTTGCGCTGGTCGTGGCCGAGACCTTCGAGCAGGCGCGCAGCGCGGCTCAGTTGGTCCGCATCGACTATGAGCGGGCGCCCGGAAATTTTGATCTCGCAAAGATGCGCGAGAGCGCCAAGCCCGCCGATTTTTGGGGTTCGAGCGCTGATTCGGCAGTCGGCGACTTTGCCGGCGCCTTCGCAGCGGCGCCAGTGACGGTCGACGCGACCTATACGACGCCCGACCAATCGCACGCCATGATGGAACCGCACGCCACCACGGCAGCCTGGAACGGCGACCAGCTCACGGTCTGGACCTCCAACCAGATGGTGGACTGGGGCCGCGGCGACCTGGCCAAGACGCTGGGCATGCCGAAGGACAAGGTGCGGCTCGTGTCGCCCTTCATCGGCGGCGGCTTTGGCGCCAAGCTGTTTGTGCGCGCGGATGCCGTGCTCGCTGCGCTGGGCGCGCGGGCAGCAAAACGTCCGGTCAAGGTCGCCTTGCACCGGGCCCTCATCGCCAACAACACGACGCACCGTCCCGCCACCATCCAGCGCATTCGCCTGGGTGCGACGCGTGACGGCCGGCTCACCGCCATTGCCCACGAGGCATGGTCCGGCGACCTGCCGGGTGGCTCGCCCGACAGCGCAGTCCAGCAGACCCGCATGCTCTACGCAGGCCCAAACCGGATGACCGCCACCAGGCTGTCGGTGCTGGACTTGCCGGAAGCGAACGCGATGCGCGCCCCGGGCGAAGTCACAGGGCACATGGCGCTTGAGGTTGCGATGGACGAACTGGCTTCGCAACTGGGCATGGACCCGGTCGGTCTTCGAATCCTCAATGACACCCAGGTGGTGCCAGACTTGAGTCCGCCAAAGGGCGGCGACGACCCCCAGAGCAAGGCAGCAGAGGCTGCGGCGCAGCAGCTCAAGGCGGCAGGCCAACCGTTTTCGCAAAGGCAACTGGTGCAGTGCCTGCAGCTGGGTGCCGAGCGTTTTGGCTGGAGCAAGCGCCCCGCCAAACCCGGGCAGCTCAGGGATGGCCGGTGGCTGGTCGGCATGGGCGTCGCTGCCGCCTACCGGGGCGCTCCCACCATGAAGTCGGCGGCGCGCGTGCGTCTCGACCAACGCGGGATCGTGACAGTTGAAACCGACATGACGGACATCGGAACCGGCAGCTACACCATCATTGCGCAAACTGCAGCCGAAATGATGGGCGTGCCGCTGAACCGGGTGTTCGTGCGTTTGGGAGACTCCAATTTCCCGGTTTCTGCCGGCTCGGGTGGCCAATGGGGTGCGGCCAGCTCCACGGCGGGCGTTTATGCAGCCTGCGTGAAACTTCGCGAGGCTGTCGCGCAGAAACTCGGCTTCGATCCTGCCCAGGCGCAGTTCAGCGACGGCTCGGTAAAGGTCGGCCCGCGCAGCGCCCCACTCACGCAGGCAACGACGGCGGGTGAACTGGTCGCGGAAGACACGATGGAATACGGCGACCTCGGTAAGAAGATGCAGCAATCGACGTTTGGGGCCCATTTCGTGGAAGTAGGCGTCGACGAATTCACCAGCGAAGTGCGCGTTCGGCGCATGCTGGCGGTATGCGCCGCCGGCCGCATCCTCAACCCGAAGTCGGCGCGCAGCCAGGTGATTGGCGCCATGACCATGGGCGTCGGTGGTGCCCTGATGGAGGAGCTGGCGGTAGACAAGCGCCTGGGCTTTTTCGTCAACCACGACCTGGCCGGCTACGAGGTGCCGGTGCATGCGGACATCCCGCACCAGGAAGTCATCTTCCTCGATGAAACCGATGCGACCACGACGCCACTCAAGGCCAAGGGCGTCGGCGAACTGGGGCTTTGCGGCGTCAGCGCCGCGATTGCCAATGCGGTGTTCAATGCGACCGGCGTTCGCGTGCGCGACTATCCCATTACCCTGGACAAGCTGATGGCCACCATGCCACGTGCCGCATGACCAGGTGATGAACGCCTGCTGTCGCGCCCGGTCGCTGCCTGTACATGGATTGATCCAGCCGTCACCTCATCGTCAAAAGCCTTCTTCCAATGAACATCCGCGACATCTTCCAGCGTGAGCTGGCAGGCGAGTGCATCTCGCTCACCGACCCGGAATATCCGGAAATCGCGGCCCTGATCGCCGAGGCCCAGCGCATCACCGCCGAGATGAACAACGGCTACAGGGCTCCGGCCGAAGTACGGGCCTTGTTCACGCGCCTGACCGGCGTTGCGGTCGACGAGTCGTTCGCGCTGCTGCCGCCCTTTTATACCGATTTCGGCAAGAACATCCGCGTCGGCAAGAACGTGTTCATCAACCACGCCTGCGAGTTCATGGACCGCGGCGGCATCACCATCGGCGACGGTGCCCTGATCGGGCCCAAGGTGAACCTGGTCACCATCAACCATCCGCTCGATCCTGCCACACGCCGTTCCACCTATTGCAAACCCATCACCATCGGCAAGGGCGTGTGGCTGGGCGCGGGGGTATCGGTGATGCCGGGCGTGACCATTGGCGAGAACGCCGTGGTCGCAGCCAACGCCGTGGTGACCCGCGACGTGCCGGACAACACGGTCGTCGGAGGAATCCCGGCGCGCTTCATCAGGCACATTGAGTTTTCGGGGTCGGAAACTTCCCGATGACAGACGGCGGCCAGACCGCCTGAGCGCGCAGCTAAACGTCGGCGCGCATCGCCTCGATCACGAGCCGCATGGCTCTCGAAGAGTTACGCCGGCTCGGATAGTAGGCGTGCAGCGCCGGAAAATCCGGGCAGCAGTCGTCCATGACCCGGCGCAGGTGCCCGGCATCAACGTGCGGCTGCGTCAGCTCTTCCGGCAGAAAAGCCAGACCGTAGCCACTCAGCGCGGCGTTGAGCATCTGGTACGCGCCGCTGAACGTGACCTGGCCGGTGACGCGTGCCTCCACCTGGCGATCGCCGTCACGCAACTCCCAGGCGTAGATGCCCCCACCCTGGAGGCGCAGCGTGATGCAGTTCTGGCGCACCAGGTCCTGCACGGTGACAGGAAGCTCATGTGTTTCAAAGTAACGCGGCGAACCCACGATGGTCATCCGGATGTCCGGGGTCAAGCGCACCGCCACCATGTCTTTCTGGATCTGATCGCCGTAGCGCACACCAATATCGAAGCGTTCCGCGGCAATATCGACAAGCCGGTATTCCGTGTTGAGCTCGACGCGGACGTCCGGGTACTGCTCCAGCACCCGGGCAATCCTGGGCCAGACAATGCTGTCGGCCACGTGGTCGATGGCGGTGATCCGTATGGTTCCGGAAGGGAAGGCGCCGAGGTCGCTGACCGCCGCGATTTCTGCGTCGATTTCCTCCAGCCGGGGCGCCACCGTCCGCATGAGCTGTTCGCCCGCTTCCGTGGGGGAGACGCTGCGCGTTGTTCGGGTCAGCAAGCGCACGCCGAGACGCGTTTCCAGGTCGCGGACGTTGTGACTCAGGGCCGACTGCGAGAGGCCCAGCTTGGCAGCCGCGCGGGTAAAGCTGCGCTCGTTCGCGACCGCCAGGAAGGCGAGGATGTCGGTGATGTTCTGGCGAGGCATGGCAGCAGTGGACTCCAGGGGTTGCCCCAGATTCTAGGCGGCAAGTACCGCTGAACCTGAAGGGCAGCCCGCCGGGAGCTTTGCTGCTGCCGCCTTTGTTTTCGGTACTGCGGGGATGACCGGTGAGCCGCGTTACACCGGCCCGGAAAGGGCTCGCAGCACATGTTCCGCCGTCGCCGGCGCCTGCAGACGCACCGGGCCGGGCCGGGCCGCGGCGATGGCTTCCTTGAAGGCCTCCAGCACGCTGATCGCCAGCATGAAAGGCGGCTCGCCGACGGCCTTGCTGCCGAAGACGTTGTCTTCGCGGTTAGGCTCGGGCCACAAATCCACCTTGAAGTGTTCCGGGATGTCGCCGGTCGCGGGAATCTTGTAGGTGCTGGGCGCATGCGTGGTCAGCAGGCCCTTGTTATTCCACACCAGCTGCTCGGTGGTCAGCCAGCCCATGCCCTGCACAAAACCGCCCTCGATCTGGCCGATGTCGATGGCCGGGTTGATGCTGGTGCCGACGTCGTGCAGGATGTCGACCTTGAGCACGCGGCTTTCGCCGGTCAGGGTGTCGATGGCGACTTCGCTGCAGGCCGCGCCATAGGCAAAGTAATAAAACGGCCGGCCGGTCAGCGTGGTCTTGTCGTAGTGGATTTTGGGCGTGCGGTAAAAGCCGTCGCTCCAGAGCTGGATGCGGTTGGCGTACGCCAGACGCACGACTTCGGGAAACGGCCGGCTGCCCTTGGGCGAGCGGATGTGGCCGCCGGCAAACGACACGGCGCCGGCGCCGCAGCCGTCCAGCCCGGCGACAAACTGCGCCAGATTGTCGCGCACATTGCGCGCCGCGTACTGCGCGGCGCGGGCGTTGAGGTCGGTGCCGGCCGAGGCGGCGGTGGCCGAGGCGTTGGGGATCTTGCTGGTGTCGCTGGCGGTGGCCAGCACGTCCTCGAAGGCCACGCCGAGTTCGTCGGCAACGATTTGCGCGACCTTGGTGTTCAGGCCCTGGCCCATCTCGGTGCCGCCATGGTTCACCTGCACACTGCCATCGGTGTAGACGTGCACGAGGGCGCCGGCCTGGTTGAACAGCGTGGCAGTGAAGGAGATGCCGAACTTGACGGGCGTGATGGCGATGCCGCGCTTGATCACCGGGCTTTTTGCATTCCATGCCGAAATGGCCTCCCGCCGGCGCCGGTACTGCGCAGACAGCTCCAGTTTTGATAGCAGGGGGGCCAGGATGTTGTCCTCGACCTTCATTTGGTAATGCGTGACGTTACGCTCCTCCACGCCGTAGAGGTTGCGCTTGCGCACATCCAGCGGGTCCAGGCCCAGCTGCCGCGCAATGTCGCCGAGTATGGTTTCGATCAGCACCACACCCTGCGGACCGCCGAAGCCGCGGAAGGCCGTGTGGCTTTGCGTGTTGGTTTTGCAGCGGTAGGAGGCGATCTCCACGTCCTCGAGAAAGTAGGCGTTGTCGCTGTGGAAAATCGCGCGGTCGGCGACCGGCCCGCTGAGGTCGGCGCTGAAGCCGCAGTTGGCCAGCATGACAAGCTTGAGGCCCTGCAGCCGCCCGCTTTGATCGAAACCCACGCTGTAGTCGTAGGCGAAGGGGTGGCGCTTGCCGGTGACCAAAAAGTCGTCATCGCGGTCCAGCCGCAGCTTGATGGGGCACTGGAGCTTGTTCGCCGCGACCGCGGCCCACACCGCCAGGTGGCCGGCCTGGGTTTCCTTGCCGCCGAAGCCGCCGCCCATGCGCCGGCACTCGACACGCACCGCGTGGTTGGCGATGCCCAGCGCGTGCGACACCCAGTGCTGGACCTCGCCCGGGTGCTGGGTGCTCGAATACACCAGCCACTGCTTTTGTTCCTGCGGCAGCACGTAAGCGACCTGGCCTTCGAGGTAAAAATGCTCCTGGCCGCCGACCTCGAGCTGGCCGTTCAGGGTATGCGGTGCCGCGGCCAGCGCGCGCGCCGCGTCCCCACGCTTGACGAACACCGGTGGCAGCACAAAACTTTGGGCCTGGAGCGCCTCGCGCACATCCAGGATGGCCGGCAGTTCCTCGATGTCGAGCGTGACCTTGCGCGCGGCGCGGCGCGCCTGCATCACCGTGTCGGCGATCACCAAGCCGACGACCTGGCCGATGTGTTCGACGGTGTCGGTCGCAAACACCGGTTCGTCATGCACAAAAGTCGCCAGCAGCGGGTCGCCTGGAACATCGCCTGCCAGGATCACATCACGCACACCCGGCATCGCGAGCGCGGCGCGGGCGTCCACGCCGCGCAAACGCCCGTGCGCAACGGTGGAAAGAATCGGTGCAGCATGCAGTGTGCCGCGCACTTCGGGAATGTCGTCCACATAGGTGGCGGCGCCGGCCACCTGGGCGCGCGCGCTTTCGTGCTTGTGTGAGCGCCCGGCCGCGCCACGCGGGGGCGACTGCGGACCGGGCGGCGGCGTCACCGGCGGCACGGCGAGTTGCGGCCCGGACGGGTTGTCGGCGCGGCTGACCGGGCCCTCCGCCTGGGTTTTTTCACGGGCGTTCATGGCGCCACCTCATTGAGCACAAACGATTCCAGGTTGATCTGCTTCAGCCCCTGGCTCTCCAGCCAGAAACGCTGCAGCAAATTGCCCAGCACCTCGCTGCGGTAGGCGCCGGAAGCGCGCATGTCGGAGATCGGTGAAAACTCGGCGCGCAGGGTCGTGATGGCCTGCTGCACGGTGGGCAAGGTCCACGGCTGACCGGTGAGCGCGGCTTCGGTCTGTGCAGCGCGCACCGGCGTGGCGGCGACACCGCCTGCGCCTATCGAAGCTTTCACCACCTTGCCGCCTTCGAGCTGCAGCTGGATGACCAGGCAGACGGCAGAGATGTCGTCGTCGTAACGCTTTGAAATCTTGTAGGCCCTTAAAAATTCTGCCCCCACGCTTGTCGCTTCGCGTATTGCGCTGCCCCCCGAGGGGGCGCCCGCTTGCTTGGGGCGGCCCGGCGCGGCGCTCGGTTCCCCGGCCGCAGGCTTGGGCACCTTGATCCAGGCCAGCACTTCGTCCGCTGCCATGACGTTCTTGCGGTAGCCGGTGTAGAGGTTTTCCAGCGGCAGCTCGCGGTGGCCGCGAACACTCATCAGCACCACGCTGGCGCCCAGCGCGATCAGCAGCGGCATGGAGTCGCCGATCGGTGAGCCGTTGGCCACGTTGCCGCCCAGAGTGCCGGCGTTGCGCACCGGCAGCCCGGCAAAACGTGCGGCGAAGCTGGCCAGTTGCGGCCGGCCCGCCACCAGCGCGGCAAACCCGTCGGCCAGGGTCACGGCGGCGCCGATGGCAATGTGCTGCGGGTAGTCCTCCACGCGGCGCAGTTCCGCCACCCGCGTGACATCCAGCACCTGGTCGAACTGCTTGTGGAGTTTGGTCACCCACAGGCCCACATCGGTGCAGCCGGCGACGATCTGGGCCTTGGGGTGGGCGGCGCGGGCAGCCAGCAGTTCCGTCAGGGAGCGCGGAGATTTGTAAGCCAAATCGGCCTCCGGCGCTTGTGTGGCGGGCGTGAGTAGCTCCAGTTTTGATAGCAAATTGGCTTCGTCCAGGGCCACGGCAGGCAGCGCCGCCATCTGCTGCGCAGCGTCAAAAATAGGCCGGTAACCGGTGCAGCGGCACAGGTTGCCCGACAGGTCCTGCTGCGCCAGCTCGCGCGTGATGGTCTGGCCTTTGCTGACATGATTCTGGTACATGCCGAACATGCTCATGACAAAACCGGGGGTGCAAAAGCCGCACTGGCTGCCATGACACTGCACCATCGCCTCCTGCGCCGGGTGCAGCGTGCCGTCGGCGGCGGCGATGTCTTCCACGGTCCACAGCGCCTGGCCGTTGATCGAATGCGCCAGCTTGATGCAGCTGTTGACCGCGCGGTAGACCATGCGGCCGCCCTGGTCCTCGCCGACCACCACGGTGCAGGCGCCGCAGTCGCC